>CAZPLD010000014.1:0-17044 GCA_964587505.1 uncultured Candidatus Saccharibacteria bacterium | reverse complement strand
ATTTTGCGGTCAAAGAAACACAGAGACGCCGGAAAAAACAGGAAAAATATAACAAGGAAAACGGGATAACCCCGCAGACGATCATAAAAGAAATAGGTAATTTTGACCTGCCCATCAGCAAAAAGGAGGTCCAAAAATATGGCGACGATAATAGCGAAATAATCTTCTTCACTAATGGCTCAAGACAGAATGCCATGAAACAGCTTCAGAAACTAATGGACAGAGCAATCCGAAAAATGGATTATGAACGAGCACTGGAATTGAGAGAACAGATAAGAAAACTGAAAAGCGAATCAGTTTAGTTCCAAAATATTTAAAGCTCAACCCTAACCCATTCTCGGGCACGGCATAAATTCCTGCTGGAATTTTGCCTCGTACTCATTCCAGTCGAACTCCGTAAGTCCCTCTAATGGGTTAGGGTCTCGCTTTTTAGTTTTAGGTATGTGGCCTCATTTGACCAGTTTGACCAGGTTGGAAATTAGTTAAACAAAAAGCGAGATTATTTCCCGCTATAAATTTTTATAAAGACTCTTTAAGGCTTTCATTGCCAACTTTGTACTGGCTACATGCTGAGCTTGTTTAAAAACAAATAGCCATTCCTCCTGGGGAACATTCATCAAAGCCTTGGAGACTTTATCAATTCCGGTCATTGCCTTACTTGATGCGGAAGTAAGCAGTCCTGTTTTCATTGTATTACCTTCTATTTCAAGAACCTTGCGTATCTTACTTAAATATAGTAAGATAATCAAGCTTTTATAAATTAATTAGAACGCAGTCTGTTTGGCCAAGTTCAAGGCAAAATTGAGCATTGCGACGAGCCATAGTGAACTATGGTGAAGAGCAAGCGGAGATTTTAACGAAGAAATTGGACGAACCTGAAAGGCCCGTACCGCTTAACGAAAGTTAGCGGAGGGCAGACAAGTTATAAAATATGCCAATTACAAAGTCTGCCAAAAAGGCGTTAAGACAAAATAAAACAAGGAGGGACCGAAACCTTAAGAAGATTGTTGGCTATAAGGCCGCGGTAAAGGATTTCCGGAAATTAGTTGCTGCAGGCAAGAAAGACGAAGCCAAAAAAATATTGCCGAAGGTTTACCAAACACTTGATAAGGCCGCAAAGTCAGGGGTTATCAAGAAAAACAAATCCAGTCGCCTCAAGTCCAACACCACTCGCCTCTTACAAAAAATCGCTAAATAGCGGTTTTTTGGTAAAATAAAAGCCTACTAATTTTAGTAGGCTCTGCTATAGCAGCCTTCGCAACACTGGCCAGACCCCTCAACATAATGCTTCCGCTGTTCAACAGGACAGTCAGTGCGAACACCCGTATTGATAAGACAAAGCACACAAAGGTCATAATAAACACCGCCAACCAGCTCAACATAATCAGGATTTACGCCTTCAGGAAATGTCTGGGGCCGTTCTTGTGGCATTGAAAACTTTCCTTTTTGAATGAACACACCGCGTCAATATATAACACAAACCTCAGTCTTTGGCAACATTAAACACAATCCCCATTCCTGACAAAAGAACCACCAAAGCAGTACCGCCATAACTGATGAACGGCAGAGGAATTCCTGTCAGAGGCACAAGACCGGAAATAGCGGCTATGTTCACGAAGGCCTGGGACATTATCCAAATATTAATTCCCATAACAAGTAAAGCTCCGAATTTGTCAGAAGCATTTTTGGCAATATTAATCAAAAAGAAACACAACACTCCGAATAATCCGACAGTTAATGCTGAACCAATCAACCCCAGTTCTTCGGCAATAATTGCAAAAATAGAGTCGCCTATCACTTCAGGCAAAAATCCCCCTTGTTTTTGGGAACTATTATTATAACCGACCCCGAACAACCCTCCCGAACCGATCGATATCAAGGACTGATTTATCTGATAAGAACTTCCTCTCGGATCAACGGACGGGTCCCAAAAAGATTTTAACCGGTCAAAGCGGTATGGCTCGACAACGATTATGACCGACAGGCCTAGAACTAGGACAAGTAAAATACCCGCGAACTGCTTGTAGCTCGGTCCAGCCAAAAAATAAACCCCCAAAGAAATAAAAGAAACGATTATTAGAGTTCCGATGTCGGGCTGAAGAAATAAAAGTAAAGCCACAAAAGACAGAACAATCAAAAACGGCGCCGTGCCATAAGACCATTTTTTGCTCCTCTCGTCCCTCGACCCGAACCACGCCGCCAAATATATTATCAGAGAAAGTTTCAGTATCTCGGCCGGCTGAAAAGACAATACTCCCAGATTTATCCAGCGGGTTGCCCCCTTCAAACCATGCCCGAAACCGGGCATAAATATCATTATCATCAGCGCCAAGGAACCGACCAAAACAAACAGTGCAATTTTTTTCCAAAATCTGTAATTTATCAGGGAAAAAATAAACATCCCAACAAGACCGGGTATGATTCCGTACAACAACTGGTGGGTTAAATAATAATAAGACGAACCGAATTTTTTCTGGCCGTCTACGATTCCGGCCGAAGACAAAACAACCAGTCCAAAAACTATCAAAATCAAGATTATAGCTAATAACTTTCTGTTCATCTGGTCTAATTATATTATACCTGGAGCCATTTTGAAATTATATTTGACGCAATTTGATTTATAATGTATAATCTTATACCAAGTTCGTTGAAAATTCTCTGCAAGGAGATGATAGATGCAAAGAAAAAGCAAGAAAAAACGACTTTTTAGGGGCTACAACGTAGTCCTGAAATACGCCCTTTGGTATAAAAAAGAGATGTTTTGGGCAATTTTGCTGGCATTTATCTACTATGCCCTTGAGTTCCTGAACCCTTACCTGACCGGCCGATTAACAGACGTTTTCTCGGTTTCAGGTGAGAAGGGGAAAGAAACAGCCATATTGGTTGGAATAATTGTTTTACTAAATGCACTGGATATTTTCATCCTCCGAGTGAAAATGAGGGTCTCTAACGTATTAACCATGCGAGTTTATGCAGACTTTGTTGTTGATCAAGCTTCTCACCTTCTCGACCTCCCTTTGAGTTACCACAACTCAAAAAAGATTGGTTCCGTTCTGAACCGACTTGCAAACGCAGGTGAAAAATTTTTTGATATATTGGAAAATATTGGTTTCCAAAGTCTTCCAAACCTTGTATCCCTTGCTGTAGTGATAATTCTTATCTTCTTTCTTAACCCTTATTTGGCAACAATCCTTTTAGCGCAGATCATACTATTTGGATTTGTGACAATAAAGAAAACTCGGGGCATTACTATTTGGCAGAAAAAATTTGACATCAAGTCAGATAAAGCATGGGGTCATATTTGGGACTACATGACTAATGTAATTCTTGTGAAATCATCCTGCAACGAAAAATATGAAAAAGAAAAGTCGGCCGGATGGTTCAATAGCATGCTTGATACCTACAAGATTCATGCGTCAATGTGGAGAAGCTTGTCATCGTGGCAAAGATTTTTTATGCGGTATGGATATCTGGCCACACTCTGCGCCGCGTTATACATGGTAAGAGTTTCAAAGGTTATCAGTTTCGGAGAATTCATCATGTTCATTGGTTACGCAAATATGGCTTATACTCCGTTAGCTAGTCTCGCCACCCAATACAGGTCATTGAGAAAGGGGCTCGCTTCGATTGATAGGGCGAATAGGATTACAACCCAAAAGACAGAATTTGAACTCTGGTCCGGCAAACAAAAACTTGAAAAGGTTACTGGTCACATAGAATTCCGTAATGTTGTCTTCGGCTATAACGGAGAAGATGTTGTTCTTGACGATATTAGCTTTGTTGTGGAGCCGGGGGAAATGATTGCCTTCGTCGGTAAAAGTGGTGTAGGGAAAACAAGTATTATAGATTTAGTTTCGGGATATTACCCCATTCGTTCAGGTCAAATCCTTATAGACGATATTGATATAAAAGAATTAGACTTAAGATCTTTAAGAAACATGATTGCCCACGTATCCCAAGATTCACTTCTTTTCAACGACTCTCTGGGACACAACGTAAAATATACAAACTTCTCTGCCACAAAAGAGGAACTTGATAGGGCTGTTCAAATGTCGGCCGTTGACGAGTTTTTAAACAAACTCCCTCTTGGCTTTGGAACTCTTGTGGGAGAACGGGGTATTAAATTGTCGGGCGGACAGAAACAAAGAGTTGCCATAGCCCGAGCCATCTTGAGAGACAGGCCGATTATCCTTCTGGACGAGGCGACTTCGGCACTAGATTCTGTTTCCGAAAAACTTATTCAAAGTTCACTGAAAGACCTGGTCAGGAACAGGACAACCTTTGTGGTAGCCCATCGGCTTTCAACCATTCTTCATGCCGATAAAATTATTGTTCTTGATAGAGGCAAAATTGTAGAGACAGGGAGCCACGAAGATCTAATTCAGATTCCGGATGGACATTACAAAAAGTTTTTTATGATCCAGTCTGGTGCTATAGATGTTTAAAAACGACCCGAGAAAATTTCTCGGGTTTTTAATTACCTAAACAGTGGCGGAATTTTTGAATCAACGCAATATAAAACCGAACTAAATACTCGATTTAAACGTTACTGCTCTCGTGATAGTTCTGCCAGAGAATCTTAAACTCTTCTGACTTGTCTAATAACTCATTTAGAGTTCCGGAGGAAATTATCCTGCCATCTCTAAACAAATAAATCGTATCAAAAAGAGATAGTAAGTGAAGCCGGTGAATGGACGAAAGTATGGCTTTGTCCGGAAAAGCGTTAAATATATTCTGGTATATTTTCAATTCGTTAGCTGAATCAACACTGCTTGTCGGTTCATCAAGAAGAATTATTGACTTGTCTTCACAAGCCATCAGTCCTCTTGCTAAAGCCAATCTCTGCTTTTCTCCGCCGCTTAAATTAACACCCTTCTCAACAATTGAAGAATCGAATTTTTTGGGCAATTTTTCAACAACATCAGTAAAACAAGCCATATCCGTGAATTTCTTAACAAAGTTCAGGTCGTGATCTACACCAATAGTAATATTCTCTAATATTGTTGTGGCAAATATTTCAGGATCTTGAGGGATTAAAGCTACACTTGAACTGATGCCTAGAAAACCTTCCGAAATTAGTTTTCCATCTAAATATAACTTGAGGCTTTGCGGATGGTAAAGATCTCTTATCACTTTTAGCAAGGTCGTCTTACCGCTTCCCGACTCGCCAATTACAGCTATTTTTTCTCTTTTTCTTATGCTCATTGATACGTCATCTAAATGAACATCGTTTTCCCCTTCGGTGTGATAAGAAAATGATAAAGAATCTATTTTAAGTTCCCGCCAGTTTTGAGGCATTTCCATTGAGAGGTTGGACTTGTCTATAAAATCCTTGGATAGCTCTTCAGAATTAGCAACTGACGCTCTTTGTCTAACCTTCCGGCCATAGAAATCCGCAAAGTTGAAAAAGAGATTATTGATATTAGCGACATAACCATAAAGCGCAATAAAACTCCCGCCTAAGATAACTTGTTTGGTCCAATATTGACTGAGGAGATAAGATCCCAAAACGAGAATGGTTGTTAAAGAAGTACAAACACTGACAAGAAACCATTTCCATTCATTTAATTTGTAATTCTTCTTAATTAATTTGAGAGGCGACATCATTTTCTCGAAAATAGATTTAGCAACAACTTTTTCCACTCTTAGTATTATCACGGTCGTTATATTGCTTATTGCGTCATATATTTTCTCGGATATTTTATTTCCGATCTTATTTAACTCCTTATATTGGCCCGTTAGAATGTAGTCAAATTTAACAATTATGCCGAAGGTCAGAATAACCATGACCAAAACAATATAGGCTGCGTGGATATTAAAGTAGACCAGAGCAATATAGCTTCCGATAAGTTTTATCATGGGCGCGATGATCTCAAATGTGCCCTCAGAAAACCCTTCCATGCCTCCACGGCCTTTTTCTACTTTGTCAATCGTATCCCCGGAGTGATGATCGGTATGCCACTCAAGCGGCAAAGCGACAACTCCATTTATAAGACGCCTCGTATAATTGACGCCCACCCTAAATGCATTGATGTTTTCTATGACCCTAGCCGGACCATGAAAAGACCAAAAAGATAAAGTTATCCCCAGAAAACCAAACAGGTAGAGAAAAAGACGCAGAATGTTGTCTTGAGTCACACCTTCAATTTGAATAGTATTTACTATTTTGGCAACTAATAGCGGCTCAAGAAGTTCTATCGAGTTAGCTATGACAAACATGATAAAGAACAAGACGATATTTTTTCTTGTTCCTTCCGAGTATCGCCACATCTTGCCGGCCAGATACAATATCGGATTTTCTCTTATTTTCATGACCTAATTTTACCTCTCGCTTGGTGGTTTGTAAAAGAATAAAACACCACAACACAAGGTTTATTAAGTGTCAATATCTACTAAAACTTATCTGAAGAGGGGCGGGATTTTACTGTCCACAAGAAATATTATGAGTCCGATTATCGCGCCGACGGCCGATATCATCCAGAAACGCATTGTCACCTGCGTCTCGTGCCAGCCCAGCGCCTCAAAATGATGGTGAATGGGGGTAGACAAGAATATTTTCTTGCCCCTTAATTTTTTAGAAGTAAGCTGAATAATTACCGAACCGGATTCCATTATAAAAATAAGGGCTATCGGCAAAAGTAAAAGCGGGGTATTTGTAAGCATGGCCACTACGCCTAAAGTAACCCCGAGCGACATGGAGCCGGTATCTCCCATAAAAAATCTTGCCGGATAAATATTAAACCAAAGAAAAGCTACTAAAGAACCCATGATAGCGGAAAGAAATACCACCAGGTCCATCCTGCCCTGGTCAAATGCAATCACAGCGTAGGCGCCGAACATTGTCAAAAAAATCCCAGCCGCAAGTCCGTCCAGCCCGTCTGTTTCGTTAGCCGAGAACGCGCTGGCCACGATAACAAAAATAAAGAACGGAATATACCAGATACCCATGGTCCAGTCGCCCATAAAAGGAATATTTATAAAATCCCAGCCCAATTTATAATAAAACCACCAAGCTCCGCCCGCTCCGACCAAAGTATACATAACCACCCTGTCGCGCATTTTTAATCCCCCTCCTCCGGGTCCTATCCTCATTACCCCAAGCAGGTCGTCAATAAAACCAAAAACAGCGCCGGCAATCAAAGCCGCAAAAGGAACCCATGTCTGGCCGCGAGAAAGAAAATTCAATTTTGAAATAATAGAATCCGGATAAAACTTGGCTAAACCCCAGAATAAAAAAGCCAGGACTGCGACCGTGAGCCAAATAATAACTCCGCCCATCGTCGGAGTTCCTACTTTCTTTTTGTGCATCTCCGAGAATATCGGAGCATTTTCAACCCGGACCACCTGCTTGCCTAATTTATATCTGTATAAGATCTTGGTCCAGACCGGGGTTATCAGTAAGGCAATAAAAAAAGCCACGGTAGCGACCACGAATATTCTGACTACGTTTAAAATTGAGAAAACTTCAGAGTCTATTCCCATCGGTATGATCCTTTTACCCAGTCAATTAATGTTTTGGTATCTTCAAAACGCGACCGCGAACCAAGCACTACGCTTATCAGTTTATCATTTTTATCAGGAATATCCACCACCAATATCATACAGCCCAAGGCCTTATCTGTATTGCCGGTTTTACCTCCGAATATATCGGGTATAACCCCGAGTAGCTGATCCGTATTCTCAACTTTATGCTCTATCTTTCCGTCCACGGACCTCACAACAATGCTTTTTTCGGTCAAAATCTCCCAGATCAAGTTATACTTCAAAGAATACTTGATGAGCTTTACCAAATCTTCGGCAGTAGAATAAGCACTGTCGTTCAAACCGGCCGGATCCAGAAAATTAGAATCGTTCATGCTTAATGACAAAGCTTTCTCGTTCATTTTGTCCACAAAATTAATTCCCTTACTGTTGGCATACCAAGCAAGAGCGTAAGCGGCATCGTTGGAAGATTCTATAAGCATTAGCTTCAGAAGATTTTGAACCGATATCTCTTCGTTCAGATATAAGCTTTGTTTTTCATCGTCAACCTTAAGTACCTCTTTCGGAATTACCACTGTTTCCTTCGTATTAAGATTTTCCAGCACAACAATCGCGCTTAAGATCTTAGTCAAAGAAGCAACGGGAAGTTTTATTCTCGGATTTTTTGTGAAAAGAAATCTTCCTGACCGCGTATCGTAAACCAGCCCCGCCTTGGCATCAAGCACTGGTTTTTCTTTAGCGGAATCAAAAATCGGGAAATAACTTGGCTCGGATACCGGAAGGACATAGGCCTGATAACTATTGAAGGCCGGTTCGGCGTTTGCAAGATTGTTCTTTTGGGAAGAATCCATGACAAAAAGAATACTCACAATAACCAAACCAGACAAAGACATTGCTAAGATATACAGCTTTGATTGCATGCTTATTTCTCGACTTTTAGATGAAGTTCCTTTAATTGCTTTTTCTCCAGTTCGGAGGGACTGCCCATCATCAGATCTCTTGCGTCGCCTGTTTTCGGAAAAGAAATAACTTCCCTTATGCTTGATTCATGATTGAGCATTGTGACCAAACGATCTAAGCCCCAAGCAATTCCTCCGTGAGGCGGCGCTCCGAAACCGAGAGCTTCAAGCATGTGGCCAAAATTTTCTTTTATTCTTTCTTTTTTAAAGCCCATTATTTCAAAAACTGCTTCCAAGGCATCCGGTTTATGATTTCTAATGCTACCGCCGCCTATTTCAGAACCATTTAATACTACGTCGTATTGAGTGGTCAGAATGCCGCCTATATTTTTTTTGTTCATCAAATCGCCCATATATTCCGGCTTCGGAGCTGAAAATGGATTATGTGTGAATGTCCAAACGTCGTTAGACGTTTGTGGTAAGCTTGTCGAACTACTGCCCAACCCTTCGACAGGCTCAGGATTTCGCTCGTTTTCAACTCGCTCAAAAAACGGAAAATCAACAACCCAGCAAAAAGCCAAAAGTTTTGGATTGTCCTTATCCTTTCTTATGTCGGGGCGGTCGGTTTTGTATTTTTCCATCGCCTCTTTATAAGTCATCCTCGGGAAAGGAATCTCTTGAATTTCTTTTTTGGGATAAATTTTCTTAACTAAATCTATGAGAAGCTTCTCGTTCAGTTCCATCACGTCTTCTCTTTCAACAAAACTCATCTCCAAGTCCAGTTGTGTAAACTCCGGCTGGCGGTCTCCCCTTGTATCCTCGTCCCGGAAGCACCTCGCAATCTGAAAATATTTTTCCAGACCGGCCACCATTAATAGCTGCTTGTATTGCTGTGGCGACTGGGGCAGGGCATAAAAATTGCCGGAATAAAGACGCGAAGGCACGACATAGTCCCTTGCTCCTTCCGGAGTAGATTTGGTGAGTATCGGAGTTTCCACTTCAATGAATCCTCGCTCACTAAGCCAGTTGCGTATGAACATGATTATCTCATGTCTTACCGTCAGGTTTTTTGCCATTCTCTGTCTTCGTAAATCCAAATACCTGTATTTCATCCTCGACTCCTCGCCTATCTCATAGCCGTCGGTATCCAACGGAAACGGCGGGGTTTTAGATCTGTTTAGAACTTCCATTTCTTCCGGTTCTATTTCAACTTTGCCGGTTTCTATCTCGGCATTAATCATTTTTTCGGGACGAGCTTTGACCTGGCCTTTAATACGCAAAACCCACTCCGAGCGGAGTTCAGAAGCGGTGGCGTAATCCTTACTTGAAGGCGTGAAGACAACTTGGACAATTCCGCTTCGGTCGCGCAAATCGATAAAAATAATCTTGCCGTGGTCGCGTCTTGTCGCAACCCAGCCGTAAAGATTGACGGACTGCCCAACCAAATCTTTCACATTTAAAACAGGAGTTCGTTCCATGTTCAAATAGTATCACAAAAACATAGACAGGCAAATAAAAATACCGCTCCACCTTATCCCAAATCAGACCGCATAAAACCCTGCTGGGTTTTTGCTCTCTCTCGGCTACCCGCCTGCGAACGTTCTTCTTTGGGATAGAGGTGTCGCTCTAGTAAACTAAAACAAAAAAACCGGACAAAGGTCCGATTTAAAAACTGCTGTGAGATAAGAAATAGTTGGCCTCATAAATAAAAAAAGTTCCAATTAAAACAATGAGCATGAAAACAGTCTTTTTTCTGCCATCTTTCCAAATTAACGGCAAGCCAACTACAGAACCCAGCAAGATCATTGCAAAAATCAATAAAAAGACCAGTCTATCTAACATTATTATTTCTCCACTAAGCCAAAGAACTGCCGATTATCTTATCCAGCAACTGGCCAAATGTCAAACCGGCGGCTTGGGCGGCTTTGGGAAGAAGGGAGTTTTTTGTTAGTCCAGGAAGAGTATTTGTTTCAAGGACATAGATAGTTCCATTGCCCTGCTTTAATATCATATCTGTCCGCGAATATCCGCTGCATCCCAAAACCTGATGAGCCCGGACAGCGATGTCTTGAACTTTTTTGGTCAGAACCTCATCAAGAGGCGCCGGAGTTATTTCGTTGGAATGGCCGGTTTTGTACTTGGCGTCGTAGTTAAAAAATTTATGGTTTTTTACGGGAATAATTTCCGTTACCGGCAACGCCCCAATTTCACCACTATTACAAGTCTGACTTGTAAATCCCTCTAAAACTCCGCAGGTCAATTCTCTGCCCCTGATGAACTCTTCAACCAAAACAAACTTGTCCAGCTTGAAAGCTGAATCAACCGCTTTCTCTAATTTGTTTAAATCCTCAACTATTTGCACCCCGACAGATGAACCGTTCGAATATGGTTTTACTACAACAGGAAGTTTAACTATTTTGTTTATGAAAAAACTTAGATGAGCCATGTAATTCTCACCTTTCTTTAATTTCATTGTCCGGGGAACGTTAAATCCAGCAAGTTTAAAAATTTCCCGGCTGTGGAATTTATCCATAGCAATTGCTGAGCCGGCAATTCCGGAACCGGTATGTTTGATTCCACTATGCTCCAAAATACCCTGAACCTTGCCGTCCTCGCCAAATGTCCCGTGAAGAGCGTTAAAAACAACATCATGGCCCTTCAACGCCTCGGACTGACTGGCCGGTTTTCCATTTAAAAACCACTTGCCCGCTTTGGATATTTTAACAACAATTGGCTGATATTTTGTTTTATCCAAATTATCAATAACATTCTGGCCGGTATTTAAAGAAACTTCATGTTCTGAAGATGGCCCGCCCATTAAAACTCCCACTCGCAATAATTTCGGTGTTTCTTGTTTCATGTCTTAAAAAATTTTGGATAAATAGGTCCACACCTCTGAAAATGGAGGCAGGAACCAAAGACCGATCTCGAAAATAATTAAAACTATTATTATTGTCTCCAGAAAAGCATTTCTTTTTTCGGCAAGAAATTCCATCATCATTTTAGAAATATCCGAAAGATAATCTATCTTTTTATCAAGAACATCGAATCTGACCTTCAGGTCATATTCCGAACTCATCCTGTTGTACAGCGTCTCCAGATCCGGCGATTCCCAGATCGATTCTGGTTTATCAAATAAAGCAAGGTGGACAACGGTTGTCTGTTTGACCGAGAAAACTCTGCCGATCTGCTTCAATAACTTTTTTTCTGAAAATAGTGCTTTCCCTTTTGTTTTTAAATTATCAACGACCATCTCAAATTCCGACAGATTCCTTTCAATGTCGTCTTCGTATCTCTCAAGAGCAACCGATTGGGACAGAACATAGGAAATTATTTTTATTTTTTCTACATTAAGGTGCGCCGAATAAACTTTTTCAAAAGTTACTTTTTCTACACCACCGCCGATGAGAACTCTGGTATCCTCGTCATACGGGTAATGCTCTTTTTTATTTTTGACATATGGTTGAACCTCAGCCAGAAACTGCTGACGTAAACGGCCCGGAACATTCCAGAAAGTTACCGTTCCAAACTTAGTCAGAACAGCATACTGGTCCTTGAGAAGCTTAATTACCAAGGGGTCGTCCCTGTTCAAGTATGAGTATTGCTTTACGCTCTCCTGAACCCTTTTCAGGTCAATGGACTCGCCAATATATATGGTTTCTGCCTGATACTTGGCGTATTTGACTTTTTGGTTTTTTGTGACCATATGGAGAATTTATACATTAAACATAACACCCTCGGGAGGTTTGTTCAAATTAAAAAACGGCGATGGTTCGCCGTTTACTTTTTGGGTGGGATGAACTTTTTTAGTTCAACGGGGGCATTTGAAATAAACAATTTATAGGGATAGTCCAAATCACATTTTCCCTTCTTTTTTTTGGTGCATTCAAACGTAACCGGAGCAATCGAACCAATGCTGAACTTTTCAAAATTCTCCGGAGCCGGCTTGAAAATGATGGATATTTTGCTATCTATGGTCTGAACCAAGACCAGTCCCTCTTTGGGATCCAGGTCTTGTATATGAGAATCTTCATAGTTCTTCTTGGGATATTTTTTATGATAAGAACTTATAACTCCGTTAGTTGGAGGGGGGAGGTTCCCCATGCCATCGGCTATGCGCATTAGTTCTTCCAATTTTTTATTGAGGGATTTCATCTCCTTTTCTACTTCTTCGGTAGCACTAACATCCGGCAGATCTGGAATCTGTCTTTGGTTTGCGTTTTTCCAAATAATCAAACCGCTCACAATACAAATAAGAGTTAGAAAACAAATAGCAAGAGCGATAACTCTCTGGGTTCTCATGGCCAATCCTCTCAAAGAACGAAGTTAGAAATACTATGTTAAATTGAGCAGTTAAAGTCAATAGTGCGCCCAGTTGGATGAAGTTGGAACGGCTTTAGGAACAATGATTCTAAATTTGCCCTGATTTTTGTAAGATTACCCGAATAATCTTCATTGCTTTCTCTATGTCCCCAATTTGAGCAGTCTCATCGTTACTATGAGGATTTTCTATTGGAACCTCGACGGTGCTGACCCCAAGATCTGGAACGAAGGTAAACTCTATTGAATCATTGGCATTGCCTTCTACATAGCGAACTCCTATATGTTCCGGGTTGATCACTTTAGCAATTTCTTTAATTATCTCCGGTCTAAAATAGAATTGTTTCCCTGGGGTGTGTAAGCCGGATGATGTGTAAACAATAGGACCATCTCCTATCCTTCCGATAGTTGTAACGTCAATAGTTACCACTAGTTTTGGTTTGTTTTCGCTTTTCCATAGTTTGTCGGCGGCATAACGAGCCCCGGCATTATATATGCCATTTGGCAATTTTCTGTTTTTTAATTTTTTCTCGCCACCTTCAACAACTTCTTCTACTGATTCCTCTTCAACCGTGAAAACTATTGAGGGTCTGTACCCTTCTTTTAGTAGTGACAAAATAACTGATATGCCAAGAGTGTCATCCAGTCGTCCAATTATTTTGTTTCCTTCTCTTTTTATAGTGCCCGAACCAACTCTATCCAGATGAGCGTTGAGGAGTATCTTACCCTCTGCTTTCTCGCGAGATTCCACCCAAAGGTTTCCTTTCTCATCTACCTTTGTTTCACATCCCAGTTTTTCTAATTTTTCTGCAAGAGCATCTCGTAACCCGGATTCTTGTCCTGAAGGACTTTCAACAGAAAGAAGGCCCTCTATGTCTTTGACGAGGAATTCAATATTTTTTTCGCCTTCAGTTTTTTCAGCCAAGAGCCTATCTGATTTTTCAATCATATTTTTGAACCAGTTAAAATATATGCGTAGTTTATAGTTTTAATTGGCCCCAAGTCTTCTTTATAGCTTTCTATGCCTAAATCATGAGCTCCCGTGCCAAGGCTGAACATCTCGCATTCACTAAACAACTTAGCCCGCTCCGAATGAAGAAACCTGCTCAGTCCAGTATACTGATAATCTACTTTAAGATGTAAACCGACCCAGTTATCTTTCAGGCAAACCCCCCAAGCCAGCCCGGCAAGTTTGTCCTCAATTTCAACATATACCTGTTGGATATTTTGTTTCTCTAAATTGTTCAAGCAAAACATGAAAAACTCCTCGGATTCTCCAAAAGTAAAGCTCTCGTGGGTTCTTTGTTTTTTCCAGAAATTATAAAATGAAATAATGCCTTCTTTGTCCCATGTATTTTTTAGCGAGTACTCATAACTACTGGAGAATTTATTTATCCTGTTTTTTATATTGCCTTTTGGATTAACAAAGTCATCTGTAGAATAAAAAAACTCTGAACCTACCGGTGTCTCCACCATAACTGGAATACCCTCTTTTTTTACATGTTCTCTATCTTCGTGTGAAGTAAATAGTACAGAGCAGTTAGCCCAATTCTCTTTTTTGTGAGGCAGGAAGATTGATGGAAAATCATTTGGATACAAAATATCTTGCTGGACTATTAGTTGTTCGCCATTTCTTTCAAATATATATGCCGCAAAATCAAGGTGAACATTGGTGCTAAAATAAGAGAATGGTAGGTGTTCGGTTAGGTTGCCATGTTTTTGACTATCGAATTTTTCCATATTCTTATTTAACCATCAAAAAGTTCCAAAGTAAATCGTGCTCAAAAAGTAAGCTATGTTTTATAAAGAGAAAAACGTGGTGCGCCCAGTTGGATTCGCCTATAACTCTCGCAATCTTCCGATTGCTCGGTTTTAGGCCTTGCCTCGCCGTCGCATTTCGCCAAATGCTCATGCGACATGGCTCCGGCTTTCGAATCCAACCGAGAGTCAAGCAGTTGACTCTCTCTGGCGAAGTTAAATTAAAAACGGGTCTTCGTGACCCGTTTTTAATTTAATTGGTGCGCCCAGTTGGATTCGAACCAACGACCGTCTCCTTAAAAGGGAGCTGCTCTACCAACTGAGCTATGGGCGCATAGTGGGCGTCAGGCAATACACTTATTTTATCATTTTAGAGCTTGAAAGAATAGCCGAGCCCGCGAAACGACGACGAAGACATAGATTGTTCTATGTCGAGGAGGAGAGACAATGGAAATCGGCTATTCTTTCAGCTCCTTCTGAAGGCGGGCTGATTTTAACCAAATCCTTCGTTACTCGTCTTCGCAGTAGAACAATCTACAGCTTCATCCTCGCGTCTCGGATTTGGTTAAAATCCGCTCCGCTAAAAAGATAAAATAAGTGTATTGCCTGACGTGATAATATACCACGAAAATTCATCTTTCACAATAAAAAAATCCCCTTAGGGGATAATCTTCAACTCCTTGAAAAACTCGTACCAGACGGGTTCAAGGCCGGGATTGTCTTGCCACTCTTTTTCAATATTTTTCAACATGGCTTGGCACAATTCTTCCTGCAGGAGTTTTGCCTGTTTAACTTGTTCAAGATAAGACAAAGTTTTAGCAGCTAACTCTTCTAAATCCTCCTTCGAACACCACCTCGCATCCATGGTTTCGTCTTGGTTTGGCCTTAATACGCCCTGCCATCTCACCTCAAATATCTGCCAAATATGATACTGTCCCCCTCGCCGGCACTTAAAATATTTCGTCGGCTTAAATAGCGTAACCGGACTTGGGTGGCCAACAACTTTCAGCCCAGTTTCTTCTTCGAATTCATCAAAACAGGCAACCGGATAAATCTTGCCATCCAAGTGTCCTGACGGCGGAGCCCAGCCAAAAGGAAATTTCTTCCGCTCAATAAGCAGAATTTTGCCTTCAAAATCTCTTGCCAAAGCTCCGACCGAAGTGTGGTCGCAGGTCAATTGTTCGCTCACTTGCCGCCTCCTGGATACTTTTTAATGAGCTCGTGAATAAGCTCGGAATTTTTATATATTATACCTCTGTCTCCGATAACGCAAACTCTTACGGCCACATAGTCATCGGCCTCCTGCTTCATCGCTTCGAAATAGTCAGGGTGGGTTTTTTTCAAAGAAAATATGTCGCCATCATCGTGGTAAAATATGTCCTCCGGCACAAAACGCCAAGGGGTGATCATCGGGACAACAACTATTTTATATGATTCTACTTTCAGGGCCTGGCCGATTAAATTTTCCAATTTTTCGATCTCCCCAAAAGACGAGTGTTTTGCGAATTTTTCAAAAAATGATTTATCTTCGCCTATGACTTTAATTTTTTTACCACTTATCCTTTCTTTTGATTGGCGGTTCTTTAGTCTTATAACCAATCCTGTTTTGGGCATATTTCTGTTTACATAAGATTGGTAGAGAAACTGCAAAACAAGATCTTTGTGCATGTAAATATGGGCCAGCAATTCGTCGTCATTCATCATCCAAAGCTTGCTCGAATCCATTTTGTCCAACTTTATCCATATCGCAATCATTTTTTCCAAGAACCGCTGGCTTATCTGGGAAGACTTATGAAGATAAAATTCCTTATACATATAGATGTAAAGGCGCTGCATTTGTTTTGCGGCTTCAAGCGATTTTTTATCTATGACCAACTTGTCATCGATAAAACTTAAATAATCAAAAATACTTTTAATGTCCGGCCTTTGGCCGAATCCTGTATGATAGACGTCCCTCTCGAGGTAGTCCAGTTTATCCATGCCGAGATTTTTATCCATCACTATTTTATAGAATGGGCTTTTGTGAGCTGATATTTTCCTGATGAAGTCGTAGTCTCCTCCGCTTTGCTCTATTTCCTTCTTAAAATGTTTAAGCACAACAAGGCCGTTTTCATTTTCATCTCCGTTTACCGGAGTCACCCCTTCAATAACATGAGAAAACGGGCCGTGGCCTATGTCGTGAAGAAGCCCGAAAAGAGAGATGTTTTTAGCTTGATATCGAGTAAGAAAACCTTCCCGCGCCAGACGTTCGCAAAAAAGAGACGTCTTGCCGTAAACACCAAGCGAATGCTCAAAACGGTTATGGGATGCACCTGGGAAAACACACAGATTAGCCCCTAACTGAAAGATGTGCAGGAGACGCTGGAAAAGCGGATGGTGGACTATAGGCATGATGTTTCTGATGTCTATACTCTCCGACGGCGGTATCCTGATAAACTTTTTGTAGTATTTGTTCGGCACGATACAGCTAAATTAGCATAAATAATTGAAATAGCAATTGCTTCGCCCACCACCTTATTTCAGCCCGTTCCGATTGCTCCAGCGGCAATCTCCACTTGTCCTCACCACGGCGGGTTCTTCTGTCG
>CAZPLD010000013.1:0-18576 GCA_964587505.1 uncultured Candidatus Saccharibacteria bacterium | reverse complement strand
TCTTTTAAGTTATCCACAACATACTTTACGTATCTTGTAAATATTTCCGGACTATCAATGTTTAGGAACCCTCCCTTTTCAGCGAACCAAACTGGATTTGTGAAGTGCCAGAGAGTAATCATCGGCTCAATCCCCCTCTCCCTCAATGCCTTGACTACATTTATATAATGATGCATAGCTTCGTGGTTAAATCTCCCCTCCTTCGGCTCAATGCGGGACCATTCTATCGAGAAGCGATGAATATTCTGGTTCAAACTCTTGGCAATATCAAAATCCTCCTCGTAACGGTTGTAGCTATCGCAGGCTTTGCCCGAACGGAACTCCGGAGGCCTTGTTTTTTCCCACTCGGACCAATCATTGTGGTTATCCCCTTCAATCTGGTGAGCTGATGTGGCGCTCCCCCATTTAAATCCTTCGGGAAATTTAAATTCTTCCATATGCTAATTTTAAAACAAAAAACGGGTATTGTCCCGTTATTCTACTATCGCTTTTGTCCTTGTTATTTTTTCGCTTTCGTCTTGAGACAATTTTTCTATTGCACCGATAAGGGCTTGCCGGCTCACATATCTGGCAGCGAACTTGTCTGCCTCGATCTCTTCTTTCATGTCCGATTCTTGGTCCTGCCCTTGAGGCGAGTGCTCCAGAATCAAATGTGCCAATTCGTGAGCAATTACAGCTTCAGTTTCTTCTCTTGTTAAAATATTAAATGACCGAGAATTCATTTTAAGCTCTCCAGACATCCACAACTGAGGATTTGGATTCTGTGCCAATTGGGAAATTATAGTTGGTAAATTCTTGCCTCCGTCTATTTCAAATTGTTTTTTAAGAACATAGCCAAGAAAATTAGCTCTTTGTATCCTGGCCACAAGATTGATGTTCTCGGTGGTATAATCACCGGTAAAAACGGGGTTTTTCTTTATCATATATATTACAAGCCCGACCATCAGTAAGTTAACTAACACCGAAAAGGCAAGGCAAAGCGCCATAAGTCTTTTGCCCATAATTGTCCTCAAATTAAAGAACTTGGGCTAATGGTAGTCCTCTTAGAAAGATTAAGCAATTGGCTACCGCTGGGGAGCCTGAACGGCCATGAGTTCGACTTCAAAAACAAGAGTTGAATTGGGGGGTATTGCTCCATTGCCTATATTTTGTGAACCGTATCCAAGCGAGGGGGGCACAACGAGTTTTCGTTTTCCGCCAACTTTCATTCCCGGAATACCAATGTCCCAGCCCTTAATAAGCTGACCGACTCCGATCTGGAAAGTTGCCGGTCCGCCGTGATTGGCAGATGCATCAAATACGGTACCGTTCTCCAAAGAACCGATATAATTTACGGATATTGTATCCCCTGCTTTGGCTTCAGGACCGGTGCCCACCTTTAAATCTTGAATTTTAAGGCCGTTGTCCATTGTAGTCATAGTATTTTCTGTAGCAGCGGTCGGAGACGGAGTCGAAGTGGCCTGCAGATCCAAACCGACATTAGCCTCCTGCGCACTATTGCTGCCTTTTTTGTAAAAAACAAAGGCGGCAATACCGAATAAAATTATTATTAACGTAAACGCAAAAACAGTTTTTGTATTCATCCGAATATGTTATCAGAGTGGCCTTGGCTTTTCAAGTTGGAATAGATCCGGGTCGATTGTGCGCTGAAAACATGTTCTTTCGGCCTTGTGCTGCCAAGTCTGCATTTCGCCTCCTGGGTACGGATACATCATGGGGACAGCTTTGGGACCGGAAGTATTTTGGTCAGAACTGGAAGTTTCAAACATCGCGCAAAGCTCGAATTTCAAACTGCCAAGCTTGGAATATTCATAAGACACGCCTGTCTTGGGGTCTCTCGGGATTACTATGCCCAAAATATCATTCGCCATCTGGTCCAGATTCTGGGGCAGTTCACTCTTTTTTTGCCAATAATTGATGAGCTGGCTCTGCAGGGAAGAAAGATCCTGTACCCGCCTTTCATCGAATCTCACAGTTCTTTGGTTTTGGGGCGAACCGGCCACATAAAACCCGAATCCAACAGCCAAAATAACCACGGCAACCACAATCCATTTGTATATACCTATCCAATCTAAACTCTTTTTACCTTTGGTCCTTAATTCTCTTAATTCAGAGAAGTAGTATGAAAATACGGAACCGGCTATAAACAATATCGTCAGAACTTTTAATATAAACCGCATGGTCAGTTCTCCGTTCAAGAAGGTATTAATAAGGGTGACCAAGTCGCCGATGATTACCAATGCCGCCACAAAAACTGTTAAATACAAAAGCCATTTTCTTATTTTAAGCTCGCGCTTTTCGGGATTTTCATCAACATCTTTTTTCAAAAACCTTGAAACCCAGATATATACCGGGAAAATAACTATCAGGGTCGCCAAGGCCTGCCTGATAGAACTATAGTAAGATGAGGGCGAGAAATAATAGTCAGTTAATAAGTCGGGGAAATAAACATTAATATACTGAAAAACCAGAACGCCAAAACTGACGGCGCTGGCCACAAGAGTAACTATAGACAACAGGTACAGAAAAACGTCTCGAGGCAAATTTTTGTTTAATTCTGTCATGTTAAATACTTTAACATATTTATGTCTTTTTGTATGCCGTGATTTTGACTCCTGTTTTTTCGGATAGTTCTAAAACTGCTTTGGAAAGTCCATAGCGGGACATGTAGAACTCTTTGTAAACTACTTCTTTTATACCCCCGTTTATCATCATCTTAAAACAATCGTAGCAGGGCGAAATGGTCAGATAAATAGTTGCGCCTTCTATGGGAGCTCCATTGCGGGCCGCTTGGGCAATTGCGTTTGCTTCGGCATGAATGGTTCTTATGCAATGGCCGCCTGCGATCTCATGGCCGACATCATCGCAGTGAGGCAAACCGCGGGGTGCGCCGTTGTATCCGGTGGACAAAATGACTTTGTTCTTGGCAATCACCGCTCCGACATTGGCTCGGTCGCAAGTGGAACGCGTTGAAACTACTTTTGCTATTTCAAGAAAATACTCGTCCCATGAGGGTCTTTTGTTTGGTTTGGGCTTTTTTACCATGTCTCTACCCTATCAAATTTTTGAAAATCTAAAAAGGCCTTTTGCTTAAACTTGACTTTGGGGTGTTTTGGGGTATATAATTATAGGGGTAGTTCCCTTTTTCCAAGGAGCGAGGTCATGGAGACAATCGTGGTTGCGTTCGTCGTCGCTTACTTCAAGTTCTCGCTGGTCTGTCTGTTCATCCTGGCGCTCATCGCCAAAAAATACGAGGAGCGGATGTGGCCTATCTGTCCGAAATGCACGCCGCGCGACAACGCGCACACCTACCGGCCAGGAGGGTTCTTCGGCTTGAAGACCAAGTGTAATCGGCACAGCTTCATCGACTGATTGCCGGCCGACCCGACACAAAAGGCGGTCGCCTAAAGCGACCGCCTTATCATTTTTATAAACACTATAGACCCTGAAGGTCTTTGTCTATCGCCTCAAACTCCGCATTCAAATCTCCGACATCAATATTGTTTAAATCCTGACTAATCGCAGCAGCTTCGGCGTCAGGCGTAGGGCTTGTTTGAACTTGTTGCAGAGTTGATGCTCCCCTCATCCACCACACCAAAGCGCCTAAAACCAATGCCCCGGCTATAACTGTAATTAAAACTGTTTTTTTGTTATCACCCGAAGAATAATCCGTCATATTGTTTTGTGTATTTTCCATATTATTTGTTTAACTAATATTATTCAGTTGGAGTTGCTGTGGGCGTAACCGAAGGCGATACTGACAGCGATGGCGAAACCTTGGGCTTCACAACAAGCTGGGCCAGTGCCACTGCCGCATCTTTAACTGCCGATTGGGCGGCCTTTACCGCATCTCTTGTTTTGGCCAAATCGGCGTTGAGAGTTTGGCGGGCTTTGCCGACGTCGGTCTTTAATGCAGCTTCAGAAGCAACTTTAATTGTATAAGTCTTTCCTGACTGAGTTTCTATGGCCGAGCGGGCTGAAGCTATGGCGGTATTGGCCTTATCTACTGCCGAACGAACAGCCGAAACATCAATCCCTCTTTCAGCAGAGGCCTTGTCGGCTCTTTCGCTAATCCTGACCAGCATTTGTTCGAGCTTATCCAGCACGTTAGAAAAGTGCTGCGTCATTTTTTCATTCAAGGCATCCATCCGCTGGTCAATTCTTTCCACGGTTTCTTTTTTACGTTCATCCTTTATTTTTTCCAGACGCTTTTTAAGATCTTCTCTCTTAGCTTCTATTTCATCCTTCAATGCCTCTCTTTTTATTTTTAAAGATTCACTGAACTCTTCTTTGCGTTTTTTGATATCTTCTCTCATTGTTTCCGCCTCTTTTTTAAGCTGCTCCCTTTCCTTCTCGGCCTTAGCTTTTAGACTTGTGGCAGCATTTTTAACGTCATCATCTTTGACGCTTTTAACGTCCAGCCGAAGCTGGTCTTTCTGCTCTTTTGCTTGGACTCTCACTGATGGCGAAACCTTTGGGGTAGACTCAACATTGCCCTCTTCAGCTAAAGCTAAATAACCCACTGACAAAACACCGGCTAATACTAAAAAAATGATATGTTTTTTCATGTGTATAATATTAAATAATTTTTAATTTAAATGCAAGGCATCCAATGACTTTTCTATTTCATCAAGCTCGTAATTGAGTGATGCGTTTTCCCTCAAATTATTGCCCTGATTTTTGACCACCGAATACACCGAAGCGTTAAGGGTGTCAAACTCGGTATTGGCTGCGCTAAATTGCAAATATAAAGACATTGCAGTTCCAAAAATAGCAATCAGCGCCAAAGAAAAGTGAAAATCAATGTGTTTTTCTAATAAGTCTGCGAGGTACTTCATGTTTAATAAAATATTATCCTCATTCTAACAAAACAAAAAAACGAGCGCAAAGCTCGTTTGTTCATAACTATTTGGGTTTGGGCCACCGGAGATGTTCCGGCATTTTTTCCTCTAGCTGTGCGAGCTCTGCATCGTTAACATGCGCAAGAAGATAAAGATGAAATTGATGGGACAATTCAGCCAACTCCTTTTGATAAGAAATGCCGAGACCTTCACATACCAACTTGCTAATGTCCCAACAAACTTGTTCCTCGTCAACACCAGTCGGATAATCCTGCGACAACGAATTGTTCTTCAGAAAATAACACCAGCCGTGCGTAACCTCATGGAGTAAAAAAGTTGCAAACTCGTCAAAAGTTGGAACATTCACCATGTACGGATAACTTGCCCGTTCCCACTCGTCGCTCCACCTCCAAATATCAGCAACCGACATTCTGACAATATTCCTAAATAGTTTCCAACTCCCCTCAATGGGACGCCCAAAAATCTTCGAGCCATATTCATCAAGAGCCGGGAAGTCGTTTATCTTATACATCGCTTTAACAAGACGCCGCTTGTACTTGCGATTCATTTATATCCTGATGTTTAAAATTAAAAGAACTTGAATACGTTATAGCGGATATATGATTTATTGTATAGGCCCCATTTTAATAATATCTATACTGACATCTGGAACACATTCGCCGAAGATAGTGTTTTTATAAGCACAGGTAATGCCGAGCCATTTTCCTGTAACCGTAACCACTCCTTCAAATTTCCATAATTCGCTGGAATTCATGTTGGGAAGACAGGCCACAGCCCATTGATAATTACTAAAATCACCCTTTAGCCCCATACAAGAACCGCCGGCCATTGTTGAAATAACTTCTCCGCGCCAAACGATATCAATCGGTTCAGAAAATTCTTTTTCGCCATTAGGCCACATACTGGCCATACCACCAACATCCCAATGGGCCGAGTAAAAAACCCCAAGAATACCGGAAATTAAAAGTGAAATTATAATAATTTTCTCTTTTTTCACCTCAACATAATAACACCGAAACAAGCCAGACAATATGTTGATAATAAAAATGTATGATTTTTATCTTGCCTACTCTGCTAAAGTGTGGTATTGTCTTGCCATGTAGAACTTTGAAAGGCCTCTCTTGGCAAAAGAAATCGAGCGGAGGTTTTTGATGCGAAGTTTGGCGAAAAATCTGCCAAAGCCAAGCCGAAAAATAAATATCGTTCAAGGATATATTGAAACGAGACGCAACGGCAGAAACTTCAGGGTAAGGATATGTGACGGCTGGGAAGCCTTCTTGGCCATAAAACTTGGCAAAGGGTTAGTACGAGACGAGTATGAATGCGCCATCACGCTGGAAATAGCTAAAATTATACTGACGGCCTGCCGTCATTTCTTAAGAAAAAAAAGACTGGTACTCGGACTGTGGTACGTCGACATTTATCAAGCACCGCTTAGGGGAATTGTCTTGATAGAGAGAAATATGAGGTCTTCAAAAGAGAAGATCCTTTTCCCAAAGTGGCTTAGTAATGCCATCGAGGTTACCGACACCCTGACAAGTCATGATTTAGCCCGTCTTGCCACAAAGCTAAGAAAAAAAGGCGGGGATCCGCGGAAAGCAGTAGATCTATTACTAAAACAACGGTCACGATGACCGTTTTTTGATATAAAAACGCCTTGCGCATTGCGCAAGGCTCTGAAAAAAGATTAATTATTAGTACCCCGACCAGTTTTCGAGGAACTCCTCACTGAATTCATCGCCAATGTTTGGTTGAGAAGTTTCCATTGCCGCACTAGTGGCATCGATGATCTGCTTGACCTGTGCATTGTAACCCCGCTTAAGAGCAACTCCGATATCTTCAATGATGTCCGAAGAAACATCCATCTGTTCAGCAGCATCGGAGAATCTAAGAAGAGTTTCAGCTGGCGCTTCGCCAGTTGCTGAAATTAGGCAAGAGGCAAGAACCGCTGCGATATCGCCCTTACGGCGTGCCTTGTTGAAGTTGTCACGGTTCTCTTTGATGAGGTCCGTGAGAGCTTCCTGAACGCGCCGAAGATCCTTTCTTGCCTCGGTTATCGCACGAAAATACTCGTCGCGCTCACTTCTAGCGTCATCACGCTCATTGAGCGCCCGGGTCAGCGCGTCGTTCTTCTGTGTCAACGCGTCATCTCGCCGAACCACCAGTTCTTGCAGACCCTGAATTTGAGCGTCGCGAGCATCTTTCACTTCAGAGAGTTCGATACGTGTCGCATCGAGCCGCTCACCGGCAAGACCCAAATCCTTTCTCGCTTCGGACAACTCACGTTCAAGCCACGCGACCGAATGTAACTTTGTCTTTCGGTGTGCAACTTTTTGCCCATTTGTGGTGCTGTGTGTAACCGCTACAGTTGTCATGGAACTTTGCCTCCCCTTTGGCATACCGACAGAATATCGGTACCCACTTAAGACAAGGGTAATACTACATTACTTTAACTTATCTGTCAACAAGACGTAATTACCAGCTTCCCGAGGAACCGCCGCCGCCGGAATGGCCGCCGCCGAAACCGCCAAATCCCCCTCCGCCAAATCCTGAACCGCCCCTACGGCCTCCTATCCACCAAGGTAATAGCTGGCCTGTTTCTTTAGCAATGGTGTATCTTCTTGAAACAAAATGATCAAACCAAAGACCCAAAGGTATCAAAACTAAAGCTGAAACAAAACCGGAAATTAAAGTAAATCCGAGACCGACGATAAAAGCAATTACTCCGCCGACAATTCCCCCGCCCCACCAAGATTTGGAACGGGCCAAGACACTTCCCATCCACACAAAAAATATCCACGACACCCAAAGCATGAGGAAAACAGAGTCAATGTTCATCCCGCCATTGCCGGTTGAGTTTATATCCGGCTTAAACTCTCCTTTTGTTATTGAAATGATACTGTCCACTCCGCCGTTGATTCCTCCGTAGTAATCTCCTTTTTGAAAAGCCGGTTTTAAAACATTTTGTATTATCCAAAAACTCTGGGCATCGGTCAGAGCTCCTTCTAAGCCGTATCCGACCTCTATCCTCATCTGGCGGTCGTCGCGGGCAATTAAAAGCAAAACACCGTTGTCTTTTTTATTTTTACCGATTTTCCAGTCCTCAAAAAGCTTTACCGCAAAATTTTCAATTGTGTCTCCGCCGAGATTAGGGACTGTAACTACCGACAACTCGTTGCTGGTATCTTTTTCGAAACCGCTGATTTTGGTTTCCAATGATTGCTTCTGCTCTGCCGTAAGTATTCCCGCAAAATCATTCACGAAACTGGTTGGGTTGCCGGGATTCTGATAAGCCAAGACAACAAACGGAATCAAGAGAAACACAACGCTTAGTATTTTAAGCATCCGGGTCATAAAGAATTTGAGACGAGTTAAAGGTTAACTCCTGGAACTTTCTCAGCTTCGGGTTGAGATTCAAAATAGGCCTTTTCGCTAAATCCGTAGAGACGGGCAAAAACATTCGCCGGAAATCTTTTTATTTTTGTGTTGAAAGTTCTTACCGTGTCATTGAACCTGCTTCTTTCCACGCCTATCCGGTTTTCCGTGCCTTCAAGCTGGGCCATCAAAGTCAGAACAGTTTCCGAAGAACGAAGCTGGGGATAGTTTTCCATAACAACAAGCAATCTGCCGAGAGAATTTTCTATATCATTTGCGGCTTTGACCTTATCATCCACATTAGCGGCTCCAGCATAACGGGTTCTGGCTTCGGCCAGATCGCCGAACACCTTTTGTTCCTGAACCATAATGCCTTTCACTGAATTAACCAGGTTTGGTATCAAATCAAACCGTCTTTGGTATTGGGTCTCAACTTGAGCCCATTGGCCGGTAATATTTTCATTTGCTTTAACCAAACTATTATACAGAGACCACGAATACAAAACTACGACCACTATTATTCCCAAAACTGCCCATGTATATTTATTCATACTACATAGTGTACCATAAACGAAATATCATTTCAAATAGTTTAAATCTACTTTTTAGAATTCATCATTTATTATCCTTTAACTTGGGGGTAGTTAAGCTTTATCAAAGTAATTTATAAATGTTTATAATTGTTTAATAATCTATGTCGTCTCCATAGAATTTTAGGACTCCGTTGACCCAACCGGAGATCTGCCGAGCCAACATAGAGCTTGCTTTAACTCTAATTCTCAATAATCCATAGTTAGATCTTTTGCTGTTTCTTTTGGGTTTTTTTGCCTTAACTTTCTGTAAATAATAGCGTGAAAAATTGCCTTTCGTAAAACCGGTAACATCAGTCCAGTAGTTAACAAATTCATTAAGCGAATGTTTTTTATCCTCCGGTATAAAAATGTCGAAATTAATTTCTTCGTTCTTGATTCCCCCCACATCCGTAAGCCATTTTAAAAATAATTTTATGATGTGCGGATCAGAACTTGTGAACCGGATTCCTTTTTTTAAATCGCTGTCGTTCTTGTTCAATAATCTTTCTCTCCAATATAGTACAACGCCCATCAGCCATAATTCTCTTTTGGAAATTTTACCGATATCTCTCGCAGATGTTCGTTGGATTTCTTCAACTGCTTTTGAAGTTTTTAAAATTTTTGCTTTGGAACCTTTTTGAGCCGCCTCGATCCGTTTTTTCTTCAACCTTACCAGCTGCGGTTCCGACAATTTTATGTCCCGGAACCAGTAAGAAAGGGTAGATTTCGGAACAGGACAAAATTTCTTGATTTCTGAATAAGAATATCCCCCTTTTCGAAGCTCAATTGCGAAATCTTTGGAATTGCTTTTTTTGATATGAACCATGCTACTTGTTTATTACTAATACATTAGCATAGTTCGATAGACCTTGAAAATACCCTTATCCACAGCCATTATTTGAAGTTTTGCCTGAATCCCCTGTTTTTAGGCCTTGTCTACCCTATTTTGGAAATAGTCCGAAAAATAGCCCTTAAATTTATACTCTAATTGAGATATTTTTAACCATTTTGGGGTACGATTTTAATGTTAAATATGCCACAATAGCAGACTCTAAGCAGATTAAGAATTAAAATAATAAATTATAAATATACCAGAAAAAATTATTATTCCTCCTACTGTGGTGGCCAGGTTAATTTGATTTTCTTTAAATAGCAAGAAGGCAAAAATAGCAATAAAAATGGGATAGGAAATTTCAATTAAGCCGGACAGAGTCGCATTTTTATTTGTTATAGAAAAACCAATAAGCAGTTCGGCAATCATTAAACACACCGCTTCGGCAATAGATAAGCCTAAGATTCTTTTATCTGTGGTTAGGGTTATAATATCTTTTTTTAAGTAGCCAGCCAGATAAGCAACGATGAGCATTACGAATCCGCTTAAGAGCGTCGCCAATGAGAGTGAGGTAATAACAGATATTTTTTTATATATCTGTTCGCCCAGAACATATGTTATACCCCACACGGCTGAAGCACTAATTGCAAATATTATCCACATAATTACTTTAGGGACTTAGTTTTCCTATTGTTCCGGTTCCGGAAATAAGCAACCAAAAGCCAGATAATTAGCGAAATAACGCAGAAAACCCCGAAAATAACTATATAAATGAGGGTTATTGCCGGCATGACAATTAGACCGCCTAACCCCGCATTGCTTGAAGGAGAAGCCAAGCGATTAAAAACGTAGATAACGATACCGACGGAACCGAGAATAAAGACCAGTAAATGATAAAGAAAAATTTTAAGTTTTTTCATTTTGAAAGAAACTTATTGAGATCAAACCTACACTGTTCAACATCCTTAAAAATGATACCTTTAATACCAACGGCTTCGGCGCCTTTAACATTTTCCTCAAGATTATCTATGAACACGGCTTCTTCCGGTAGTATTCCCAATTTCTCAATCGTATGCTCATATATACGGCGGTCGGGCTTTTTCATTTTCACATTGTATGAACTGACCACCAAATCAAAAAGATGATAGATTTTGAATACCTCCTGTAAAAAATTCTCCAAGCCATTGCTGAAGTTGGAAAGAAGAGCTATTTTATATTTCTTTTTAAGCTCTTCAATTGTCATATCGATAGTCGGTCTGGTTTTATCAAAAAAATGAGCAATGGAATGAAAATTGCCCACAAGTCCACCATCTATATATTGTTGGAACAAATTACGCAATGTATCACGTTCCAAATTGCGATGATCTTCATGTTTACGGTAAACCGCATTCATACCCTCTTCCCAATCTACGATCGGGCCCCCTAAATCAAAAATAATTACTTTTATCATGGCTGCCGGGCTAGGGGTTGAACCTAGAGTCTCATGGTCCAGAGCCATGCGTGTTACCAATTACACCACCCGGCAATAACTACATTAAGCTTTTATATTTTACAACAAAAAAACCATCTTTTCAACGGTTTGATTTGTTCTAAAATAAAGCCTATATCTTCAAAAAGCGCCGGATTGCCACAAAACTTGAGGTCACTCCAAGCAGAATTCCGATAAAGAAGAGGAGTGAGATGAATTGAATGATGTTGGAGGCGAAATATCCTATCAAGCTTACACCGGGCATCAGGGTCTCGATTTTGGGCGAAATAAAGTATGCCACGGGATAAAAGATGACCGCCACAACCGCCGCCGCTAAAGCCCCGTACATTCCCCCTTCAACGAGATACGGTGCTTTGATATGCCAATTGGAACCGCCGACGAGACGCATTATCTCTATCTCCTGCTTTTGGCTGTAAATAGTAAGACGGATGGTGTTGAAAGTTACCAGAATAGCAATGGCCGCTAAAGCCATTGTGAGCAAAAATCCCCAATTCTGAAGTCCGCCCGAAATTGCCTGAACTCTCGCAATAACCTGCTCATTCTCATAAAAATTTATCTTGTCTACCAAACTCCTGAATTTGTTTCCCTCAAGAAAAGTAACAATCAAAGCATATTGGGAAGAATCATCCGCTTTTACATTTAAAGATGCCTGCAATGGATTCTCGTCTAGCTCCGCCAAAGAGTCCTGAACCAAGGTATCGCCGGCATGCCTCTGTTTGAATTCATCCAGCGCTTTGTCCTTGGAAACATACTCGACATTTTTGACCGCACCCAGCGACTCAAGGTCGCTTTTAACTCTGCTTATTTCCTCTTCAGATGCATCATTTTTGAAATACACGCTAACATCAACCTTTTCCTCCAAACTGGATACTATTTGCGATGCGAGGTAATTCAAAGACATCAATCCGGAAAACAAAAACAAGACCAAGACCATAACCCCCGTAGTGCCGACGCTCAAATAAGAATTACGCTTAAAATTGGTCCAGCCTACATTAAAAACTCTTTTTGTTGTTGCTTTTAAATCTTCCATGCTTATATTACGTATTTACCGTTTTCGACTTGGTCACGGACTATCTTGCCTTTTTCTATACTGATAACACGCTTCCCGATAGCATTGACCACTTCCCGATTGTGAGTAGCCAAAATAACGGTCGTGCCCAGTTCATTTATCTTCATCAATAATTTTACCACGTCATAACTATTTACCAAATCCAGATTTCCGGTCGGCTCATCGGCTAATATAATTCTCGGCCGATGTATCAAAGCTCTGGCAATCGCAAGTCGCTGTTTTTCTCCGCCTGATAACTGATGAGGGAAACTCTTGAGCTTGTCGCTCAAACCGACTATTCCCAATATCTTGGGAACATCATTTTCTATCTCTCCCCTGTCGGCTCCGCATACCTCCATGGCAAAGGCCACGTTTTCGAAAGCGGTTTTAGTGGAAAGAAGCTTGAAATCCTGATACACGGTCCCTATCTTCCTGCGGAGCAGAGGGATGGCTTTTGAAGGAACTCCGGCAAGATTTACACTGTCCAGAACAACCTCTCCCTTATACGGCAGTATCTCGCGTGTCAAAAGACGGAGCAGGGTTGATTTGCCGGCTCCGGCCGGACCGATAATGGAGACAAATTCTCCATCTTTAATATGCAAATTTACTCCGTTCAATATTTCTACACTCTCGTCGCCGTCATAAATTGTAGTAACGTCTTTAAACTCAATCATGAGCAATAAAGCAATAAAGAGACAAGTAATTCAGCAAGGTAACTACTATATTGCCTGTCTCTTTATTTCTGTTTAACAAACCTGTCCAGATCGCCATCTAAAATCTTGTCCGGTTGGGACGATTTAATCCCGGTCCTATGGTCTTTAACCATCTGATATGGGTTCAGAACATAAGACCTGATCTGGCTTCCCCATTCTATTTCGCGCCTTTCGGATTTCAATTCCGAAAGTTCTTTTATCTTGGCTTCCTCCATTTTCTGGGCAAGGCGGGAAATAAGCACCTGCATAGCTTTTTCTTTATTCTGGCCTTGAGACCTCTCTGATTGAACAACAACCACAATTCCAGTGGGAATATGGGTAATTCTGACAGCGGTCTCCAATTTGTTCACATTCTGTCCTCCCGGACCCGATGAGCGGAAAGTGTCTATTCTTAGATCGTTGGGGTTAATTTTCAAATCTTTGCTTATTATCTCCGGCAAAATCTCAATTAAAGCAAATGAAGTATGGCGCAACCCTTTTGCTGAAAAAGGAGATATCCTCACAAGGCGATGAACACCTGCCTCCCCCCTTAAAGTATCGTATACGTTCTCGCCGGTTATCTCGCAAATAGCATTTTTGATGCCTTTTTGTTCACCAAATGATTGGTTGAGGATTGTAAATCCCCAGCCCTTATTCTGGGCATATCGCTGATACATTCTCACAAGCATTGACGCCCAGTCCTGGGCATCAACACCTCCGGCTCCCGAATACACATATAAAAGAGCCTTATTTTTCTCGTAATCCAACACATATATTATTATTACAAAAATTTCCAAAGACTTCAACGGCTGTATTGCTTCGTAGCTTTAATTGTGTTTAAATCTTAAACAATTTGGCACATTTAAAACAAAGTGGAGTTCTGTGTGAATCCTAAAAACATAGTCGGCCGCCTTATGTTGCCATTGTTAATTATATTAAGCGCAATCTCTTTCTTATATGTATTCAAGGACCCCGGTACAACAACATTGATCTATAGCGACCTCCTCAAAGAAATCGATAAGGCCACTATCAAAAAAATAACAATTTATCCCGACGGCGCCGTTGAGGGCGAATTTACAGCCTCTAAAGACGGCGGAAAAACACGCTTTGAAAGCAGTATCGGCGAGGGCGATTCAGCTTTCTTAAGCCGTAAGCTTGAGAGCCAGAACCCCGTTCCGGAAATTATAAAGCGAAACCGAGTGCCGTCATTTTTGGAAATGGTGCTTAATTTGTTACCAATAATTTTAATAGTTGGTTTTGTCTTATATATAATAAGCAGGGTTAATTCAGTCAACAGCGGAGGCGGGAACAGCAGTATTGGCAATATCGGAGGATTTATGAGGGCTAGAATAAAAGAGCGAGACAAGTCAAAGCCGGTAACTTTTAGGGATGTAGCCGGTTGTGACGAGGCCAAAGAAGAGCTTAGTGAAATTGTTGACTTCCTCGGCTATCCCTACAAATACACTAAGCTTGGCGGAAGAATTCCAAAGGGAGTATTGCTTGTCGGGCCTCCGGGGGTAGGTAAAACATTGCTTGCAAGAGCAGTAGCCGGCGAAGCCAATGTACCTTTTTTCTCAATGGCTGGTTCAGAATTTGTAGAAAAATTTGTTGGAGTCGGAGCTTCTAGGGTTAGGGAACTATTCGACAAAGCAAGAGCAAATCCGCCATGCATTATATTCATTGATGAAGTAGATGCCTTGGGAAAGAGGGGTTCGGGCAATACTATAACAGGCCACAATGAATTAGAGCAGACGTTGAACCAAGTGTTGGTTGAAATGGACGGATTTGAAAGCACAAAAGGGATTATTGTCATCGCTGCCACAAATCGCGAAGACAAACTAGATGAAGCCCTCCTAAGACCCGGCAGGTTCGATAGAAAAGTTAGCGTCCACCTTCCCGACATCAAGGGCCGGGAAGAGGTTCTGGCTATCCATGTCCGAGGCGTGGCGCTTAGCCCTCAAATTGACATGAAAGTCTTAGCCCGCATGACTCCGGGATATAGCGGAGCCGATCTGGCAAATCTAGTCAACGAAGCCGCCTTGAACGCGGCTAAAGAAAGCAAAGAATCTGTTTCAATGAAGGACTTCGAATTTGCCAGAGAAAAAATTCTGATGGGACGTGAAAATAAATCCCTCTCCTCAGTAATGACCGAGGCAGAAAAAAAAATTACGGCCGTCCACGAAGCAGGACATGCGTTGGTTGCAGTGATGATGCCCGGCAACGATCCTCTTTATAAGGTATCCATCATTCCCAGAGGGAGAGCCCTCGGTATCACCAGTCAGCTCCCCGAAAAAGACAGATATAATGTTTCGCAAGAGTATTTGATGGAGAATTTAAGCATCCTGTTCGGCGGCAGAGTAGCTGAGAAAAAAGTGTTTGATAGGATTACCGCCGGAGCCCAGAATGACATAGAACGGGCAAGCGAACTCGCCAGAACAATGGTTTGCGAGTTGGGAATGAGCGAATTGGGACCAGTTAATTTTAACCAAAAGAATGACAGTCCTTGGTCAAACCAAAGCGAACAAACACAAAGAGAAATAGATATGGAGGTCAGAAAAATATTGGACAAAGCCTACCAAGACGCTGAAACAGTCATCAATAAACACTCTGGCAAACTTGAAAAAATAGCCAATGCATTAATGGAGAAAGAGACGCTGGAAAGAGAAGAAATAGAAAAAATAGTTAAAGAGTCATAAATGACTCTTTTTTGTTGCTTGCACTGAACTTGTTGAAGTGGAGCCGACCCCGGGACTTGAACCCGGAACCCTTCGCTTACGATGCGAATGCTCTACCATTGAGCTAGGCCGGCATATAATCGGATATTTAACCTATTCTATCAAAAAATGCGCTTTTTACAACGCATTTAAAAGGTAAATTTTGTGCTAAAACGCAGGTTGGCACTACCGGCTACGCTATGGACTGCTCCGACCGCAAACGGTATGGCCCACCATAATTTACTGCCGTTCTCCTTCAGTCTGTAGCTGTAGTAAATTATCGCTGTGTTTACGCCTGTTTCTACAGCGTAAGTAGCCGGCCGGCCGGAATTAACAAATGGGCGCATCAAAGGGTTGAGTTCTTTGCAGTTTGAGCAATTTTCCAATCCGCGAAAGGTCGTTTCTACGTCAAAGATGGTGGCGCCAACCATAAATCCGTTCACGATTACGAATTTTTTGTCTACTGTTTTGTCTGAAAGAGCTTGGGCCCACGCCGAAGAACAAGAAAAAATAACAATCAGAGCAAGGAAAAATCCCCTCATCATACTTCCTTTGTTTTAAACAACTGTGTTAAGTATAGGGTATTTAAAAAATTAATTATCCACTTTGGAGCGGGTTAGTGGATGACGTTAGAACCTATTTCCAGTTATCGACTGACTTATTTTATATACCTAGTTTATCAGCAAAAGACGCTCGAATCAATTCCTTAGAATAATAAAAAACAGCAAAAGGAGTAATATCACTTTTGCTGTTTGCCAATCAGATCCCGATTATCTCAAGGTAACTTGTATTCGGGGAAATTATTGAGAGCAATCTTGCGAGCGAGATTGCGGACTTTTTGAAAATCAGGATTATTTGGCTCGAGGTCTTTCAGTGGTATATCATACCACGTATATATACGAGCGTTTTCAGTGCCGTCTTTGTAGTAATTGTAACGAATCACGTGTCCAAAATCTTTCCAATAGACAAAGGCATAATGGTCTTCATAATTTCTACTACCGGCATATCGTTGATAGCCAGAGCCAAGATGTATTAGAAAGAGACAAGCTTCAGAAACTACCGCAATTCCCACAAGCACCATAATCGAAATGCTAAGGATTCTAAGCATCTTTACCATTTTGATAACCTCCAGTTTGGTTTCAAGAACTGCGTGGATAATACTTAAAAGATGTCTAATTGTCAATACCTACCTTACAAAAAGTCTCTATTTTGGAGCGGGTAGCGGGAGTCGCCTACAACTCTCATCGGCTTCCGCCGATTCGGTCGCAGGCCCAGCTCGCGGTTCTTCCTCCCAATTGTCGTCAGAACATCGCTCCGCTTTTCGACTTCCGACGCGAGGTCTCAAGACCTCGCTCTACCCGAGAGACAAAATAAAACCACTCCCATTTCAGGGAGCAGTTTTATTTTACCCTGGAGCGGGATACGGGAATCGGACCCGTGTCTCAACCTTGGGAAGGTCGCGTATTGCCACTATACGAATCCCGCATTAGTACATTCGGCCTGCTGGCCTTAGTATTTCGTCTCCTTCGCTCCTCAATAACCGAGCAAATATAAAAACCACTTTTTGTAGTTGGGCATTTTGCCCAATAATTCTTCAAAACTTACGGACTCGGACGCTTTTTTCACATTCTTATCTTTGTATATAAAAACTACTTCTTCTCCTTGGGCTTTATAATTTAACTTCAAACGGGCTTCTTTTTCAAGAAAAGCCGGGGTTTGAAAATAAGCCAAAAATTTATTGAGATAGTCGGTATCGGCCTGGACTTCATTTATTTTGGCCTCGGCATTCTTCACATCCTTCTCAACCAAACTCCTCTGGGAACTAAGGTTCACCGAAGAAAGGGTAAGCCACAAAACAAGAACACCGGCCAGAGCAGTAAATATTTTGGAATTTAAGAACCTCATGTTATTATATAATCATGCTAAACCGAAAAACAATTAGAATTATCTGGATACTTATATCGCTATTGGTTACCTTGTCCATGGTCGGATTCCTCCTCGTCCCGGCGTTTTATTAAGTATAGCAAAAAACTCCTCGCTCCACCTTATCCCAAAAGATTCGCTCAGGCCACATGCCTTCATCGAACCAGAATAGATTTGCTCCAGCGGCAAATCTTTCTTGTCGCTCGGCATTATTTAAGAACCAAGCAAATAATGCCTGCGCGGCCTTCTCTGAAGGCATATACCCTTCGCTTAATAAACCGGGGTGGGGTGTCGCTCATCAATGCTCAAGGGACCGATTTTGTTTTGACAACTATCCCGAAAGGTGGTATTGTTTGTTTTGAGGAGGCCAAATAGGCCTCGAAACAAGGGAGTGCAAACATGGCAGACATGAAAGATGGGGTCGACGTCAGAGAAGCTACGCACGTCAAGGTGGGTAACCGTATTGAGAAGATTGTGTCCAAATGGGGCATTGGTAACGATGGCCGTCTCGCAAAACCGTCGGAAGGTGGCTTCGGTGTTGTCACCGAAAGTGGCCGCCACGTGGATATGTGGAGTGCCCGGCGGTATTTTCGCGAAGAGTAATTTGGCTTCTGCCCATTGCGGGCTCGCTGACCAAGAATGGTCATTTTTTGTTTTTTTAGGGTGAGTTGATTTTAGTAAAAGCACAGCCCCTATCGCTTTTATGTCACTTTGACGAGACGAGGAAACAGATGAGGTTGGTTGACTTATTGATTTCCAAAATAATAGGTCGAGCGCCGAGCCGCCAGCCTGCCTGCGATAGACAGGCAATAGGCTGGCGTGGCGAGGAGGCAAGCGTGGGTTACCTGTTATTTTGGCTTTAAATCAATTCAATCATACCGAATCTGTTCCCGAGACGAGGAACCGTGACAGAAAAGTGATGGGGGCGGAGCGATTATCTTTTCAGCAGTTCGACAAGCTCACTGTTTTTGCTAACGCTTCAGCATCTTCAAAAAAACATCCTGGCCCAGATTGACCCGGCCGGTTTCTTTCATGCGGGCTTTGCCCCGTTTTTGTTTCTTCCAAAGTT
>CAZPLD010000012.1:0-19272 GCA_964587505.1 uncultured Candidatus Saccharibacteria bacterium | reverse complement strand
ATTCAGTGCAAATGGCTGTCAGTAGGAGTATCTCATCTGCTCTGGCCATTAAATCTGGCATAATTCCGAATGGTCTTGCATCGGCGTCCATGTTCAAGCCGGAAACCATGATTGTAAAATCATTATTTTTCTCTGTTTCTAATAAATCTAAAATAAGATCTAGAAACTCAAAAGTCAGAAATTGAGCCTCATCAATAGCGAGAATTTCTGTGTGGAAATGAGTGAGTTCAATTTGTAGTTTACGTCCGGAATCTACTCTTGCCATTTGTAATCTATGATAGTCACTTAGTCTTTGATCTTTTGATATCAGATCAAAAATATTTCTAGTTTTTCTATTATCAATGTCTGGCCTGACAAGTAGCATGGTTTTTTCTGCAAATACTGCCCTGCGCAGTCTTCTGGCAAGCTCCTCACTTTTACCCGAAAACATTGGCCCTGTAATGACCTCTAGTCTTGCCATCAACGCCCCCGATGATAATTTTTAAACAACATAAAAAATTATACAGAATTTAAGAAATAATTCAACGTTGAATCATTGTCGTAATTTTGCTATGATATTACTACAATTTAATAATTCCGGGATAGCTCAATGGTAGAGCGGCTCCCTGTGGAGCATAACGCAGCTTTCTGTCGAAAGGCAGATCGAATAATGGGGTTAATTGCTGGAAGCCTAAAATCTAAAAGATTATGGTAATCAGCAGCCAAGCCAGATTTTTTATAAAAAGTCTGGAAGGTTCAGAGACTAGAGGAAACTCGTACATCAACTGTAAGGTTGATGGAAACGCCCCATATCCGAAAGGATAATGATATAGTCCACCCCGATACGAAAGTATTGGATAATGTGTAAGGAGATGGTTGCAGGTTCGAGTCCTGCTCCCGGAGCAGATCTCGTGATTTAGGGTCAGAAACCCCGAATCGTGAGATAGGATGTGGGTTTTCGGAGGTTCGAAAATAATTCTTTCGAAGTTCCGCCAATCCACCCACAAGGACTTCTGATGCTGTTACAGCAGCATCCGGAGAAAAAGAAGTTCTTGCGGTACCGTGAGGTTGTCTTAAAGGTTTACTGGAAACTTCGCCTTGCGCGAGGTTTTTAGTTTGTACGAATACTGGATTTACTTTCGGCATCCATTCCGACAAGAAATCAAAGGCAAGCGTGTAGTTAGGCGTCATCTTGCCATCCTGCAAGCTATGCTCGGTAAATACGTGGCTTAATAGCAGCCGTTTGTCGTCCACCGTGGCTTTCTTGCTTGAGTAGATCTCTTGCGCTTTCATTGCAAGTTCGTGGACGGCATAGCCGGCTTCGTAATAAGCCGTGCGCGCCTCACTTAACTTTTGCAGCGCATCAAGCGCATCATCCTTCTCGCGCGTAAAGTCATCAATGAGTTTTTTGCACATATCCGCCGGCATCTTGCCGTCGAGCTTCTCTTTATACGCCGCCTCGATCCGTCTATCGGCGGTTGCGATGATCCGGTTTAACTCCTCTCGCTTTGAGGTGTTGTATTTGATCTCTTCGGTGTGGCTTTCTTTAAGCTGCTTCTCAAGCCACTGCAGCAAGCGCGTGTTTATCGGGGCAACTCGATCAAAGTATGGGAAAAGCTGTTCTTCGACAGCTTCCTGCCGGACATACTTTTTTTGCTTGCAGTTTCGGTAATGGCTACAGTGAGCGTACCAATGATTTTTTTGTATTTCCCACGTAACAGTGCCTTTGCACTCTCCGCAGCGCAGCATCGCCTTAAATATAGGGAGGTGTTTCCTATACATGGGATATTTGATCTTCCGGACAAGTATTTTTTGAACGTCGTCAAACAATTCTTTCGGAATAAGGGGTTCGTGTTCTGCTTTAACAACCTCGCCTTTCCATCGCATCTTGCCGTAATAAAATGGATCCGAAAGCAATTGATGCAATCTACTCTTTCCAACCCTTTTACCCTCGCGGTTGCGCAAACCTTCCTTGTACATAACCCTTACCAAAGAAAGCGTTGAGTAATTACCGGTAGCGTAAAGCTCAAACATCTTACGGATATATGGGGCGATCTTCTCGTCAATTTCGTGCGTTTTATGCCCTTTGTCGCCGATCGTGCGATACCCAAGCGGCGGCTTCGTAGGAAGCCATCCTTGCGCGATCTTTTCCTTTTGCCCCTTCTTCACTTCTTCGGATAGATTGTTTGAATAGAAACGCGCAATAGCCACCTTCATATCCCACACAAGGTTATCGTGTGCCTTTGTATCAGCGTTAAGAATAAAGTTTTCCTTTACAAAGTGAACCTGCCGACCGGTAGTGTCTTTATCCTTTACCCAATCGTCAATTGTGCTGGCGTCTTTAAGGTTGCGTGTTAATCGATCAATCTTTTCACACAGAATGATCTTTATTTTTTGATCAGTGGCGTATTTCAGTGCTTCCTGAAATGTCTTTCGTACCTGCTTTCCGCTCGCTGATTCCGTGATCTTATAGATCTTGATGATCTTAAAATCTCGTTTATCGTCTGTAGCGTATGCCTCAAGTAGCTTTTCCTGCGATTCAAGCGAATAACCCTCATCGGCTTGCTCCTTCGAGCTTACGCGGCAAAAGGAAATCGCCTTATTTTTAGTTGTATTTTGTTCGTTTTTCATAAACTTAAAGGGAGCGGTGGTACCCCAGTCGCTTTTTCCGTGAGGATTGGCTTCCGGCACCGCCCCCCTTAAGGGCAGAAGCCAATAAAAAATCACGGATTGTAGTGCAACTGGGGGTACATTGCCATTATACTATCAATACATTGTCGATACAATGTTTACTTTTTTCCTTGTTTTTCTCTTCGGGGCTTGACAAACAAATACACGTTTTCAATCAAGCCATCTTTTCTTTGCGTGCAATACTTGCTTCGAAGCTTGACAATACGACACGCACTCCTGTTCAACCCCATCTTTTATGCGCACATTACTACTGTAGTTATATCCATGTACACTTTGACAACGAATACAACCCAGCTTGCTGCCAGATAAAAATCTGACAATGAATACAACTCAAGCATCCCTGATCTTATTTGTTTTTCTTCTGTGGTAAGAATCGCGTGCTATTTTACGGTGTTGTGCTGGATGCGCTGCACACCACTTCTGCCAGCGCGAATACTCGTTTATAACCCACTGTAGCTTGAGCGCGCGCCCCTTGCGCTTGCAGCGCTTTACAATAGCGTTCCATGCCGCCGGATTGCGCCTTCGCCATGCTCTAAATTGTTCGGTTCGATTCTTCATAGTTTTTTTACCGACAACACAGACAGCAATTCCTATTTCTTTATTTACCCCTACAACCCCAAAACCTACAGGGGGAAAGTGCCGTCTATGCTGTCGATGCTGTCTTTTGCAGGTTCTTCTGCTGGTTTTTCGGAAGACGGCATAATTTCAGTGCTGTCATCACCGCGCAATATCTTTGATATTTTTATCTTCCGTTCAGTATCTTTCGTTTGCTCGACCTTTATGCCGGCGTCAGCAAGGTTCGGTATAACCGCTTCAATGCGCCTCCAAAGCCAGTTTGCCTGTCGTGGATAATCCTTCGCTTCTTTTACCTTGAGATCGTCGGCTATCGGATCCATTAGTCGCAAAAGAGCAGATGGTGTATCTTCGAAAACATCATTATCTTCCATGAGCTTGATGATGACTGCTGCTGTGGCGCTTGCTGAAAGCGCCTCTTGGTTCTGCCTTCCGATATTCGTTTTGTATACATTCATAAAGTCCTCGTCGGTGTAGCCGAGCGTCCTCGCAATAGCGCATCCCCAGCGTGCAAAGTCCGCCATTCGTGGCAATGTTGCTAACTGCACATTCGGATATTCACGCAATGCTCCGGATACGGCATCGAAAACCGCGCCGAGAACTCTTCCTTTCATTGCATTGAAACGACCCCAAAGTTGCTCCTCCGTTATCCTTTTATCTTCAGGGATGCGTTCAAGCGCCAACAAGATTGATCGATCGAGGAGATCGGGCTTGCTTACGATCTGATGGATTCCGTTAATGGCGACTATGTGCATAAAGTTGTAAATGAAGTCGTCGTCATTGCTATAATGTATTCTTTTAGATAATCCGCCTCCGGTACATATTCGTGAGATCGTGTCCGAGATTTTCTCGGAGATATAGGAGATATTATCGAGAACTAACAGCCAATGATGCGATGCGGCTTGTACCAATTCTTTTATGTCTTTATCGTCGTTTATAGTCGAAGTTTCTAATGCAGATGGATCCACTAATTCTTTAATCAATTTACATGCGGTACTTTTAGCAGCCCCCTGCGAACCATGCACAATCAATACAGGATGAGGAAAGTTAGGAATAAACGATGCAACCAAGTAAACCATGAGGAGCAAAGATTCTTTTTTGTCTTGTAGGTTAATAAGCTCCATAAACTCATTCATGCTACCCTCGCGTTCCGGTCGCACCTGCTCTTTTTGATGCCCGAACCTCTTAAAGAGGATTGGTTGCGGAGGATCAGTTACCAACCATCCATCTTCTGCGATACTCACAAAGTTTTGACCGCCGAGATCGTACCAAATACCGCCCTCACGCAGTTTTACCCTAACTCCAAGCTCAAATAGATTCCCAGTTTCTGCTTGATGTTTCAGAACCTTTATGGCTGCCTCGCACGCGGCTGTGTTGCTGATCTTTCCGGTTTCGTCATAGATATGATTAAAAAGCCAGTTGTGGAACTTTTGCGAGTCGATTTTCATTATTGATGCTCCATCACCAGCTATAACGGCGTATGCCTCGTTTAATTGATCGTGAAAGAGCCATAAGTCGCTTTTTTCGATCACATCTAAAACCAATTCCGCGCCCTTCAGTTTGTCGGACACCTTTCCTTTTTTGTGGTTACCACTAAAAATGTTTTTCATAATTTCTTTTTTTATCTTTCTCTTTGTTCGGGTTCCACCCTCTTTTTCAATGAACTACTCATTGCAAGTGGATAGTCCACTATGGAACCCGAGCAAGGGGAAAGATTTTTGCTTATCGTTTTATCCTTATGCGCGATCTTTGCGAGAGTGTCGTAGAAGCCGACTAAATCCTCGCCGATCGTTCTGGCTGTTTTAATATCAACATCACGCCCAAACTCTTCGAGCAATATCGACCTTAATTCTTCAATTGCCGATGGTTTAAGCATGTTAGTCGTTGTAAATCCGAGCTTTCATCACTCGTAATTGGTTATAGAAAAGCTGTGGATCAATTCGGATCTCACCACGCCAAAAATCCTCGATCAGCTTATCGAGGACGTTATTGCGACGAAATATAAATTGAACTTTTCGCGTGTTCTGCCGATCTACTGCTTCTATCGGAAAAGAAAGTGAAATAACCGTTGCGAGGCAAAAGTCAGAAGTTTGATAAAAGTTTTTTTCATTTAGTATCTTCATATCATCCGACCGCGCTGGCTTGGGAAAACAAAAAAGCCAAAGCGTATCTTGCTTTGACCATATCATTCACTATTGAGAAAAATCGGGGACATTTTCAAAATGTCCCTTGAGGGATTTTTTCTACTTTTTGAGCGCTTTTATCCTTAAAGTATCGAGCGCTTCTGTAAAAATAATGTCCGCGTATTAACTCTTCTTAACTACGAGGCGGCAATCATTGCCGTGTTTTTCAATCCATATAGACAAGCCATTTTCCTCAAAGTAGCCATTTAACCGCTTTATGTTTCTATATGCTGCTTCTTGTGTTGGGCTTCCGCTATTTCCGGCGATATTTTTTAGAGAAGTGTAGTCGGGGTTAAGGTTTTTGCTGTGGAGTATTTTTTCACCCTTTTTTTCGAGGCGAAAATCAAAAAGCAATACCAGCACTTTAAATAGCTTCGTTTCTTTATCCAGTCCCTTCTTGTGCCTTTTTGACTTAAAGGCAACAACGCGCTCGCCGTCATTTACGACAAGCAAATAGCGATCGGTATCAAGACGTACGTTTTTGATCGCAATAGGTGGAAGTTTGGCTTTCCGGTTACCACGTACAAGCTCAATCAATGGCACATTGGGGTCGGTACTTGTATTTATAACAACGCGAAATGGTTCGGTTTTTTTACTATTCATTTTCATATTCATCGTCATTCTTAAAACTCATTTTAGCAGACCTTGCCACATTTGACCAGCAGTATTTTTCATCCGTTGCAGGATCTCATGTTTTTCTGATATACTTAAAAACACAATTGGATATCAAATGATCTAAACCATCGGCTTCGGCTGGCGGCATGGTCGCAAATCGTTAGGCATAGAAAACCCATCATTTGGGGCGTGCCTAACGTTATGGAGGGAAACTTCCATAGGGGCGCAAGCCCTCCCAGTGGTGGGTTTTGTGTTTCAAAACTCGCCGCTCACAAAACTATGAGCGGAAAAAATAGAAATCCATTTATTGACGAGGGGTTCTGGGCAAGAGTAAACAAGCGCTTTTCCGAGCAGCAGAAAGAATTTGTTGCGTGTCCAAAGTGTGTGGAGAAAATCGAGTACGGCGATTTAGCAAGCCATGAGCTTAAACATGTACTTCACCCTCCGTTGAAAATCAGAGTAAAGAAAAACATCTCAAAAGTTGTTCCAGTAGTTTTATTTTGGGGATTTTGGATACTTCTCGTTTGGTGGTTGATGGCACGCAACCATACCGTGCCGGACTTAAACACCCCTATTGATCCGACGACCGAACGACAGGAAGATATTTGTCCAAATGGTTACCCCTGCTAACACCTGCCTTTTAGGAAGATAACCGACTTTGCCACATTTGACCATGTGGCTTTTTTGCGATAGAATGAAATCAATTGACCTATGACCAAAAAGAAATTTCTTACATTACGTGAAGCGGCAAAGTATTTGCGAGTTAGCGAGCGATCCTTGTATCGCTATATTTCGAGTGGGCGGCTCAAGGCGACCAAAGTCGGCTATTGGCGGATCAGCGAGAGCGATCTCGAGGCGTTTATTCGTTCTCGATCGAATATCAAGAAACCAAAAAAGTAATATGCAAAAATACACAGTCAATCAATACTTTGTGAGCAATATCCTGAATTGGGTTCAGGAAAAGGAAATCGCTATACCGGAAATCCAGCGTCCGTTTGTTTGGGATTCGACAAAGGTGCGCGATCTGATGGATTCGCTTTATCGTGGCTATCCGATCGGCTATATCATTGCATGGAAAAACCCCGATGTTCGTCTTAAAGATGGCTCCATTTCCAACGGCAAAAAGGTCTTGATTGACGGACAGCAACGCATTACCGCTCTCCGTGCGGCAATTCTCGGTCAAAACATTATCAATAAAGATTATAAGGAGGAACGGATCTATATTGCATTTCACCCCATCATAGAAGAATTTGCCACACTCACACCGGCAATAAAAAAGGACAAGGCGTGGATAGCTGACATCTCAAAACTTATGAGTAAGGACGGCGGCTTATTCAAAGATGTAACTGACTATTGCGACAAAAATCTTGACGTAAATCGTGAACTCATTGAAAAGAACATTGAGAAGTTATTACAGATCAAAAGCAAGCAGGTTGGTTTTATTGAACTTGATGCCGGTTTAGATATTGAAACGGTTACCGAGATTTTTATCCGTATCAATTCCAAAGGTGTTGTATTAAGCCAAGCTGACTTTGCCATGTCGAAGATAGCTTCTTATGACAAGGAGGATAATTTCGGCGTTAATTTAAGAAAGTGTGTCGACTATTTTTGCCATCTTGCGCGCGAGCCGCAGTTTTACAAACACATAACTGAAAATGATGCAGAGTTTAACAAAACTGTTTACCTTTCAAAACTTGCATGGCTTAAAGATGAAAATGACGACCTCTACGATCCGGATTATTCCGATGTGTTGCGTGTGAGTTTCACCAAACAATTTGAACGAGGCAAGATGGCGGATCTTGTCGGACTGCTTTCGGGGCGTAACTTTGAAACACGCAGTTTTGAGCAAGACATAATGGATGCGTCTTTCCAAAAACTCCGTGATGCGGTACTGGATTTTGTAAATGAAACAAACTTCAAGCGGTTTGTAATGATCATCAAATCCTGCGGCTTTATAAGCAACGACCTTATCAATTCGCAAAACGCTCTTAACTTTGCCTATATTTTATATCTCAAGCTGCGCGATAAGAGTGTCGATCCAAGCTTGATCGAAAAGTATGTCCAACGCTGGTTTGTGATGTCTATCCTCACCGGACGTTATTCCGGATCACCGGAAAGCCAATTTGATTCGGATATTAAGCAGATTTCCAATGGCGATGCTGGCGAGATTTTGAAATCAATCGAAGAAGCGCAACTCTCCGATGCTTTTTGGAACGCGCAGCTTATTCAGGAACTCGATAAGGCGAGCATCAGCAATCCATTTCTCAATCTTTTTTTTGCGGCACAGGTTAAAAATAACGACAGGGGCTTTCTTTCAACCGACATTACCGTTGGTAATATGATCAGTCATCGCGGCGACATCCATCATCTCTTTCCAAAGGAATACCTGAAGAAAGCAGGCGGCTTAAGTAGGGGCGATTACAACCAGATTGGCAACTTTACTTATGCTCAATCTGAAATAAATATCAAAGTCGGCAAAAAATCTCCCAAAGAGTACATGGCTGAAGTAATGAAACAAACCGAAGGAGGCAAGCTCAAGTATGGCGGCATAACCGATAAAAAAGATCTCGCCGAGAACCTAAAACAGAATTGCATACCGGATGGCTTTCAGAATATGGAGCTTGGGGATTACGAAAGGTTTTTGAAGGAACGCCGCAAACTCATGGCGAAAAAGATCAGGGGGTATTACGAGAATTTATAGATCAAGCTCAAGAATGAAAATGAATATGACAAATAACAATAACAACTCAAGAGAAACGGACGCTCGCATTGTCATCGATCGCAAACTCCGCGAAGCTGGCTGGGATATTGAGGATAAAAATCAAGTTTCAACCGAAGATCCGGTGAAGGATGGACGTGCCGATTATTTCTTGAGGGATAGACGCGGCAGAGCCATCGGGCTTATCGAAGCAAAGCGGTTTTCAACTGAACCAGTATTGGCAAAACAGCAGGCATTGACCTACGCAGAAGAGCTGGGTATCGATTTCATTTTCCTTTCCAATGGAGAGGATATTTATTTTTGGGATTACAAATATCGTCCAGAGCAAAAGGTAATTACCTTCTTTTCTCAACGCGATTTAGAAAAAATCCAAACCCTACGAATAGATCAAAAGCCGATAACCGCCATTCCTGTACCCGACAATTATTTTAAAGGTGGCGAATTACGCACACCACGCCCATATCAAAAGGAGGCCATGCAGATCATGGACAAAACCATTGAGGGCGGTTTGCGCAAAATGCTCATCGCTATGGCAACCGGCACTGGCAAGACAGATACCATAGCTCTTTATCTCAAACGGCTGTTTGAAGCGAATCTCATCCGGCGTGTTTTATTTCTTGTTGATCGCATTGATTTAGGCATACAAACAAAGGAAGTTTTTGATGAAATTTTGAAAGATTATCCTACAAAGCTTCTTTACGGAGGCAAGCAAAAAGACGAATCCTCAATAATCATCTCGACACTTCCCACTCTTTATTCGCAACTATCGAATTTTACAAGTGGTTATTTTGATGTGGTTATCTCGGACGAAGCACATAGATCCATCTTCGGCATCTACAACGCTGTCCTATCGCATTTTGACGCAATCCGGATAGGTCTTACAGCAACGCCGAGTGTGTTTATTGATCGTAACACCTATAAGCTCTTTGGTTGTTGGGATGAGCGTGAAAAAAAGGGTAAACCGACATTTCTATACAGTATTCGACGAGGCATCAAAGAGGGATTTCTTGCTGGTTATGAGATCTTACAGATCGACACCAAAGTGTCTTTAGAAGGTGTGCAATTTGAGGGTGAAGATTACAACGCCGAAGATTTGGAGAGAAAAATCAATGTGCCGGCAAGAAACGAGCAATTGGCAAAAACATTCAGAGAGGAAGAAGAAAAGCATGAACCAAAACACCATCGCAAAACCATTCTTTATGCTGTTACGAAAAAACACGCTGCGCAATTGGCGTATTATCTCAATCAGACATATCCGGAATATAAGGGAAGATACGCTGAAGTTATTACTTCCGATACCGAAGATCCTCGTGGAGCCATAAGACGTTTTAAGCACCAAGAAATGCCGATGGTAGCGGTTTCGGTGGGTATGATGGATACCGGCATCGATGTCCCAATGGTAGAAAACTTGATCATGGCGCGTCCTACACGTTCCCCGATCCTTTACCAACAGATGCGAGGACGTGGCAGCCGATTATATCAAAAAATCAGCAAAACATCTTTTCGTATTTATGACTTTGCTGGCGTTACTCGTTACTTCAATGACGAAGGATTTGATCCGTATTCTGCCTATGCAAAAATTAAAGCTGGTATTCCGTGGGGAACCGAAGCTGAAGATTTAACGCAGGAAGAGGAAGAAGTGGTGAAGCGACTTTTTGTTCAAGTGCCGGAAACAGCACCCGAAAACATGGACGTGGTTATGCAGCGTGCGCATATCGAAGTTGGAGCAGAAGGCGAAAGAATTGATGCCGATGATTATCAGGTGGCATGGGAGCAGCAAGTTCAAGAGATGGCTAAAACCGAGCCGCTTATTTCAAAAGTTAAACAAGGCGAAGATCTTTCAAATGACGAAACCGCCTTCCTTTCCGAAAAACTTAATTCTCCGGAGTTCTATTTTAACGAAGCAAACTTGCGAGAAGCATATCGCTATCCGGTAGGCACGCTCAATGACTTCATACAAGCAGCACTCAAAACAAAGGAGTTCCCTACAGAAGAGCAACTACATGAGCAGCGTGTAAATCAGCTTTTTGAATCATGGCTAATCGAGAAAAACTTTGCATCCGATCAAATAAAAATCCTGCGTTTGGTAAAGTCGCAATGTATCGTTCGCAAAGAGCCGGTTGATATTTCCATATTCAACGAGCCGATCTTCCGGCAAATCGGTGGTCTTAATTATGCGTTGCGAGTGTTTGAGGAAGGTGTTTTACAATCCGCTCTCTCGGAGCTTAACCAAAGGATCTGTACACGATAACTATGCCCGAACAAAAAATACAACAATTAAGAATAGAGTTTCGCCAAAAATTAGATCGCCTGAACGATTATCTTTGGGGTGCAGGTTTACGAGACCCTGTGAGAAGGATCCAGCAGATTAGCTTTTTGTTTTTTTTGAAAATGCTTGAGGAACAGGATATTTCTATGGAGAGAGGCGAAGAACTTACTGGGCGTAAACATAAATCAATTTTCGAGGGCAAAAACGAAAAATTCCGATGGTCGCGCTGGAAAGAAAAAGCTGGCGATGAATTGTATAAAATTGTTCGTGATGAGGTATTTCCCTTTGTGGAGCGATTGCAAAATGGACACTCTAACATACGGCAAATTTTTTATGATGCGAAGCTCGAAATTCCCCATTCTGTTACATTAAAAAACACGATTGAAATTATTGACACGATCAATTTAACAGGATTAGACACAGATGTTAAGGGCGATCTTTATGAAGAGCTGCTTGCAAGTATTGAATCAGCCGGCGAACTTGGACAATTTCTCACTCCGCGTCATATCGTTCGCGTCATAGTTGAAATGGTGAATCCAAAAATTGGCGAAACTGTTTATGATCCTGCGTGTGGTTCTGGTGGCTTCCTCATCTCCGGCTATGATTGGATCCGATTAAGAAATAGCGATCCCAAAAGCATTGAAGAGGAAAATGGACACAAGAGGGGGTTTGGAGATAAGCTCGATAAAAAACAGTGGGAATTTCTAACCAAAAAAACCTTTTTGGGTTCTGATGTTGATCCGGAGATGGTGCGGTTAGCACTTATGAATTTGATATTACATGGCATAGAGAGTGCGAACATTAAGCGCAAAGACACGGTTGCTGGATCTGAAGATGAGGATGATCTGCGCACATTCGATATTGTCCTTACAAATCCACCATTCTCTGGAAAGGTTGATCGGGAACGTATAAAACCAACCTTGCCGGTCAAATCAACCAAAACACAGGTTCTATTTTTGGGTCATGTTATAAACTCGCTCAAGCCCAATGGCAGAGCCGGCATAATCCTTCCCGAAGGTTCATTTTTTGGTACCAACCGCGATGATAAAGAGATCCGCCGTTTTCTACTTGAAAATACGGACTTACAGGCGGTTGTTTCCATGCCGGCAGGCGTGTTTCAGCCGTATGCCGGCGTAAAAACGTCCTTCTTGGTGTTCAAAAAAAAGGCGGTGCCGAAACTCGATGAATCTGCAAAGGTATGGTTCTTTGATATGCAAGGTGATGGTTCATCGCTTTCAGCATCCAAAAAATTCGGCAGCCAATATAGAAATGATATTCCGAAGCTGTTGGAACTCTGGCATAAAAACCGCGCAGTTGAAAAACAGCTTGCATGGTTTACGCCAGTTAAAGAAATCATCGAAAATGATTACATACTTTCTGCAAACACTTATAACCCATATGCTATCGGAGAAGAGATAAAACACCGCGAGCCAAAAATTATTTTGAAAGAAATTGAGAAAATCAATAAAGATCTAACAAAATTACAAGAAGAGATGACAGATAAACTGGGATAAAAGATTATGAATTTTGAAATAATTTCTAAAACGGCAGATATTTTAGTCGGGATAACCGCAGTTGTTTCACTGTGGATTTCGATAAAAGCTATCAGAAAAGCAGATTGGAATTCTGCATTAAGTACAGTACCCAGCTTAATTTTGCGTCCATTAAGAATATGGGTTGGGGTTAGACATAGTGAAGTAGAGCATGGATATGGTGTGATGGATGCCGGAAGCATAATCCGTGCTGATGCGAATCATTTTGAAATAGTTTTTTCCATAGAGTTTGACTGTTTCAATTCTGGTCGCGGATCGGCTTTTAATATCTCCCAACCCAAAGCGACCGGTATGCCCATCGCAGAAGAAAGATATCATAAGGTGCCCCTCTATCAGACCACAGAGGATGAGTCATTTAGAATCAAACTTCAACTCATAAAAAATTTTAGAGAATGGTATGAAATGGCTGAATTTGCGATACCAGTATGTTTAGAAATTACATATATGAATGATCAGAACACTGTTTTTTGTAGATCTATTTGGAAAGCAGAAATAAGGCCATTCGATAAAGATGGTGAAAACTTAAAAGTTCGGGATACGCGCTTATTAAACCGCGTAGGTAGAATTCAATACTCTGCGCATTCTTATGCAAAGTAATTATCAAACAAAAAAATTAGGCGAACTTATTTCTTTTGCGAAAGGTAAAATGATGATTTCCGCAGCAGAAGCCGCAAAGGACACCTTGCCTTATATTGGCATTGAAAATTTAAGAAGTGGTCAATATACGCTTTACACTTCAGAAAATAACGGAGTTCGATGCGACAATGACGATGTTTTATTGGTTTGGGATGGTGCTTATGCCGGCACCGTTGGTATCGGTTTAAGAGGATTTGTTGGTTCCACGATTGCTAAAGTGGTTCATAACGAAACACTGGAAAGTCGATACCTTGCTTACCTTTTGCAATTTAATCAGCAAAAAATTAGATCAGCAGCGCAAGGAGCGGCAGTACCACATTTGAATAGAACCTTCCTTGAAAATTTACGAGTACCAATGCCGTCTTTAAATACCCAACAAGCAATTGCAGAACGTGTTGATTCTATCCGCGAAGCCCAAAAACTCAATGATGCGCTTATTGAAAAAACAGATCAGCTTTTTCAGTCGCTTTTGAATAAGATTTTTGGATCATCGTCAAAAAGCTGGAAGGAAGAAAAGATCGGTGCGTTAGTAGTCGATGTTACGAATGGTTTTGCCTTCCGTCCGGTTGGGAAGGGTATTGGACAAATCAGACCTAATAATATCGGCGATGACGGTAGTTTGAACTTTGATAGCATCAAGTATATTCCACAGGATTACCCACATGCGGAAACTTATTTCCTGAAGAGTGGTGATGTCCTATTTAATAATACAAACAGTATTAGTTTAGTTGGAAAAAGCGTTTACATAGACAAGGATTACAAGTATGTCTTTTCAAATCACATCACTCGGATTCGCACAAACGAAAAAGTATTAGATCCGCGCTACTTCTCTATATATCTTCAATACTTATATTCAACCGATAGATTTCGTTATCTATGCACGCCGTGGGTAAATCAAGCCGCAGTAAACTCTACCGCACTTAAAAAAATAAAAATCATGGTACCACCAACGACAGACCAGCATGCCATTGCCGAGAGGTTTAGTGCTATTAAAGAGTATAAAAAAGGACTTCTCGTTCAAAAAGAGAAGCTGAAGGAACTTTTTGATTCCGCCTTGTCAAAAGCGCTTGCTGGTGAGTTGGTAAAAGAGGGCGTGGCTGCTGTTCCTGTCAAAGCAAGTGTCTTTCCGGTGTGGCAAGCCATCGGAGCGGTGTTGCAACGTTTTGAACGTGGTGAAATGGTTGTGGCGAAGCTCTTATATCTCGCGCAGGAAGTTTACAGGGTACCGCTCGGCTTCAGCTTTACCTCGCAGAACTTCGGCCCCTACGATCTACAGATTAAGAAAGCCATCACCGCCGGCGCAAGTCCTCGCAATGGCTTCTTTCAGCAAAAAAACGGCGTCTATGGTTTAGGCGCTAACTCCGGTAAACTCTTCAAATACAACTCAAAAATCTTGAGCAACATGGAGTCCGTCCTTAATGATCTTATGCCGGCAATTAAAAACTCCACCAGCGCTCAAATTGAGTGCTTGGCAACCGTCTGCAAGGTTGTGCAGGATGCAAAAAGCGACGATCTCACAACGATCAATGACAAGATTCAAGCATGGAAACCAAACAAGTTTAGGAAAGCCGAAATCGAAGGCACGCTCAAGTTCATCAAATCAAAGGGCTGGAATAAGAAATTGATCAAATAGCATGAACCATGCCAAGACAAAGAACACAACAACCAAGAAGATACGAAACCTTTTCGGAGAACTTCCGACTTGGTAAAAGCCAGTACGAACTCGATTTTGTCGATGTTCCCATAAATAATGGGGATATTCCTTTGTTTATTGATCCTTATGCTCTTTCAAAGCGGAATGATAGGTGGTCAATCGATTGCCACAATCAGATCGTTAATTTTTTTCAAAGAGTTATCGACTTGATCAGAGCCGATAGAAAGGATGACGCAAAATACATGCTTTCAGGATTGCGAGAGCCGAATCAAACTCGTTTTGGTTTGTCTGTTGGAGGATCCCCGAGAGGTAGGGGTGTAGGAGGAGATCAGGCGAACGATTTATATGATGCGTTGGCTGAAAGCTCGGCTGTAAGAACTGGGTTTCTTAAAGATCTTGAAGAGTGCGAACTTCTTATCGAAGGCATCAGCCATGACAAGATATCTGACATGACCACTAACATTATTCGCGGAAAGTTAATCGAGTACACCCAAAACGAATGTATATTTTGGGGTATTACAATGCACAACGTACCAAGCGGCACTGTTTGGAATACGGTTCGTAATGAATGGACTAATGAGTATGTTAATCTTCCGGTGTGTAATGATAGAAATGTTTTACTTGTCCCTAAAGCAGTTGCGCGTTTTAGTTTGGAGTTTAGCCATCAGGAATACTATCAGCATTTCGTACTAAACTTTTTACAGGAAGAGCATTTAAGCGCGAACTCTGCCCTTGTGAGGGTGCTTAAAGATGGAACGCGTAGACCGCCTACAAAAAAGGCACTCAAAGAACTTCACCCTCATTCGAAGCAATTTCTTTACACTTTTTCGAAAGATCATCCGGAAGTTTTGCGACGATATCGCGACAGTAAACAGTACAATCTCGAAGAAATTAGTAACGAAGACATTGATGCTATAGGTGCACGCCCAGCTTTTGACTTCGATGCTCTAAAAGCAGAACTGGATCGTATAGATACTGGTGATGCTGACGCAGACAATTTCCATAACCATATTCAAGGGGCGCTCACTGCCATTTTTTATCCGTTTCTTATAAATCCGAAAAAGGAGCAGCCGCTACATGAAAGGAGAAAGAAAGTTGATATCGTTTTCGAAAACGCTGCAAAAAAAGGGTTCTTTTGGGAATTACCGCAGAACAAGCGAGTACCATCAAGCTATATTTTTGTTGAGTGTAAGAATTACTCATCTGATCCGGCTAACCCCGAACTCGACCAGTTGTCCGGTAGGTTTTCTACTAATCGTGGCAGATTCGGATTGTTAATATGCAGGAGTTTTACCAACAAGACGCGCTTCATTCAACGATGCAAAGATACAGCGTCCGACGATCGAGGTTTTATCATCGCGCTTGACGACGATGATATAAAAACACTCCTCGATTTAAGGAGAGATAATCAGATCAGAGCAATAGACACTTTTTTAGATGGGGCATATAGGAAGTTGGTAATGTAATTGTCATGACCACCAAGAAAAAAAGAAAACAGAAACCGTTACTTGTTGAGCTGCGCTATCACCAGCTTCCTTTAACTGAAGAAGGTCAGCGTAATCTTGATGACGCCTTCGCCATTCTCTTCGACGAAACACTTCGTCGAATCAAGGAAGAACCGGCGCGCAAACAAGGATCCTAAATGCAAAGTATTGTAAGCAGTAAAGTACCCGATTTTTTGGGCTGGAGTCGTCCGGTTCGAAAATTATTCAAAAAGGCAAAAAAGAGGGCAAAAGTTAGTCCACTAAAGTGAGTAAGTAGCGCATCTGCCTCAAAGAAACCAATGGATATGGGAAGATTTTAGACCAGTCCGTTGTTCGGAAAGCGGTTAGCCAAGCGAGCCAGTGTGAATGAAGGGAAGCGAGAGCTTCCTTTTGTGCTTTGTTTAAGCGGTTTTTATCCAGTTCTAACCTTTTGTAGACAAAGAACCCCGAGGGCCAGATTTTGATAGGCCAGGGAAGTAGTTTTTTAATTCACTATATTGTGGCCAGTAGCTGACATATCTGTTTAATAGCCACTTCTGGATCAGCAAAAGCCTTCTTTCAGTCATAGGCCATAAAGGCGTTTACCCACCTATCAAGTAGTTTCTGGTGTGTTGCGACCTGCCTCCGTCCTCAACTCGATCAAAAGCCCTAATGTTTAAGAAATTATCTCTAATTTTTATAATTAGTTTCTTGTTGAATTTAGTTTGGGAAAATCTGTATTCGTATCTGTATATCCATTATAAGGCAGGAGAGATAACTCAACTCATTTTATTGCGAGCTACGCTTTTTGATGCTTTTTTTATAACACTTTTAGCTGTATTATTTATAAGAATTTCATATTTTAGAGAAAGAAAATGGTATGCGTTAATATTCGGTGTTGTTGTTGCGGTTGTACTAGAACGTTTTGCTATCAGTAGCGGTCGATGGGCATATACTTCATTAATGCCGATCATACCCTTATTAGATACGGGGCTAACTCCAACTTTACAACTTGGCCTACTCTCTTACCTTATTTTTAAATGGCGGATATAATGAATACATGAAACCTAAAACCATATTCAGAATTTTGGAGTTTGTAATTTTCGGTTTAATATCCAACCTAGCCGACAACTTGTTGTCTTTATACTTCTTAACTGATCAAATAATAACCCCCCGTATTATGTTGGGCGCTATTGTTATTGTCATTCCGTTTGCTATATTGGAAGAGCTGATTGTCGATCATCCTAATTTTTGGCATAAGTTCTGCAAGATTTGTGGAATAAAGACAAATATTGAATAAATTATGTTTGAAGAAAAAATAAAAATAGTGGTTTTATTGGGAACTCTTAAGGTTGGCGATGGGCCATCTAATACAGACGAGCTTGTTGATAATCTTTTGAAGCATTTTAATGAATATGGAACAGAAATGGAGAAATTTCGTTTAGCCAATATGAATATCCCGGTTGGCCTGGGGGAAAAGATGTCTGATGACGACGACTGGCCCAAGATTGCCGATGCCTTGCGGAAAGCTGATATTGTTATTTTCGCTACCCCTATTTGGTGGGGCGGGCAATCAAGTTTGATTCAACGGGTTATGGAAAGGATGACTCATTTTGACGAGTCATATATTATGACCGGAAAATCTGATTTCTATCATAAAATTGCCGGTTTGATTATTACCGGTCACGAAGACGGGGTCCAACATATTGTTGGCAATTTATGCAATTTTTTGCAGTGGCTCGGATTTGTCATACCGCCCGAGAGTGTGGCTTATTGGGTGGGCGAGGTCGGCGGAAGCATGGACCAAGATGCTGAAAAAAGGAGAATGAGCAAAGCCACCAAAGCAATGGTTGATGTGATGGCCCGTAATTTGATGAATTACGCTATGTTGGCTAAAAATCATAAAGACGAACTCAATGATTTTGAAAAAAAGCATTTTGCCGGGGTCGGTACCAGAGGCGGAACGGAAGTAACACCAAAATGAAAGAAACGCTCGGCGATAGATAAACGATGATTTTAATTTAAGCTGCCCAGGGGCAGTTTTTTGATGTTCAAGTTGTCCACAGTTGACGGCATATTTTTCAGGTAGTATACTTGAATAGTTGCTCAATTCTTCAAGTTGTGATAAGCTTATAGAATCAACCCATGGTGAGTTAATCGAATCCATGAATGACCAATACAAACAATTAGAACCAGCGGAAGTTTTTAGCCTCTTGTCCGACCCTACCAGGATCAGTATTTTTAAGGTTTTAATAGCAGAGAAAGAGCCTTGCGTAGGCAGGATATCTGAAATGACGAACTCATCTTTATCCGCCATCTCTCACCAGTTGAAAAAGTTAGAGCTTTTGGGTGTTGTTTCTAGGTGCCGTTATGGTCAGGAGATATGCTATTGCCTTAATAGAGATAACAAACTAACTAACCAGCTAATTAAACTTATAAAAACAGTTAAATGATAAAATGGGTTATAATTATTGTGTTATTGCTTGGAGTTGGCGGGTTTTATTTTTATAACCAATCGCGCCAGTTTAAACTGCCCAAAGGAGAGACCAAAGTTTTAGAAACAGCGCCGGCCAATTCTGATTTCAACATGCCAATATCAGACAGAAAAATTTTAATAACCGACGGGGTAAAACATTCCGTACCATTAAATGAAATTCTATCCGGCGGTCCGCCTAAAGACGGCATACCCTCAATTGATGACCCGAAATTTCTATCCACTAAAGAAGCGGATTTTCTGAAAGACGAAGAAACAGGAACGGGACTTTGTGTTGGGCAAGATTGCCGATTTTATCCTTATCAAATACTAGTTTGGCATGAGATTGTGAATGACACCGTTGGCAATCAACCAGTATTGGTCACGTATTGCCCCCTTTGTCTGACTGGTATTGTTTTTGAAAGAAAATTAGACGGTACGACAGTGGAATTTGGCACTTCCGG
>CAZPLD010000011.1:0-19381 GCA_964587505.1 uncultured Candidatus Saccharibacteria bacterium | reverse complement strand
GTTAATTTGAATAATATATACATGGATAAAATTCAATTATTCCAGTCAAAAAACATGGGCCAGAACAAGTTTGACGGCTTAAAATCCGGCTGGACTGTTAAGGTTTACCAGAAGATAAAAGAGGGCGATAAAACACGAACCCAGGCTTTTGAAGGTCTTATAATCGCCCGCAAACACGGCTCCGAGGCCGGCGGAACAGTCACGGTCAGGAAGGTTTCCGGAGGTATTAGCGTAGAGAAAACCTTTCCCGTTTTTCTACCCACCATAGACAAAGTTGAAGTCGTCAGAAAATCAAAAGTCCGCAGGTCAAAGCTCTATTACTTGAGAGAAAAAACCGCCAAAGAAATCAGAAGAAAGACAAAAATAGACACTTCAGTTACAGCAGAAAAACCAGAGAAGGCAGAATAATACTGCGTAATGCGCGGGTGGAGAAACTGGCAGACTCGCCACCTTGAGGTGGTGGTGCCCGCAAGGGCGTGGAGGTTCAAATCCTCTCCCGCGCACACTTCGACAAGCTCAGTGTAAACCATTTCGGGCTTGCCCTGAGCAAGCGAAGCGAGTCGAAGGGCGCGTAGCTCAATTGGCTAGAGCACTTTCTTGACGTGAAAGGGGTTCCCAGTTCGAGTCTGGGCGCGCCCACAGATTAGTAAGTAAAATTATTATATGTCCGTAGAAAAATCAAAAATCGAAAAAGAAAAAGGGGAAACCATAGTTGCAGAGAGCGAAAAACTGGACATGGATACTGATTTTGAAGAAATAAAAGTTATAGCCATAGAAAACGCAAAATCTTTAATTGAGAAAGATTTTGCCGAACTTGCAATCAAAACCGACTCTATGGGAAATGAATTCGCAACGGTTACGATGATAAAGGACATGAAAGAGCAAGATAAGTATGGAGAAGTTGCATGGAAAAAAGGTGAGGTAATATTTTCTACTGACGACGAATCAGAGATAGAGCAACTAAGACCCTACCAGAATATTCTGGAGACCAAATAACTAATGCCTGAATAACTTGCACTCACCAAAACACCCCGCCGTGGCGGGGTGTTTTGGTATTAATTTATATGCCGGGCCCCAGAGTCGAACTGGGCACGCCTGCCTCTTCCGAAACAAGTTGGACTATATCATCCCCCATCTTTAAAAAATGGGAGCCGGGCGCTTCGCCTACATCGCTAATACGATTGGCTACTCCTTAAAAGGATAGTCTCTACACCTTCCCCGCGTCTCGGATAAGTTTCTTGAGCGTGCTTTAGCCGCTCAAAGAATCTCTGTCGCGGGGCTTGGCTCGGGATTGTTTTGCTTATCGCAAAGTTTTCCCCGAATTCACCCGGTTGTTCAATCTATATTGCTATAAAAGGCCCCAAAGATTTTAGGGCAGCGCTCTACCGATGAGCTAGCCCGGCAATTACTTACCTTATAGATAGTAGCATTTTCAAGCCATTTTTTCAAATTGGGCAGGCCTTATTTTATGTTATCAACACAATTATCAATAAAAACCGAACCCGCATGGTATAATTATCTATATACTGAATTAGAAAATAAAATCTTATCCACAAATGAACCCTTCTAAAGAAAAAGCTATTGAATTGAGACGCTTAGGAAAAAGCTACAAAGACATCCGTCGAGAAACAGGCGTTCCATTAAGTACTCTCAGTGATTGGTTTAAGCATGAGGAGTGGTCTATAGAAATTAGAAACCGGCTCGGAAGAGAGCAGTCCTTGGCTTTTCCTAAAAAGTTACAATCAGTCATTAAGGCCAACAAAGCACGATGGGCAAAAATCCATCAGGATTACCGTGACCAAGCCAAGCAAGAATTTGCCACCCTAAAAGACAATCCTCTCTTTATTGCCGGACTAATGCTTTATTGGGGAGAAGGAGATAAAGGATTAAAAAGTAGCCAAGTTAAACTCGCCAATACCGACCCGACAATGATAAGAATTTTCTACTCTTTTCTTAAAGACGTTATAGCCATACCTCCTGAAAAAATTCACATTTGGTTGCTTCTATATCCTGACCTGTTAGATTGTGTACAAAAGAACTTTTGGAGTAAGGCAACAAGTGTCCCACTTTCTCAATTCAAAAATTCAATATATATCCAAGGTAGACATCCCACAAAAAGACTTTCCTACGGTGTGTGCAACATCTATGTCTCCAGCCGAGAATTCAAGGAAAAAATTGTGACATGGATTGATTTGTCTCAAAAAATTCTCCTCAAATAATCTCTTGATAAAACCCCCTGTTTGCTGTAATATTAGTCTTAATTTAGTGCGGGTATCGTATATCGGTATTACATCTGGTTGCCAATCAGATAAGGTGGGTTCGACTCCCATTACCCGCTCATAAAGAGAATTTCTTCTAAAAATTGTTGAGTAACTCAATAATAATCTCGATTTTCAGAGGTTCGAACCTTGTCGTTTTTGATTTGCGGGAAAAGCTATGAAAAACACCAATTTGTTTGATAATATCTACACTTCTAAGAAGTCCGAACCTAAAAGCTTGACGAATTAACTTCTAATGTATATAATAGGTTAAGTTAATTTGAGAAGGAGCGACAAGTGATACAAACAGAAGCTAGAGATTTGCCCGTTCCCCCTAACGTAACTATACCTTTTGAAGGGTGCTATCCTCAAAGAAATGTAGAATTTCTTGAGCAAGCTTTGAAAGAGAAAAAGACAGTAGTCTACGGTGGACTTTCTATTCTTGGTAGCGAAGGATACATGGCGAGGGTAGTCGCAATTTTGAAACCAGGATTACTTATGCCACATGGATGGGGATATATCCAGGGTGGACCTCCTGGAATCCCTCAGGGACTATTTCGAGTCAACCTGTTGAGGTTACGAAGTTTTCCTCTTTTGCTTCCCAACTACCTGGTTTATGTCGTTGGAGAAATACAGCCATCTGTGAGCCGTCGCTTCACATCACGAGAAAATTTACAGAATATTGTTAGTTGGGCATTGTCTCACATTCATGACTAACCACTTTTGGACCCACAATCGGGTCCTTTTTAATTGATTTTAATACTTTCAAATGCTAAAATTTGGAATATAAAATAAGTCGTAATCGTGGATGAAGTAGGTTCTAACATCGTTCACTATCCCGCTCCCATGTTTGGCATATTCTCTAAAATTACCGGGAAAAATATAATCAGCGAGAAGATCAGGCACAGCGAAGCCGGGCTATATTTTTACCTGATATTTCCTATTGCCTTTGCGTTTCTTTTAACCTTTGCCGGTGCCAGGATTTTTAGTCTTTTGGCTCCCAATTTTTATTTAATCGGCCTTGCTGTTGGGCGTGTCCACCACTATGTTTATGGTTTCTTTGTTTTAGCCGTCTCCGGATATCTTGCCCTGATTTTTGACGGCCCTCGGGCAAAATATTTAATAGCGCTTCTTCATGGTTTCGGTTTAGGATTAGCTTTCGACGAGTTTGCCCTTTGGCTAAAGCTGACCGATACTGACCCGGCTCGCTGGAGCTATGACGGTTTTTTGATAGTTATGGGACTATTCTTTTTTGTTGTTTCAGCTAAAAAGGGGTTCCGGATGCTCAAGATTTTATGGCCATTTGGGTAGATTGGGGGGGTTGACTTTTTGACCCCATTTTGCTATACTTATAGCATAACCTGGAATAAGTAGTGGATGGCTTGATAGGCCGTTTTTTTGTGCCTAAAAGGCCATTATTATCTCACTTTTTTCAGGCACAAAACATGTTTAAAAAACTAACAATTTCAACAGTTCTTTTAACAATGTTTATTTTGACCTCAAATTCTGCTAATGCCGGTTTATTGGACTGGGCCAATAAAGATAGCGACAACGCCCATCCTCTCATAAACGACAGCTCGGCTTGGTCCTTCGGGAAAATATTGGGACTCGGCTTGAGTCAGGAAGATACCTACCCCGAAAACACTCCGGATTCGACAAGCTCACCGCAAGCTGAACCGACTCCAATTCCTGCTCCAGCCCCAAAGGCCAAGGTGACTAAGACAAGCCCGGTTGCTACTTATATAGTAATGGCCAGCGCTTACTCCTCAACTCCCCACCAGACCGACGATTCTCCATTTATTACAGCCAATGGCGAACACGTTTACTGGGGTGGTGTTGCCGCTAATATCATTGATACCAACGGCCGAAATATTCCGTTTGGTACCAAGTTAATGATTCCGGATTTATTCGGTGACCAAATCTTCACGATTAACGACCGGATGAACAGACGCTATAAAAACAATTTAGACGTCTGGTTCCCTAACACAGCGGATGCCAGAGAGTTCGGAAGAAAGACAATTAAAATTATAATTGTCGCCAAGAACTAACATACAAATCAAAAAGCCCCCTAAGGGGCTTTTTGATTTTCTGTGCGCCCGGTTGGAGTCGAACCAACGACCTTCTCCTTAAGAGGGAGCAGCTCTACCAACTGAGCTACGGGCGCATGTTTTTTTGTTTTTTACCTTGTGTCCCCGGAGGGAATCGAACCCCCATCAACAGCTTCGAAGGCTGCTGCTTTATCCGTTAAGCTACGGGGACCAAAACTTAGGTCAGTATATCAAAAAAAGATGACTTTTTCAATTATTTTCTATATCTCTTTTTCAAGTCTGAAATAATTTTAGGTAAAACTTTGAGTACATAATCTAAGTCTTTTTTGGTTGTTTGTTTTCCCATTGAAAACCTCAAAGCCCCCGATAAGCATTTTTTGTCTACACCAATTGCTTTAAGAACATGGGACGGTTCAACGGAACGGGATGTACAAGCCGAACCGCTTCCTGCAGAAATACCGTATTTATCTAATTCTAAAAGCAAGTTCTCGTTATCCAGGCCCGGCATTATTAAAAGAAGAAGAGTTGCCGGATATTTTCATTCCCCTACTTACCTCTTTCTGAACCAGCGGATCTACGGGAGCTGCGGCGGCATTGTCTAAATAAATATTTCTCATATAAAAACAGCCTCATGGCCGTTGATAAATATTAGCATGGTTTGTGTGTTTTTTCTACTGACGCAATCTCGGCCGGGGCCAAAAAATTAAGGATAGAAATGCTCCCATCAATCCTATGTCTCTTACGAGAACTTCACTGAAACCATTGAAGAACATGATACTGCCCATATACAACAACGCAGCCGAGGAAAAAAAGGCAATAAAAATATTTGTTACCAGACTGGTTCCGACAAGAACCTCGAAGACGCCCGATATGTAAATGATGTCTGTCGGCCGGATATTAAAACTTGCCGCAAACAAAGATACTGATTGAGGAACCCATGCATTGACCCAATAGGCGGGGTGGAAAAATTTGTCTATGCCAAACCAAAAAAATACGATTGCCAGACTGAGGCGGAGAACCAAATTAGAGTACCTAAGCGATTGGAACATTTTTAACTTCACTTGACAATACTATAATAATAGTATATAATATAAATATAGCTACTGAAGGTCACGTTTCCCTTACGGCACTAAAAGTTACCCCTCGGGGTAACCCTTACTTCTTTATTATAATAAAGAGATTATCCGCCGCAAGAGGATATCGAACCTTTGGTTAAAACATAAAAGCCCTTTACGGGGCTTTTATGTTTTAACCAACTAAGCAGAGCATGTCTTCTCTAGGAAATCGAGAACCTTCTCATTCGTGATACGGCTGGTAATGTTGTCGCGGAGACGGTCCACATCCAGATTCGTCTTGTCCGCTTCCCCTTTCATTAACATAGACTGGACAGTAGCACTTAAGGTTTCATCTACCTCTTCGTGTGAAGCGGAGATGTTATTGTCTTTAGCTATCTTGTGCAGGACCATGACTGTTTTTACCTGTTTTTCCGCTTCACCACGCCACTGGCTTCTCAAATCGTCCTGTGTCTTGCCCATTTGCGCCAGATATAAGCCAAGCTCCATCCCATTAGCATGCAGGTCTCTGTCGAGATTGCCCATCATGGAATCTAGCTGCTGATTTATAAGAATTTCCGGTATCGTGATGCTTGAATTTTTTACAATGTGATTAATTATTTCCAAACGGACTCTTTGTTTTTCCTTAAGTTTTTTCTCCTCCGTTATGCCGCCCTTGATACTGTCCGTCAGCTGGTCTAAATTTTCAAAGTTACCCAAGCTCTTAACAAATTCGTCGTCAACTTTGGGCAGTTCTACGGATTTAACATTATTAATTTTTACATTAAAGTCGAGTTTTTGCCCGGCAATCTTTTTAACATAATAGTCTTTGGGGGCAATCAATGAGAATGTCTTTTCTTCGTCTTTTTTCATCCCCAACAGATTATCTTCAAAACCAGGTATAAAATTCTTGCCTCCGATTATCAGGGGATGATTTTTACTTATTCCGCCTTCCAGCACTTGTCCGTTATGCCTAACTTCAAAATCAACCTCCACTCTGTCGCCATTTTCAACCGTCCCCTCCTTATCGTGCAAGATGCTTCTTGATGCTTTTATTGTTTCAAGGGTTCCGTCTATATCTTCCTGCTCCACCTTAACATCTCGTCTGGCCACTTTGAATTTAGAAAAGTCCTGGACCTTAATTTCCGGGAAAAAAGTAAGAATGACTTTGTATACAAGCTTATCCGAGGTGTTTTCTTTTATCTCAAGCTTGGAAACGTTCAGAACATCCAACTTCTCCTTCTCTATCGTTTGGGCCAAGCTATCTTTCATGGCCAAGTCCAGCGCAAATTCAAGAACTTGTTTTGCGTCAAGACTTTTTTTTAAGAGATCCTTGGGTACTTTTCCTTTTCTGAACCCGTCCAATTGCAGGTCTTTACCAAGTTCGGATTCGGTCCTGTCTATATACGCCTTGAGGTCCTCACGAGCCAGTTCAACGGTCAATTCCGTCTGATTTTTGTCAATTTTTTTAAGGGTGTGGTTCATTTTCTTGTTCCTCAACTTCTTTGTGGCTTAGATCTTCCCTTGGCGAACGGACGTCTATTTTCCAACCTGTAAGTTTGGCTGCTAAACGGACATTTTGCCCCTTCTTTCCTATGGCAAGAGAGAACTGATCGTCCGAAACCTCAACCAAAGCATGCCTTCTGGATTCATCAATAATTACAACGTCCAAAACTTTAGCAGGAGAAAAAGAATTGGATATGAAAGCTTTTGCCTTATCGCTCCATAAAATAATATCGATTTTTTCCCCGGACAATTCATTTATCACGGTCTGGACGCGAACTCCTTTCTGGCCGACTAACGAACCGATGGGGTCTACCCCTTCTTCTTTGGACATAACGGCAATCTTGGTTCTGGAACCGGCTTCTCTGGCAATGGCCTTAACTTCTACGGAACCGCTTTCTATTTCGGGAACCTCAACCTTGAATAAACCCAGCACAAGCTTGGGATGAGAACGTGAAAGAAGAACCACGGGTCCGCGAGGAGTTTCCTCGACTTTCAATATCATAAATCTAAATCTTTGGCTTATCCTATAGCTATCAGTAGGCATTTGTTCGGCTGGAGTTAACAAGCCATTTGTTTTGCCAAGATCAATAAAAACTAACTGGCCTTCCTTCCTTTGGACGACACCGCTGATTATTTCTCCTTCCCGTCCTTTGAATTCCGAGAATATGGCTTCTCTCTCCGCTTCTCTTAAACGCTGGATAATAACCTGTTTCGCTGTCTGCGCAGCAATACGTCCGAAATCGGTATGTGTTTCAAGTTTGGTAACAAGTTCATCTCCAATCTTAACTTTCTTTCTTTTCTTTTTAGCTTCTTCGAGTAGAATATGTTTCTCGGGGTTATATTTTATTTTTATTATGTCGTTTTCTCCGGAAGTTTCCGCTTCTTTGTATTCATTCCTTCTTGACCTGGATTCATAGTCTTGGGGGTCGGGCTTTTCTTCCATAACTTTGGTCGGTAAAGTTCCGGTCAAATAACCTTCTTCGTCAACGCCTTCAACGACATAGTGGAGCTGGGTCATGACAAGATCCCCGCTTTCGGTATCAAGCTTAGCTTTGATTATCTGGCCCTTTTTGCCGTAATCCCTCTTATAGGCAGCCGCGATCGCCGCTTCTATTGTTTCAATAACACTTGCCTCCGGTATGCCTTTTTCTTCGGATATTTGCTTTATAGCCGACACGAATTGTTTTGTATCCATAAACTTGTTCGCCCTCCTCTTAATTACTTAAGCGGCACGGGCCCTTCGGGTTTGTCCAATATTTTCGTTAAAAGCTCTGGTCCTCCTTCGTCATAGTTTACTATGTCTCAGTTCGGTCCTCGCTTTTGCCTCAATCTTGGCCAAACGCACTGCGTTTAGTTAATTCTGTGATTTATTAAACAAATGACCGCCATCGGCGGACATCAGTAGTAATCAATCTTTATATAGCCATATTATCAGATTCCCAAAATAAAGTCAACGGGCACCTTATTTCAACAGCTCACACAATTTTTAATTTCTTTTTTTGACTTCCAACCAATCTGGCACAGGAATAAAAGTTATTGATTCCCAACTATCAACCTCTTGTTCTGTGACCTTGTAATACTTTTGATAAGCAGTCTCTACGCTCCCATGCATTGCTGCTGACCAATCAAATCCTAAATCTTTAGCCATCTTCATTAACTTTTCTTCTGTCGGCGACTCAATTTCAACAAAAGTTGGTATCCACGGCCAAGTATCAATAGTTATTTCTGAACCATCCAGTTCCCACTTCTCGCGTTTAGTCTCCTGATAAGCATCTTGTTTTAGTCCTATAGCCAAGAGGAAGCTGGTCATTATGTCAAAACTACTTACACCCAAAGTTATTTCTTTTGTACCCTGTAAGGTTCTATCCACTAATCTTTTGTAGCTAAGTGTGATTTTATTGTCGCCTTCATCTCTAACACGAATCCAGGCACCTTCTTTTTCAAGCTGTTCATCTGGATAATCAAAAACGTTGCGTTTCATTAAACGCTCCGAATAAACAAGTTTAGCCCCTATATCTTTTAATTTCTTTCTGAGATCATCCTTATCCACATCAAGAAATTTTGCTTCAAGTTCAACTTCCATACCACTAATTTAATCATTAAAAAGCCTCAGCGTCCACGACAAATTATATTATCAAAGCGCAGCCCGGTATCTTATTGAAGCCCGTCCGAACAGGCGGGCTTGGTGTCCACGCCGTAGTTCGTAAGATAAGCTATTCAAGGTTTAGGCTTTCCGTCAGATGAGCTAAGCTATGCTAAATACAAAGCATGATACGGCAGGCTGGACCCACCGTCGTGAGGACAAGTGGAGCCAATCGCTGGAATTGGCGAAACGGGCTGAAATAAGGTGCTGGGCGAAGCGATGTCCACAGAATTTCCTTTACAAAAAGGTTGGGTTCGCTATGTTGGCACAAGAAGTTGTTCATAAACCGAAAGACCTGAAATGTTAAGATAAAGACATGTCAACATCAACCCAAGACAAAAAAGAAGAGGCGTTAGAAAAGAAATTGTCTGAAATTCAGCTCAAAAGAACCGAGGAGGATTCTGCGGCTTTGGCTAAAAAGTTTAACCTTCCCTTTTCGGATTTAAAGTCGGCTCCCATAGATAATGATGCCCTGACCATAATTGACGAGAACACAGCCCGTTCCTCAAATTTAGCCATAATCTACAAATCAGGGAATAAACTTACAGTGGCCGTTACCGACCCCGAAAATTCTAATACCCAAAAAACCTTGGAAACCCTCAAAACCAAGGGGTTTGTTATTAACCCCATTGTCACCTCGCCATCCGTCCTTGAAAACATTTTAGGCCGATATAAATTCGCCCAATCACAGGAGATTTTTGAGGTGGGAGCAATTGAAATAAAAGAAGAAGAAATTAACAAAATACAGGATGAGATAAAAAACATCGGGGATTTAAAGAATAAGGTCACCAAAATTTCAGCCACCAGCATGCTTGAGACCCTGATTGCCGGAGCGCTTAAGATAGGTGCTTCCGATATTCACTTTGAACCCGAAGCAGAAAAAACCCGGCTTCGTTACAGATTCGACGGTGTTTTAAATGACGTCACCCTTCTGGACAAAAATTCTTACGAAAAGATCCTCAACCGCATCAAAGTACTATCTAAACTAAAGCTGAACATCCATAGTTCGCCGCAGGACGGCAGATTTACTATTAGGCAAAAGGCTGTCGACATCGAAGTCAGGGTTTCTGTTCTCCCCAGCGAGTTCGGAGAAACTATCGTAATGCGTTTATTGGATCCCCGAACTATTAAAACAAAACTGGAAGACCTGGGAATGAGGGAGGACCTTTTGAAAATAGTGAGGAAACAGTTGGATCGGGCTACCGGCGCTATTCTTACTACTGGTCCCACCGGTTCCGGTAAGACGACTAGCTTGTATGCTTTCGTGCAGTATTTGAACTCTTCGGGAACAAAAATCATCACTATTGAAGACCCTATTGAATACCACATCAAGGGTATTTCCCAAACACAAGTTGATACTAAAAAGGGCTATAGTTTTGCCAACGGCTTAAGGGCAATCGTCAGACAGGATCCGGACATAATTCTTGTGGGAGAGATAAGGGACGAAGAAACCGCCGATATTGCCCTCCAAGCAGCTCTGACCGGACATCTGGTTCTGTCTACTATCCATACTAATGATGCAGCTGGTACTATCCCCCGTCTTATTGACTTGGATATCAAACCCCAAATCATTGCTCCGGCCATTAACATGGCCATGGCTCAGCGATTAGTAAGGAAACTCTGCCCCAGCTGTAAGATAAAAGATAAAATTGATTCGGAAATATTGGAGAAAATACAAAAGACCCTTTTGCCGATTAAAGATCGTTTTAAACTCCCGAAACTGGACTCATCTCTAAAGATCTATTTCCCCGGCAAGGGCTGTAAAGAGTGCAACGAATTGAAATATAAGGGGAGAATTGGAGTTTACGAAGCATTCGTAATAAGCAAAGAAATGGAAAAGCTTATATTAAAATCTCCTGCCATTTCTGACGTTCAAGAACTAGCCGAAAAAGAAGGCATGGTGACCATGCTGCAGGACGCTTATTTGAAATTATTGAGCGGAATTACGTCGGTTGAAGAAGTAGAGAGAATTCTTGGTTAAAAACAAACCCTCCTTCACTAAAGCTTCGGAGGGCAAGAAAGGACCTTTGTAATCTGTAGGCAAATGCCCGAATTTACAAAACGCGGGGCAGGATAATTCCGAGGAGTAGCCCAGTCGAAACCAAACTATCCAAACTAGATAGTATCCCGATTGGATCTGTGTATTAAAATACTCCGACCCAATTGCCTACAGATTACAAAGGTCCTTGTAATAGCTTCAAACTAACCCTAATAGTCCCCATATTTTAGTTCAAATAGCCATGAATGTCAAGCCCAAAACCATGACCCCAAAGCCGGTCCCCGAAGACCAATTACTTGATCAGGCCTTAAGGCCCAAAACTTTTGATGAGTATATCGGCCAAAGTAAGATAAAAGAGAACCTCAAGGTGGTCATGGGGGCGGCAAAGAAAAGAAAAGAACCTATTGAACACCTCCTCCTGCACGGCCCATCCGGCTTGGGAAAGACCACTCTTGCCTATCTTATCGCCAAAGAACTGGGAGCAAGCATTAAAATAACCTCCGGCACTGCTTTAGAAAAAGCCGGCGATGTCGGTTCAATTTTAACCGGCCTTAACGACGGAGATATTCTGTTTATAGACGAAGTTCACCGGCTCAACAAAATGATTGAGGAGGTCATCTATCCGGCAATGGAGAACTTCAAACTTGATATTGTCATCGGCAAAGGTAACTCGGCAAAAACCCTCCAAATAGACCTGCCAAGATTTACATTAATAGCCGCTACCACTAAAATTTCTCTTCTCTCGGCGCCCTTCCGGTCAAGGTTTGGAGTAAGTTTCCGTTTGGACTTTTATAAAGATGAGGACATTGAAAAAATAATTAGCCGTTCTGCTGATTTGTTGGGCATAAAGATAGATAAGCCGGCGATAAAAATAATAGCCGCCTCATCCAGATTCACCCCCCGCGTGGCTAATCGTCTATTAAAAAGAGTCCGGGATTATGCCCAGATGAAGGATCTGAATCACATAGATGGAATCTTGGCTGTAGAGAGCCTCAAGATGCTGGAAATTGACCATAAGGGGCTTGAGGACACCGACAGGAAGATACTCTTGGCTATCGCCGAAAAGTTTGATGGCGGGCCTGTAGGGCTTAAATCTATAGCGGCGGCCATCTCGGAGGAAGAAGGGACAATTGAGGACGTTTATGAACCTTATCTTATGCAGTTGGGTTTTCTTTCAAGAACCCCGAAAGGCAGGGTCATAACTACGGGTGGGCTAAAACATCTTGGCTTGCCCACAAAAGAAACCTTACTGTGATAATTATTGGAATTGACCCGGGCACAACTCAAATCGGTTTCGGAATTATCAAGAACGAGGGTAATCATTTTGAGGCATTGGACTACGGAATAATTAAAAACCTCGGCAAAGACAAGCTATTTGATTACCAAAACACAGCCAACGAACTTGCAAAATTTATCAAGAAATACAAACCCGAACTTGCAGTAGTAGAAAGGCTTTTCTTTTTTAAAAACCAGAAAACAGTGATGTCAGTGGGAGAAATGCGGGGTGTTATAATGCTGACTCTCGCCAACCACAATTTACCTGTCCTTGAACTTACTCCGATACAGGTAAAGCAAGCCGTGTCGGGATACGGCGGAGCCGACAAAAACCAAGTCCAGAGAATGGTTCGACTGATTCTGGGCATCAAGGAAGAAATTAAGCCCGATGATGCCGCCGATGCTTTGGCTATTGCAATTTGCGGAGTGAATAATAAAATTGGGTAAATATCAAATAAAGTTCTAATAAATGTCTCGTTTATATCGCCGGGTAACCCTTTTTGGAGACCAGGTATATAAACAGGCAATTAACAGACCGTCATGTTAAATAGTGAATTTCCCTCGATGGAAGAAATCATCGTGGAAGTGGCCAAAGCAGACAGTGAAGAGGATAAGGAAGACGACAAAGATGAAGTTGACGATGATTTGGATGATGACGAGGAAGAAGAGGAGGACGAAGAAGACGAAGAGGAGGAAGTATCAACTTGGTAGCAAAAAACACCCCGCAATTGCGGGGTGTTTTTTTTGGGTTTATTTATTTATCAACTATTTTTTCTATTTCCACCTCGATGCCTTTTCCCACCTTAACAATATCTCCTTTTTTGATTTTAAAATTCCAATCCTTAACGGTTTCGCCATTTACTTCAATAGCGCCCTGATTAACAAGTTCTTTCGCTACTGAATTGGAAGGGGCTAAACCTGCTATTACTGTAGTAGAGACGACCGTAACGCCACCTAAGGTTTTTCTCGGTTTACGCGCTTCACCGACCGCCTTTTCTCCGTGGTATATCCGGACCAATTCATCAGCCAATTCCTCTTTCCATTCCCGTGGATTTTTTCCTTTGTTTTGCTCAATCCAATCAAGGGACTTCTCGGTACAAAGTTCAAACAATGTTTTTATCATTGAGTCATCAACCATCAATATTTTCCTTCGAATTTCCTGGGGCATATCAGACAAGGCTATTAATTCTCCTTCAGACTTGCTCATTTTTTTTCCAGATGAGCCGATTAGTAATTTTGTAACAAATACCAGCTTATCCTTTCCAAGATACTCTCTCTCGAGTTCCCGTCCGACAAGCATGTTAAATGTCTGATCGTTGCCTCCTACCTCTCCATCAACCTCCATCGCCACTGAATCATACCCCTGCATTAGCGGATACAAAAATTCGTGGACACCGATGGGTTTTTCTTTTTTTATCCTATCCTGAAACATGTCCCTAGCAATCATTTGCTGAACCGTAACGTGACTCGCGAGTTTAATAACATCTTCAAAGTTCATTTTAGATAGCCACGAATTGTTATACTCGACTTTAAACAAATTTTTGGGAATAATTTTATAAGCTTGCCCCATATAGTTTTTCATATTGAAACTGACTTCTTGTTCTGAAAGAGGTTTTCGAGTAGCTTCTTTATCGGTTGGATCTCCTATCCTAGCCGTAAAGTCGCCAATCAATAAAATAATTTCATGGCCCATTTCGGCAAGTTTTTTCATGAAAAAAAGCTGGACTGTGTGTCCTAAGTGAATATCAGGACCTGTCGGATCAATTCCGTAATAGATTCGAAGCTTCTTCCCTTCTTCCAGTCTTCTTTCTGCTTCCTGGCGTGAAGGATAAAATGTCTCAACATGCCGATTCAGTATTTGTTTTGTCCACTCTTTGTTTATATTTACTTTATTTCCAAACATATCTCTTAAATAATATCTTTAATCTTCTTCCTTGTAAATATGCATATTTTGTGGCACAATTAACCCTAAGCGAATATGGCTAACTTAAGAAGGAGACTTAAAAAAATCTGGACAATTCAAAATTTCAAGGCATTGGCAATGCTTTTTTTGTGGCTGTTTGTAATTGGAACCATTATGCTTCTTTCTTTCTTTTTGTATCTCCAAAGGACATTGCCCGACCCTGAATCGATTGCCACAAGAAAGGTCGGCGAATCAACAAAAATATACGACCGCACCGGAGAAGTTCTTCTTTATGATATCCATGGCGAGGAAAAAAGGACAATAATCCCATGGGAACAGATACCCGATACGATAAAAAAGGCCACCTTAGCTTCCGAGGACAGCGACTTTTATAACCACAAAGGTTTGGATTTAAGGGGCATAGCAAGGGCGTTCTTAAAAGATGTTGTAAATCTCGGTGTGTCCCAAGGAGGTTCCACCATTACCCAACAGCTGGTTAAGAAAGCTCTGCTAGGCGACGAGCGGACAATTTCCAGAAAAATAAAAGAGGCCGTCTTGGCAATTGAAATTGAAAGAAGATTTACCAAAGACCAGATACTTTGGATGTACTTGAACCAGATCCCCTACGGTTCTAATGCCTACGGCATAGAGTCCGCGGCTAAAGCGTTCTTCGGAAAGAATGCTTCCCAATTGACCATAGCCGAAGCAGCCACCATCGCTTCAGTTACAAAAGCCCCGAGCTATTACTCCCCTTTTGGCAATCATGTGAACGAACTAACGGCCAGAAAAAACTCCGTTCTGGCACGCATGAAAACTCTCAGTTTCATCTCTGATGCCGAATACCAAAAAGCTCTGGCTCAAAAACTGGAATTCAAATCAAGTGATGAAAGCATCCAAGCCCCTCATTTCGTGATCATGGTCAAAGAATATTTAAGCGCTAAATACGGCGAGAATGCCGTTGAGAACGGAGGATTTAAAATAACCACGACCCTTGATTCTAATCTTCAAAACATTGCAGAAGAAACAGTATCCAAATATGCCAGCATAAATAAAGAAAGATATAAAGCTACAAACGCTGCTTTAGTATCGATCGATCCCAAGACCGGCGACCTTTTGGCCTTGGTCGGTTCAAAAGACTACTTTAATATCGCCGACGAAGGGAATTTTAATGTTGCAATAGCCAACCGCCAGCCGGGATCGGCTTTCAAACCCTTTGCTTATGCCACTGCCCTTGGGAAGGGGTACCCCGACGATACTGTGGTCTTTGACTTTAAGACGGAATTTAACCCGAACTGTGAACCGGACAGCTCCCAAGAAAAAGACCAATTTGGGACAGATTGCTATCACCCCCAGAATTATGACGGCAGATTTCGCGGGCCGGTTACTTTCCGCCAAGGCCTGGCGCAATCTTTGAACGTCCCCTCCGTCAAGGTTCTGTATTTAGCGGGAGTCAACGACACAATGGAACTCGCTGAGAAAATGGGAATTACGACTTTGGGCGACAAGTCACGCTTCGGTTTGTCTCTTGTTTTGGGAGGAGCAGAGGTTAAGCTTGTTGACCTTGTTTCTGCTTACGGAGTTTTCGCGAATGAAGGCATGCGAAGCCCGTGGTCTTTTATTCAAAAAGTTGAATCTTCCAATGGCCAGGTTTTGGAAGAAAAAAATAATAAACCGGAACGGGTTCTTGACCCCCAAATAACCCGTCTTATTAACAATATGCTTTCTGATAATTCAGTACGGGCTCCGGTATTTGGATATTCAAGTTCTCTGTATCTTCCCGGCCGAGATGTCGCTGCTAAAACAGGGACGACCCAAGAAAACAGGGATGCTTGGGTAGTCGGTTACTCCCCCAACATTGTTACAGGTGTTTGGACGGGAAATAACAAGAATGAGTCTATGACTAAAGAAGGGGCTGGTATAAGCGCCTCCGGTCCCATGTGGCATGAATTCATGGTTAAAGCCTTAAGTACTATGCCTAATGAAAAGTTTACCAATCCGGACCCGGTAACCGCCAATAAAATAATGTTGGACGGCAACTATATCTATATGCGAGAAGGAAGCTCGACCCCCGAGTATCACGAAATACTTTATTATGTGAACAAGAATAACCCGTTAGGTTCTATGCCGGCAAATCCAGACCTTGATTCACAATTCAGCCACTGGGAGTGGCCGGTAAATAAGTTCTACTCTCCTCTTACACAATGACTATTTGAGTCACTTTAAGTTTTGCCTCTTTTAGGAGTTGCGACAGCTCTTTAATTCTTAGGCTTAATTCACCGGCTATTAACTTGCTGCCGGTATTGACTACTACTTTTCCGTTTTTACTATCATAGGAAGCCTCCCACTTAAACATGCCTTTGTAGTCGGCAAAGTATTTATTCAGAAATTTATCAAAAACAAAGCTGATGTCAGAGTTTTTTTCTTCTGCTTTAACAAAACTATCTTTCTTTTTATCCAAAGTACCTCCTATGGATCTGAACATATAAGGGGGTTCACTAGCTTCTTAGGGGCATGATGAGATATACAACATCTTTTCTGTCGTCATTTGGTCTTAGAACCAAAGGGCTGCCTTGTCCGGTAAATTCTATTACAACCTTTTCTGTATCCAGTATTTTTAATCCGTCGAGAAGATAATGAAAATTCAAAGAAACCTCAAACGGCTGGTTTTTAAGAGAAGCGTCCATAAGAGTTTCTATTTCTCCTTTGTCGGAATTTTTGGCTAAAACAGCCATTTTGCTTTCTGAACAATTGATCTTGATATCCGATATATTTGTCGAGAATAGGCCGGCTATTCGGACGGTCTTCTCCAAATCTTCTTTTTTCACCAATACTCTAGATATGGTTTTTTCCGGAATTACTTTTTTATAATCGGGATAACTTCCGTCTACTACCCTTGATACCATCTCAAAGTCGTCGGTAGAAAACGAAACTTGGTTATCGCTGGCATTAAAACAAAGATCCCCTTCTAACTCACCGGCAATCCTTATTAGTTCCACCACTGTATTGCGGGGAATAATAAAGAATTGTTTTTGAACATTTTTGAAATCCACTATTTTTTCGGTTAGCCGGAAGCTGTCAGTAGCTGCGAAAACGATTTTGTCGTTATTAAAGTCAAGAAATACTCCCGCCAATTCCGGCCTTGTTTCAGAGACAGCCACCGAATCCAGAACTGTTATGAGCGAGTTTCTAAGCAGTTTGGTCGGGATAACAGCCAATGGTTTGGATTTTATTTTTGGTATTATCGGAAAATCTTTAGCATCGAACCCCAGTATTTGGGTTTTATATCTTTCCGAGTTGATATTTAAGATATTGTTTTTCGTGGTCAGTAAAACTTTATCGTCCATTATGTTTCCTATAAAATCAGAAATAATCCTCGCCGGTACGGCTATTTGGCCGACCTCATCTATTTTCGCGCCTATAATATAATTAATTCCTATCTCAAGATTTGTAGCTGACACCTTAAGACGGCCATTCTCCGTTTTCAGAAGAATATTATTCAAAATAGGAAGGGATGTGTTGCGAGATACAACTTTTTCAACTAAACTAAGAGCTTTCTTTAAATTTTTTTGATTGACTGTGATCTTCATATACTAATTATTAATTTAAATACTATTACTATTATTAAGACTGTGGAAATGTGGAAAACGTCTCCTATTGCAATGTTAATAAAGTATTAATTATATCTGGATATAAATCTGATAATATATTTATTCCCAACTTTATCAACTATTTATCAAATGAATTATAAACACGCTCCTTTATTAAAATCAACTCTTGTTTCAGGGGCTCATCTACGGAAACTTCGTTCTTAATTTTTTCGCAAGCATGAATTACTGTGGAATGGTCGCGGCCGCCTAATTTTTGCCCTATTTCAGGGAAAGAGAGCTTGGTCTCTTCTCTTAACAGGAACATCGCTATTTGTCTGGGCTTAACGATCTCTTTCTTACGGCTCCTCTTTACCAGATCTACTAATGAGATGCTATAAAAATCAGCAACAGACTTAAGGATTGTTTGAGGAGAGGTTTTTCTATAGGGGGTACTCAAGTATGTATTGAGAATGTTTTTTACTTCTTTTAGGTCAGGAACCCGGTTATATATCTGGCCGAAAGCCACCACCCTATTTAAAGCCCCCTCTAATTCTCTGACATTTTTCTGGATATGAGTGGCTATATAAGTAAGAACTTCCAAATTAAGTTCATAATTCCTTTCGGCGGCTTTTAGGTTCAATATTGCCAATCTTGTCTCAAAATCGGGGTTTCCTACGTCAGCCACCATACCACCCTGAAAACGTGAACGTAAACGCTCCTCAAGAGCTGGAATCGTCTGAGGAGGCCGGTCCGAAGAGAGAACTATTTGCTTATTTTTACCGTAAAGCTCGTTAAAGGTGGAAAAGAAAATATCCTGCGTCCTTTCTTTCCCGGCAATAAACTGAACGTCGTCAATTATCAGCAGATCAAGTTTGGTATACTGTGTCTTTAACTCTTCTATGGTTTTATTTCGGATCGCTTCGACGATCTCGGCAGTAAATCTTTCTGCCGGTATATAGTATATCTTTCTGTCACGATTTTCGGACGCTATTTTGTTGCCGATAGCTTGAAGAAGGTGAGTTTTGCCAAGCCCCACTCCGCCGTAAAGGAATAAAGGATTATAAAGCCGGCCAAGATTCTTGGTCACAGCTGAAGCGGCAGCGTGTGCCAATTCATTATTAGAGCCGACAACGAAAGATTCAAAAGAATATTTTCGGTTGAGATTGGTAACTTTGTCCAGGTCTTTATCCTGATCTGACTCGGCCTTCTCCTCTAACTCGGTATGCAAGTTCATGTTGGTGAGGTCCTGCTTCACAAGTTCTGCCTTGGGACGGCCAACCATATATTTAATTTCTCTGATCTCCGGAGTAAGACTTCTGACCGATTGAAGGATTTTTTTGTTAAATTTATTTTCAAGCCACTCCTTTATAAAACCGTTAGGCACGCTGACGACAACGGCATTTTTATCTTTAGACAATATGGCAGTGTTTCTGAACCAGGTAGTAAAATTCGCCTTGGTTAAAGACAATTCCATTTCTCCTAATACCGCTTTCCAGAGTTCTTCGTTGGTCATGACTTCAGTTTAAGTTAAAAAATCAAACAGTCCAAAACAAAAACGTGCATACACTGTGTATAACAGGTGGAAAACTGTTGACAATATTGACAAGCTA
>CAZPLD010000010.1:7729-19821 GCA_964587505.1 uncultured Candidatus Saccharibacteria bacterium | reverse complement strand
TGGACCCGGGTTACATGACCCCCAGCCATGTGTAATACCGTTATACCACAGCCCGATAGAGTATCATTTAGTTTTTGTGGAGAGTTTTGATGCAGTCCGTGCAGATCTTTATCCTTTTTCCATCAATACGAGCCCATTGGAGGTTGGGATATCTCTTTGACTTGGAAGTCGGATTATAATGACCGCGAAGTAAAACTCGTGTTGTAGACATGATAGGTTTTTTTCCGCATCGAGGACATTTAGTCATGGTTGATAATATACACCAATCTTGCTAACATTTCAAGTATGGAGACATTATTACTCCCCATTTTTTATATTATTGTTCTGCTTTACTCCGTGGTTATCCACGAAGTTAGCCATGGCTTGATGGCTGATTCTTTAGGAGATCCTACCGCCAAGAACCTTGGCCGTCTTACGTTAAATCCATTAAAACACCTGGACATGTTTGGCTCCGTGCTCTTACCACTGCTATTGTTCTTAGCACGGGCGCCGTTTATTATCGGCTATGCAAAACCTGTCCCGTATAATCCGCAAAATTTAAGCGACAAGAAATATGGTCCTGCCAAAGTTGCCCTTGCCGGTCCAGCTTCTAATATTGTTCTTGCTTTGATATTCGGACTGAGTTTGCGTCTAATGCCTGATGTCTTCACGTCCTCTCTGATACCGGAACTGTTTTCTTTTATAATTCTTTTAAATCTTGTGTTGGCTATTTTCAATCTTTTTCCTATACCGCCGCTTGACGGCCATTGGCTTTTGATGACATTTCTTCCGGCTCGCTTCAGTGCCCTGAAAGTCTTTCTCTATAGGTATAGCTTGCCCCTGTTATTCGTCTTTTTAATCTTTATTTTCCCGCTGATATTTCCGTTGGTCTCAATTCTGTACCGCCTCATAACGGGAATTAACCTTTAAATAATTGACATTAGGCCTGACTCTTTGATATACTCCAGAAGACCTAAGGGTCTTTTTGTATGCCAACTTTTCGTCAATTACTAAAAAAACCGAGACGAATCGCCAGAGCGAAAACCAAGTCGCCGGCTTTGATTTATGGATTTAACTCAAAAAAGAATAGGCCTGTTTTTTATCCCTCGCCTTTAAAGAGGGGAGTTTGCTTATCGGTCAGGACAACCACGCCGAAGAAGCCTAATTCTGCTTTGAGAAAAATTGCCAGAGTCAGATTAACCAATGGAATGGAAGTTACCGCTTATATTCCGGGAATCGGCCACAATCTCCAGGAACACTCGGTGGTTGTGTTGCGTGGCGGAAGGGTAAAAGATTTGCCCGGTGTGCGTTACCATATAGTAAGAGGCATGCTGGATTCGAGCGGTGTGGAAGGCAGGAAGCAACAAAGATCAAAGTATGGTGCGAAAAGACCAAAATAAACAACCCCGACGCCCTAAAGGGGTCGGGGCCCTGACCGAAGCGTCGGGGCAGCGTTCTAAATACGGAGCCAAGAAAGCGAAATAACGAAGTTATTTCGTCCTGAGTATAACGAAGGACTAAATTAATAATATGCGAAGACCAGTTAAACATAAAGTACTCGTAGAACCCGACTTGAAATATTCAAGTCTTTTGGTTGCCAAGTTTATAAATAAAATCATGTATTCCGGAAAAAAGGCGATTGCCATGAAGATTGTCTACGGAGCTCTTGAACGGGCAGAAAAGAAATTAAACAAACCGGCCATGGAAATTTTAGACCAGGCCATTACCAATGCCGGCCCTCAAATGGAATTGAAATCACGAAGAATTGGAGGCGCCAACTACCAGGTGCCTATTGAAGTCAGACCTGAAAGAAAAACAACTTTAGCCATCAGATGGATTGTTGATTCTGTCCGTAATCAAAAAGGAAAAGCCACAGAAGAAAAGCTTGCCGAAGAATTAATGAATGCCTTTAATAACACTGGCGGTGCAGTTAAGAAAAAAGCCGATACTCATCGAATGGCCGAAGCCAATAAGGCATTTGCCCACTTCGCGTGGTAAAATAAGAAATATATGCCCCGCGAATACGCTATCGACAAAACTCGGAATATTGGCATTATTGCCCACATTGATGCGGGCAAAACCACCGTTAGTGAACGGGTACTTTTTTATACAGGTGTCTCTCACAAAATAGGAGAAGTCCACGAAGGAGATACTGTAATGGATTGGATGGAACAGGAGAGAGAAAGAGGTATCACCATCACTTCGGCCGCGACAACCGCCTTTTGGACCCCTTTGGGATTTCCGAAAAATAAAGACAACGAATATAAGTTTAACCTTATTGATACGCCGGGCCATATTGATTTTACCGTTGAGGTAAAACGCTCATTGAGAGTGTTGGACGGCGCGGTTGTGGTTTTTGACGGAGTGGCCGGAGTGGAGCCCCAGTCGGAAACGAACTGGCGCTATGCAGATGATTATAAAGTGCCGAGGATTTGCTTTATCAACAAATTAGACCGTCTTGGCGCTTCTTTTGAAAGATCATATCAATCTATTCTTGCCCGGCTTACCCCCAATGCCGTCAGGATGCAGATACCTGACGGCGAGGAAGACCAGTTTAAGGGAGTAGCAGATCTTTTGACCCAGAAATATTATGTTTTTGAAGGCGAGCATGGAGAAAAAGTGCTTGAAAAATCAATTCCGGAACATATCGCGGAAAAAGTAAAAGAACTTCACGGTATTTTGGTTGAGAAAATTGTTGAGAATGATGACGAAGCCATGAGTCAATATCTTGAAGGAAAAGTAATCCCGACAGAAAAATTAAAAGAAATTTTAAGAAAAGCCACTATTGCGAATAAAATAGTTCCCGTGTTTACCGGTTCGGCACTTAAGAATAAAGGAGTTCAGTTCATGCTTGATGCCGTTGTTTATTATTTGCCTTCGCCTCTTGATCTGCCTCCTTTAACTGCCCATGATGCCAAAACAGGAGAAGATATAAAACGTGAACCGTTAGATGACGCCCCGTTTACAGCTCTTGCTTTTAAGGTTGCCACTGATCCCTATATGGGTCAGCTGACATTCTTCCGTGTTTATTCTGGAACTTTAAATAGCGGGTCTTATGTGCTCAATACAACCAGCGGTCAGCAGGAGCGCATCAGCCGTTTGGTCCGGATGCACGCCAACGAAAGAAAAGAAATTAAAGACGTTTTGGCCGGAGATATCGTGGCAACAGTAGGAATGAAAGCCACAAGAACCGGAGACACTCTTTGCGATCCCGATCACCCGGTTGTTTTGGAGAGAATTGAATTTCCGGAACCGGTTATCTCTTTGCGCATAGAACCTAAGACTAAAGCCGATCAGGAAAAAATGGGCATATCGCTTAAAAAATTATCCGACGAGGACCCGACCTTCAAAATAAGAAGCGACGAAGAAACGGCGGAAACAATTATTTCCGGAATGGGAGAGTTGCATTTGGAAATTATCGTGGACCGCATGAAGAGGGAATTCGGGGTTAACGTAAATGTCGGCCGGCCGCAGGTTGCCTACAAAGAAACTATTTCCGACAAAGCCCAAGCGGAAGGCAAATACATCAAACAATCTGGTGGCCGGGGACAATATGGCCATGTTTGGCTGCGCGTAGAACCGAAAGAAAGAGGAACCGGTTTTGAATTCATTGATGCCATCAAGGGCGGATCTATTCCGGAAGAATTTATTACTCCGGTTGAAAAGGGAGTCAAGGAAGCGCTGGACAAAGGAGTTGTTGCCGGATTTCCAGTAGTGGATATGCAAGTCACGCTTTACGACGGTTCTTACCATGAAGTTGACTCGTCTGAAATTGCTTTCAAAATTGCCGGAGCCATGGCTCTTCAGGAGGCCATCAAAAGAGCAAAGCCAATTTTATTGGAGCCAATCATGAAAGTAGAAATTATTGTTCCCGACTCTTTCATGGGCGAGGCGACCGGAGATATTTCTTCCCGAAGAGGACAGATCAATAGTATCAACGACCGAAGTCCGATGAACTTGAAAGTTATTGATGCCCGAGTTCCGCTGTCTGAAATGTTCGGTTATGCAACATCAGTTAGATCTTTGACCGAAGGACGCGGAACTTTCAACATGGAATTCGACCACTACGAACCGGTACCGAATAGTATGGTGGAGCTTATCAAGGAGGGCAAAAAATAGCTTGCTGTCTGCTATTTTCTCACGGCTTCCTCTTGGACTATTTCTAGAAACTCCTCCTAATTTCTCTGACCGCCCGAAGCAACTCCTGTCGAACCATGCGGCCCTTTGGGCCGTTTTCGACATCCTCGGGTCGGTACCCAGAGAAATAGCGTCGGAGTTCCTGAAATAGTTACCAATCGTGCAGTTTGTTAGAAAATAGCAGACAGCTCGCTTTTATAATTAAACAAGCATTTATTTTTATGAGCGACCCAGCCATATACCCCCAAGGAGAACTTGCGCAGGCATTTCGGCTTGGTTCTTCGAAATACCGAGCATGTAGATAGCGCCGAGCCGCTGGAGTGAGGCGACTATCGGTCGAGTTGGGGGTATGTGGCTGGGGAAGCGATAAGTTTGCATTTTTTTCAATATTTTAATAATATAATCCAGTAATGAACGTAGACGAACTCAAAAAACTGGTGAAGCATTCTACGGCGGTTTTGGTGCTGGATAATGGAGAGCCGTCCTTTGCTATCCTAAGCTATGAGATGTATAAGGATCTGGTTTTAGGAGGAAAAGAGAAAGAAATCAAGATAAACCACGCCATTTCTAACGGAATAAGCCATAACGAAGGTGGGACCCCTCCCGTAAAACCCGCTCTTCCCGACAATGAGCTTGAGATATTGGAAAGGATAAATAAGGACATTTTGGCACTAAAGAGCGAGATTGAAAAAGAGGAAAAGCTGGTGTCTATTGACTGATTGGCACTATTCCGCTAAAATAGATATTACATATTTAATAATAAATAGCTTCTGGATTCCGAAGCTATTAATCAAAAATGGCAGGGAAATTTGAAAGAACAAAGCCGCATTTGAATATCGGCACAATCGGTCACGTTGACCATGGTAAAACCACGCTAACAGCGGGTATTTTGCATGTATTAAATTTAATGAAGGACGAGGGCTATTCTGCCCGAGAGGAAGGAGTAGACCAAATAGACAACGCTCCGGAAGAAAAGGCAAGAGGTATAACCATTGCTTTACATCACTCTGAATATGAGACGCCAAAACGCCACTATGCCCACGTTGATGCTCCGGGCCATGCCGATTACATTAAAAACATGATTACGGGTGCCGCCCAGATGGATGGAGCTATTTTGGTTGTCGCCGCAACCGATGGTCCTATGCCCCAGACCAGAGAACACATTTTGCTTGCCAGACAGGTTGGTGTTCCCAACATTGTCGTATTTCTAAATAAAGTAGACATGGTTGATGATGCCGAAATGGTTGACTTGGTTGAAGCCGAAATAAGAGAACTTTTGAACAAATACCAATTCCCCGGAGATAAGACCCCGATAATCCGCGGTTCGGGACTCAAAGCCCTTGAAGCTAAATCAAAAGACGACCAGTGGGCTAAGCCAATTAAAGAGTTGATGGATGCGGTAGACACTTTCTTCCCCGAACCGGTCAGAGATACCGACAAACCGTTCCTGATGCCCATTGAAGACATCTTCTCAATTGAAGGAAGAGGAACAGTCGTAACCGGAAGAATTGAAAGAGGAAAAGTTAAACTCAATGAAGAAATTGAAATAGTCGGGATCAAACCGACCGCAAAGACCGTTGTTACCGGTATCGAAATGTTTAACAAGCAATTAGACGAAGGTATGGCCGGGGATAACGCCGGAGTGCTTTTGAGAGGAACCAAGAAAGAAGAAATAGAAAGAGGCCAAGTATTGGCCAAACCGGGCACAATTACTCCTCATACCGACTTTGAAGCTGAAATTTATGTTTTGACAAAAGAAGAAGGCGGACGACACACTCCGTTCTTCAAGGGCTATAAACCGCAGTTCTATTTCCGAACCACTGATGTTACGGGTGAGGTGTTGTTGCCCGAAGGAACCGAGATGGTTATGCCGGGAGACACCGTAAACTTGAAAGTCCAGTTGATTGCTCCTATTGCCATGGAAGAAAAGCAGAGATTTGCCATCAGAGAAGGCGGTAAGACAGTAGGTGCCGGAGCTGTAACCAAAATTAATAAGTGAGCGTAACGAAACCCCGCCCTTTCTTTGGAAAGAGCGGGGTAAATAGTTCTTTCCAAGTAAAATGGCTAAAAAAACAACAGAAACAAGTCAAAGAATACGGATCAAGCTCCGGGCTTACGACAATAAGATAATAGACAAATCCGCTGCGCAGATCGTTGAAACGATTGAAAGATACGGTGGCCACCCCATTGGTCCCGTGCCATTACCTACGGAAATACAGAAATTTACGACTAACCGCTCGGCATTCATCGATAAGAATTCCAGGGAACAGTTTGAAATGAGAACACACAAGAGAATCATAGACATTGACTCACCGACGCCGAAGATTATAGATGCGTTGATGAACCTGAATTTGCCATCAGGAGTAGATATAGAATTAAAAATGTAAATCTGACTTGCTCGTCCTCCGCTTAAAAATTAAGCGGTACGGACTCTGCGGGTTGAGCCAATTTCTTCGTTGTCAGCTCCGCTTGAGACTCGTCGTAGTTTACTACGTTTCGTCTCAATGCTCGCTGGCGCCTCGAACTTGACTCAACGAGCGGCGTCAGATATAAAGATATGGAACAATTACCAAAAATTGAACAACATGTAATCGGAGATGTTTACGCTAAATATAAAAGAATCGGTGAATTGTTAGATAAAGCAGAAACGATCCCTGATAGTCATTGGAAAGATGTTGATGAGGTTGTAGATGCCTTAACAGAAGTTGAAAATTATTTAGAGGGAAACATTGGATCAGAAGATTAATAAATTATAACTTTACTCTCTTTGTCAGAAATGGCGGAGAGGAATAAGGTAGTAATAAGGTAGTGTATTTATCCGGCAAGGGTTGGACAAGTTCGCGAAAGCGAGAACATCCATCACATCCGGTTTGTCCCGATTGCAGAGCAATCGAGGATCCACGACCATTAAGGTCGGGATAAAAATTCACTCATCGTGTTAAAACCTTAGTTGAAATAAGTGTTTTCTAAATTCAGCAGAATAACAATTTAGAATAAAATAAATTTAGCAGGATATTATATGCCCAGCTAAATCTGGGTTTTTATTTTGTGTGCTATCTGAGTGATACTTAAAGATTGAGAAGCTTGAGCCTAAGGAGGGACTTACGGAGCTCGGCGGAGCGAGTACGAGGCAAAATTCCAGCAGGAATTTATGCCGTGCCCGACATGGTTCAAGCGAACAATCTTAGATTCTATGAAATTTATTTTAGGTAAAAAATTAGGGATGAGTCAGGTTTTTGAGGAAGACGGAAAAGTCGTTCCTGTTACCGTTGTTGAAGTTGAGCCGAACGTTGTGGTTCAGGTTAAGACTAAAGAACAAGACGGCTATGAAGCAGTTCAGATTGGAACAGGAACCAGAAAAGCTAAAAATATAAAGAAACCGCAAAAAGGACACTTTAAAGATCTTGGTAACTTTCAACATGTTAAAGAAGTCAGAGGCAGCAACGAATTAAAAGTCGGCGATAAGTTTGATGCTTCTACTTTTACTATCGGAGATAAGGTTAAGGTCACCGGAGTATCCAAGGGTAAAGGTTTTCAGGGTGTAATGAAGAGGCATGGTTTTCACGGAATGCCCTTCAGTCATGGACACCACCATGTTGCAAGACATGCGGGTTCTATCGGTCAAAGATTTCCCCAGCACACATTGCCGGGAATGAGAATGGCCGGACGAATGGGACATGACCAAGTAACCACAAGGGGGTTAAAAATCGTGAGAGTTGATGTTGAGAACGGATTGCTTGCGGTCAAAGGTGCGGTTCCGGGGAATAGGGGACAATTATTAATTATCCAATCGCAATAAAATGGAGATGCCTTTGTACAATCAGAAAGCGGAAAATGTTGGTAAGGTAAATTTGCCTGACCAGATATTTAATTTGGAGATGAATAACGATTTAGTTCACCAGATTGTAACATCACTGCAATCCAACAAGAGGCAGGTTATCGCCCATGCTAAAGGTCGGGGAGAAGTAAGAGGCGGAGGCAAAAAGCCGTGGCGGCAGAAAGGTACCGGCCGGGCCAGACATGCTTCTATCCGTTCACCGATATGGAAAGGCGGAGGAGTAACTTTCGGACCGACTAAGGAGAGGAATTTTAAAAAGAAAATAAACAAAAAAATGGCCCGAAAGGCGTTATTTATGGTCTTGTCTTCAAAAGCAAAAGACAAACAGCTTTTTATTTTGGATAGTATCAGATTGGAAAATCCAAAAACAAAAGAGTTGGCTGTCATATTGAAAAACCTCGCGACCTTAATTGGCAAGAACCCAAAGGCATTACTGGTCTTGCCGGTAATGGAGGATAAGATCAAGAGGTCGTCAAAAAATTTACCAAACTTTTCAGCCGTAGAAGCCAGAAACCTGAATCCGCTGGAGGTGCTTTCGTATAAGTATTTGGTTTTGGTCAAAGATTCAGTGGATATTTTAAACAAAACATTCAACAAGTAATATGACAGCATTAAATCTTTTCAAAAATAATCCGTCAGTTGACGGAAAAAAGAAGAAGCCCTTAAAAAAGGAAGATATTGTTATTGAAGAAAAGAAAGAGGAAGCCGGTTTGGCCTTGCCAGTTACGGGCAACGCGGAAGCATACAGAGTTTTAAAGAATTTTTATATAAGCGAGAAAGCTTCTTTGTTGAACGGATTTAATCAGTATGTTTTCAAAGTTTTCAGAAGCGCCAACAAGAGCCAGATAAGAAAACAAGTTGAAAAACTTTTTAATGTAAAAGTCGAGAGTGTTAAAGTTTTAAATATGCCCAGAAAAAGGAGAGACTTGGGCCGGCATCCCGGTTTCAGGTCGGAGTTCAAGAAAGCAATTGTGGTCCTGGAAAAGGGCCAGACCATAGAACAAGCCAAACCCTGAGGATAAATGACTAATTTCTAATTACTAATTTCTAAACATCGGGAATTAGTAATTGGGAATTGATTAGAAATTAGATATTAGGCATTAGAAATTTTATGAAGTTATACAAGCCGACAACACCATCTAGAAGAGGAATGAAAGGATATGATTTTTCTCAATTAACTAAAATTGAGCCTTTAAAGTCGCATAAATGGGGATTCAGCAAATCATACGGCAGAAATAACCGGGGAAGAATTACCGGTCCCCGAAAAGGCGGAGGAGCCAAGAGGTTATATAGGGATGTAGATTTCAAACAGACAGATAAATTAAACATTCCCGGCAAGGTTGTGGCTTTGGAATATGATCCGAACCGGACATCAAGAATAGCCAGAATTAATTTTGCGGATGGGGCAAAAAGATATATATTGGCTCCACAAGAATTGAAGGTTGGAGATTCGATTATTACTTCAGAGCAGGCTCCGATAAGATCGGGAAACAGAATGAAGCTGAAGAACATTCCGCAGGGAACTATTGTTTATAACGTGGAATTATTTCCGGGACAGGGCGGAAAAATAGTCAGATCAGCGGGTTCCGGAGCAACTGTTTTAGCAAGCGAAGGCGGTTTCGTCCAACTGGTAATGCCCTCATCGGAAACAAGAATGATTTTGGGCGAGGCCTACGCTTCTATTGGCCAGGTTTCCAATGCTGAACACGGCACAGTGGTTTTGGGTAAAGCCGGCAAATCCAGATGGCTTGGCCGAAGACCGAAAGTAAGAGGCACGGCCATGAATCCGGTTGACCATCCTTATGGAGGCGGAGAAGGCAGACAGGGCAGAGGAACAAGACGTCCGAAGACCGCTTATGGAAAAATAACTGGCGGAAGAAAGACAAGAAACAAAAAGAAAAAGTCGGGTAAATTCATTATAAGAAGAACCAAATAATTATGAGTCGATCACTTAAAAAAGGACCATATGTAGATGAAAAGCTGCTAAAAAAGGTAGGCAAGCTTAGAGCGGGCGATAAAGTGATTATCAAGACCTGGGCCAGAGACTGCACGATTATCCCGGAAATGATAGGATTCACTTTTGGTGTGCATAACGGCAGGGTCCATGTCCCCGTTTTTGTGACAGAAGACATGATAGGGCACAAATTAGGCGAGTTTTCATTAACCAGAAAATTTGTAAGACATGGCGGAAGAATGCAGAGAGAGTTGGAAGCTGCCCAGAAGCAGAAAGAGATAGAAGCTGCTCAGGCAGCCAAAGCTCCGGCCGAAGGAGCCGCCGCACCAGCCGCTGCACCGAAGAAATAATTAAATTATTAAACATAAATTATGGAAGTTAAAGCACAACTGAACGGATTGAGAATCGCCCCGAGAAAGGTCAGGGCGGTTACGAATTTGCTAAAAGGCAAGGACGTTGTCTATGCTTTGAACCAGATGGAGTTTTTTATGAAGAAGCCGGTCTTACCGCTGATTAAATTATTGAACTCCGCTATCGCCAATGCCGAAAATAACTTCAGCATGGTTAAAGAAAATTTATATATCAAGGTATTTCTTGTAGACGAAGGAATTAAATTAAAAAGATACAGACCGAAAGCGCAGGGAAGAGCGGGGGAAATTCAGAAGAAAACCAGCAGAGTGCGGCTTATCCTGGACGAGAGAGTTGCCGGATTAAAGAGACAAACAACGGAAAAGAAAACCAAGGAAGCACCTAAAGTTGAGAAAGAGGAAATCAAGAAACACAAAATTAAAACAGAGATAGGCAAGAAAAGCGAGGGAAGCATAGCCAGAAGATTGTTTAGAAGGAAACAAGTATAACGCGATATATCGATATATCGAAATTTCGAACCATGGGACAAAAAATATCACCAACATCATTCAGAATAGGCATTCAAAAGGACTGGGCGTCCCGCTGGTTTGGCGGACGCAAATATGTGCCGTATCTGAAAGACGACGTTGCTGTAAGAGCTTTTCTGAATAAAAAATTAAAAAATATCGGCGTAGACAGGGTTGAATTGGAGAGAGGAACCGGTGCTTTGAATGTAGTAATTTTTACGGCCAGACCGGGACTATTGATAGGGCGCGGAGGCACTGGAGTCGAGGAATTAAAGAGTGCCATTCAGAAATTACTTAAAAACAAGGTTTCCGTCAGGATTGAGATACAAGAGGTCAAAAATCCGGAAGCATCTGCCATGATAATGGCCGAATCCATAGTTGATCAGATTGAAAAAAGAATTCCTTTCAGAAGAATAATGAAACAAACCTTGGCCAAAATTATGGCTTCAAAGCAGGTTAAGGGAGCAAAGATTCTACTTGGCGGACGCTTGGACGGAGCTGAAATTGCACGATCCGAACATTTGGAAGAAGGAAATTTGCCGTTACAGACATTAAGAGCCGACATAGATTACGCAAAAGCAACCGCTCACACCACCTATGGAACAATAGGGGTGAAGGTGTGGATATATAAAGGAGAGAAGTTTAGCCAGTAGCGAATAGCCAGTAGCGAATAGTAAAATTACTAATCGCTAACTACTAATCGCTAATCACTAATTCATTGCAACCAGCAAGAGTAAAACATCCGAAGGTCCATAAGGGCAATTTAAAATCTAAGGCCACAAGAGGCACGTATTTAAGCTTTGGAAGTTTTGGTTTGAAAGCCGAAGAATCAAGCTGGATAAAAGCCAACCAATTGGAAGCGGCAAGGCGTGTTATGACGAGATTTGTTCAAAGAGGCGGCAAGATCTGGATGCGCGTGTTTCCGGATAAGCCCCGCACTAACCACGGAGGAGAACTTGGAATGGGCGGCGGCGCAGGAACTTTGGACCATTTTGTGGCGGTAGTTGAGGCAGGAAAGATAATTTTTGAAATAGATGGGTTACCGGAAGATCAGGCAAGAAAAGCATTAATGCTTGGCTCGCATAAACTTGCGATAAAAACAAGAATAGTAAAAAGATAAATAAAATGGCTAAAAAGACAGACTTACAAAACAAGACCACGGAAGAATTGAGCACGATGCTCAAGGATTTGAAAGCAAAACTTTTACAGTTTAATTTCGAATTAGGCGAAAAAAGACTGAAAAATTTCAGCCAGGTCGGTAAAACAAAAAAAGAAATTGCCAGAATTTTAACCATCATTAAAAAAAATG
>CAZPLD010000010.1:0-7629 GCA_964587505.1 uncultured Candidatus Saccharibacteria bacterium | reverse complement strand
GGGGTAGTCGTATCGGACAAGATGACCAAAACCGTAGTAGTTAAGATTTCGAGTTTAAAAAAACATCCGAAGTATAAAAAATATTTCAAAACTTCAGCAAAATATAAAGCTCACGATGAACAAAATCAATACCGTACCGGAGATCATGTTTTAATTCAGGAAACCAGACCAATGTCCAAAGAAAAAAGATGGGTTGTTCTTGGAAAAGTTGAGTCAAGTAATAAAGAAAAAGCCAATTAATTCAAATATATGTTACAGCTTCGTTCAATCGTAAATGTTGCGGACAACACAGGAGCCAAAAGGGTCGGAGTCTTTAAGGTTCTCGGGGGATCGGGGCACAGATATGCCCAGCTTGGAGACATTGTCGTAGTTTCGGTTAAAGTTGCCGAACCAAGAAAAATGGTAAAGAAAAAAGATGTTTTAAGGGCGGTTGTGGTCAGACAAAGACAGCCGTTCCGAAGAAAAGACGGCACGTATATCAGATTTGATGACAACGCGGTTGTGATTTTAGACGGAAAAGAACCTAAAGGCGGAAGAATTTTCGGTCCGATACCGAGAGAAATTAAAGAAAGAGGCTATAATACGATAGCATCGTTGGCAGAGGAATTAGTATAAAAAATATGAAACTTCATAAAGGCGACAATGTAATAATGTTAAACGGTAAAGACCGGGGAAAGACGGGAAAAATTTCCATGGTCATACCTAGCATCGACAGAGTTGTTGTCGAAGGTTTGAATTTGATAAAAAAGAATGTCCGGGCCAGACAGCAAGGACAGAAAGGACAGATCATAAGCAAAGAGCGGGCGGTTAGCGCATCCAGTGTGGCTTTGGTCTGTAAATCATGCGGAAAAATGACAAGAATAGGATATAAATTTGAGAGTGATAATAAAATCAGAATTTGTAAGAAATGTAAAAGTGAGGTATAATAATGCCTCATAGTTGATATGACAAGACTTCAAGAAAAATATAGAAAAACAGTGATTCCTGCAATGCAGAAAGCTTTTGAAATTAAGAATGTAATGGCTGTGCCGAAAATAGAAAAAGTCGTTATAAATACGGGAGTCGGAAGAATTGCAAAAGAAGACAAGACCATAGAAAGGATTGCAAAGGAGTTATCGATGATAACAGGCCAAAAACCTGTTTTAAAGAAAGCCAAGAAGTCCATATCGGGGTTTAAATTGAGGCAGGGAGTAACTGTGGGCGTCGCAGTTACATTGAGAGGGAAAAGAATGTATGACTTTCTAGACAGATTAATTTCGATAGCTTTACCCAGGTCCAAGGATTTCAGGGGTATAGACGACAGGAATTTCGATAAGATGGGAAATCTGAATTTTGGAATCAAGGAGTCAAGCATTTTCCCGGAGATAAATTATGAGAATATTAAAGATATTTTTGGACTGGAAGTAACCGTGGTTACAACGGCCAAAAACAGAGAAAAGGGAATTGAGTTTTTAAAACAAATGGGATTCCCGATTAAAAAATAATTGAGGAGCGAAGGCGACGAAATACTGAGCCCAGCAGGGCGAATGTAAAAACAAATTAATTATATGCCTAAAAAATCAACAATTGCCAGATCGAATAAAAAACCCAAGTATTCAACCCGGATAGTCCGAAGATGTTTTATGTGTGGAAGAAAGGGCGGATATATGAGAAGTTTTGGTTTGTGCAGGATACACTTCAGGGAATTGGCCAGTGCCGGCCAACTACCAGGAGTGAAAAAATCATCCTGGTAGCAATAAATAGCAATAAAGAGACAAGGAACCAAGTCAAGAATAAAATTAACTTATAGCTTGTCTCTAGATTGCTTTATTACTTTATAAATATGGATCCAATATCAGATATGTTAATAAGAATAAAGAATGCTCAGGCCGTAAAAGGCGAGCAAGTCGTGATGCCTTTTTCGAAGGTTAAATTCAAGATTGCCAATATTTTAAAAGAAGCGGGATATATTTCTGAAGTTGAAAGAAAAAATAAAAAAGCAAAAAAATCCGAGCATGAACATCTTCAGCTCACGCTTAAATACCGTGACAACCAAGGGGCTTTGAGCGGTGTTAAAATTATCAGCCGTCCTTCCCGAAGAATGTATATTAAAGCCAAAGACCTGAAACTTGTCCGTTCCGGATATGGCTTGGCCATTGTCTCAACATCAAAAGGAATCATGAGTTCAAAAGAAGCCAAAAAGTCAGGACTTGGAGGAGAAATAATTTGTGAGGTCTGGTGATTGCAAAGCAATCACCCTGAGCTTGTCGAAGGGTTGAAGTAAACATATGAGCAAAATTGGAAAAAAACCGATAAAAATACCCAAAGACGTCCAGATAAAAGTGGATAACGGTTTGGTTTTGGTTAAAGGTCCGAAAGGGGAATTAAAAAGATTTATTCCCGGAAATGTAGATTTAAATATTGAAGGTGATGAGTTAAGGGTAGTTCCTAAGAATAAAGAAGACAGCGCAACTTGGGGACTGGCTAGCGCCCTTATTAAAAACATGATTAAAGGGGTAAGCGAAGGATTTGAAACAGTTATGGAATTCCAAGGGGTTGGATACAAAGCAGTAGTGAAAGGAAATGATTTAGAGCTGGGGTTGGGATTTTCACACCCCGTTACCATCAAAGCTCCCGAAGGAATAACCTTTAAAGCGGAAAAAAATGCGATAAGGATACAGGGCATGGATAACGAGTTGGTCGGAAAGACAGCTGCTGAAATAAGGTCTTGGAGGAAACCCGAACCGTACAAAGGAAGCGGGATTAGATACCAAGGAGAAATTATAAAAAGAAAAGCGGGCAAGAAAGCTGTTGCCGCCGGGTAATCAAAAACATGAAACCTAAAGCAAAACGACAACATAGATTAAGCCGTCACAAAAGAGTTAGGGCAAAAATTCAGGGCTCTTCAAGGAGACCGAGAATTGCTGTCTTCAAGAGTAGTCAATACATTTACGCCCAGGTAATAGATGATGAAGCAGGCAAAACATTGGTGAGCGTATCCAACTATGGCGGTAAGCCTTCGTCCCGAGGACATTCGACCGAGCTCAGTCGAGGGCCTCAGGCCGAGGGAAAATCTAAAATTAAAACCAAAGTAGATTCGGCAAGCTCACTACGGGCTAAAAAAGCTGAAGCGGCTTCAAAAGTCGGGGAAGCCTTGGCTGAGAAGATGAAGAAAGCCGGAATTAGCGAAGCGGTTTTTGACAGAGGAGGATTCAAGTTTCACGGCCGGATAAAAGCATTAGCGGAAGGATTAAGAAAAGGCGGAATTAAACTTTAGAAAACAAAATGGAAAACGAAACACCAAACAATATAAACACAGCAATACCAGCACCAGTATCAGCACCGGCAACTACACCAGCACCGACACAAGCGCCACGTTCAGGAGGCCAAAGATTTGGAGGACAAAGAGGCGGACGGGGAGGCGGATTTGGCGGCCGCGGAAGAAGGCCAGGAGGCAGAGGCGGTTTTGCCGCTAAATCCGAATATGACCAGAAGGTTCTGGATATTGCCAGAGTGTCCCGTGTAACCAAAGGAGGCAAGAGATTCAGCTTCAGGGCTACTATTGTTATCGGAGACGGAAAAGGTAAAGTCGGAGTAGGAATGGCAAAAGGCAAAGATGTGGCCCAATCGGTCCAGAAAGCTTTTAATCAAGCCAAGAAAAATCTGGTGACGGTTCTTATTAAAGATGGAACGATTCCTTATCAGGTTGAAGCCAAATATAACAGCGCTGTAGTATTGTTGAAACCGGCCAGGGGCGGAGTTAAGGCCGGCGGACCGGTCAGAGTCGTGGCAAAGCTTTCGGGCATTACCAAATTAACGGGAAAACTTTTAGAAAGAACCAACAATAAAGTTAATATTGCAATGGCCACGATTGAGGCGTTGAAAAAATTAAGAGTAAAAGAAAGAGTTTCAAAATGAATTTAAATCAATTAAAATCGAGCACAAAAAGGAAATCGGCCAAACGTGTCGGAAGAGGAGGAAAACGAGGGACCTATTCCGGAAAAGGCACGAAGGGACAAAAATCTCGGGCCGGAGCCGGATTCAAGCAGGGTTTCAGGGGTGGAGACAACCGTCTTTGGCAGCTTTTCCCAAAATTAAGGGGAGCAACCAAAAAGCCGGGTAAAGCTGGTAATGAAAGAATTCATGTAAAGCACCGATATTTCCAGTTAAGACATGACAAAGTCAAGGTTTTAAATTTGGATTTTTTCAATAAATTTGAGGATGGTCAGGAGGTTACACCGGAATTTTTATCTTCAAAAGAAATTAAAGTTCTTGGTGAAGGAGAACTCAAAAAGAGGCTGGAGTTTAAAGGATTTACATTTTCCAAGTCTGCAAGAGAAAAAGCATTAAAATCTGGTAGCACAATTAATTAATGGATAAAATCTTACAAATTTTCAAAAGGCCGGACTTAAGGAACAAAGTTTTGTTTATTTTTTTCTTGCTGGCTGTTTCAAGGCTGGTAGCCAGCATTCCTATTCCGGCTGTTGATGTTTCGCGCTTGAAAGATTTTTTTGCCCAGAATCAATTTTTCGGACTCATCAGTTCATTTACCGGCGGTTCATTGTCCACCCTTTCCATAGCGATGCTTGGTTTGGGGCCTTTTATTACAGGTTCAATTATAATGCAGCTTCTGACCATGATATTTCCTGCTTTGGAGCAGATGTATAAATACGAAGGGGAAGCCGGCAGAATGAGATTCAACCAATATTCCCGCCTTCTGACTGTTCCTTTGGCCGCTCTTCAGGGTTACGGTTTTCTGGTTTTATTGACGAGACAGAATATTATCGGCCAGCTTGGCCTTCTTGATTGGGCCGCGGCTATTTCGGTTATTGTTGCTGGAAGCGTGTTTCTCATGTGGCTTGGAGAACTGATATCCGAAAAAAATCTTGGCAACGGCGTTTCTCTTCTGATCCTTGCCGGTATTGTGGCCGGATTTCCAACATCTATACAGCAAACCTTGTTTACTTTTGATGCGAGCCAGCTGTTTACATACGCCGGCTTCATAATCGTGGCCCTGGTTGTTATTATCAGTGTTATTTATATTTCTGAAGCTCAGAGAAATATCCCTATCAACTACGCAAGACGCGTCAGGGGGATGAAAATGTACGGCGGAGTATCTACATATTTACCGATGAGAGTGAATAACGCCGGAGTTATTCCTATTATTTTCGCATTATCACTCTTGCTTTTTCCGGGGATGGTTGCCAACTTTTTTGCCGGTTCCAGTATTCCTGTTATTTCCAGGGTTGCCGCATTTTTCTCTAATTTTGTTCAGAATCAACTCTGGTATTCTCTGTCATATTTCTTTTTGGTTGTCCTATTTACCTACTTTTATACTGCGGTTACTTTTGATCCCAAATCAATATCAGAAAATATTCAAAAACAGGGAGGATATATTCCCGGTATCAGGCCGGGTCCGATGACAGCTCAATTCTTAAATTATCTCTTGAACAGGGTTACTCTTGTCGGAGCGATATTTCTTGGCTTGATAGCTGTGATGCCCAACATTGTTCAGGGCGCGACCGGTATTACCACATTTACCGTCGGTGGCACCTCAATTCTTATCGTGGTTTCAGTGGCGTTAGAGATTATGAAACAGGTGGATGCACAACTTAGTATGTATGAGTACTAATCTCGCGCATTCAGTCTACTGACTTCAGTATTTCCTCGCTCAACGCTCGGTCACTCACACAACCTCTATTCATACGGAAGGAGACGCCTTCATCCAACGAAGACCGCATAAAACCCTGCTGGGTTTTTGCTCTCTCTACAGAGATTCCCGGGCTAAAGCACCGTGAACCTTCTCCGAGCCGGCTACCCGCCTGCGAACGTCCTTCTTTTGGATTGAAGGCGTCTCCTTCCGCCGGTTGCTTGGGTAAATAAGCGACGATTGGCAGTAGAGGTTCAAACTTCTTTTAACTTGCCTTCCTGGCAGCTTGTGGTATAATTAAAGAGTAAGTTAGTCAGCTGTTTCACAAGGAGGTCGGCGATGGGAGAAAACCAGATCGTGTATGTGTTTTTGGGCTTTGCCGCCTGTTGGTTTGGTTCGGCAATCCTTCTTCTCTGGCTTCTCTCAAGGGAGATGCGGGAGTGGGTCGTTGGGCCGGAGTACTTTGAAATTCTCGGCGCCTGTATCATGTTTTGCCCACCCGTCGGGATTTGGGACTTGCTGAGGGCGCGGAAAATGAACCGAGAGAAGACATTCCCGAACGCAATTATCTCAGTATGGTTCAAAGAGGAAGGATAACAGCCTAGCCGCCATGTCTCATCGCAGGACATCGGCGGCGTCAGTCCGGTAGTGAATTTCAAGTAGTTTTTGCCGAAAGGCAGCTTGAACTTCTACTACCGGGCTTTTGTTTTTGCGGTCTGATGTTATAATCGTTATCAGTTCTTAATGATGTCTTAAAGGGACAAAGAATGATAGCCGTACTCTTTAAACTGGTTGATCCCGGGCATCCCTTAATGGTAATGTTTGATGTTTTTTCTTTTTGGTTCTTTGAGTTGTTGCTCATATATTTTATGTGGCGTATTTTTTGGAGAATAATAGACTTAAATGCAAAAAAACCCAAAGATAGTCAGATGTAAAAGCCGCATGGCTTTTTTTTAATTTTTAATTTGGTATGATGGGTTTAATGAATAATGAAATTAAAAAATGGGTAGTGATTTTAATCGGTCCGCCGGGTTCGGGCAAGGGGACACAGGCGGAGTTGTTAGCCGACAAATTCGGGCTGGTTCATCTGGAAACGTCCAAATTGGGAGAAGCAAAAATTAATGATCAGGAATTAGTAAAAAGTGATCCAGAAGTTGCTGAAGCAAAAAGACTTTACGACATGGGGCAACTTTTTCCACCGCCTTGGACGGTAAAACTAGTGGCGGAAAAGATCAAAGAACTATCAGAAAAAAACAGGGGCATTGTTTTTTCTGGTTCACCAAGAACTTTGTTCGAAGCTGAGGCAGAACTACCGACATTGGAAGAATTTTACGGAAAGGAAAATATTAAAATTTTTAACATAGAACTAAGCGAGCATAGTTCCGTTGAAAGAAATAGCAATCGGAGAATTTGCGAGAAAAACCGTCATCCGATTCCTGACTTTCCAGAATTTAAAACTCTTACCGAGTGTCCTAAAGATGGAAGCAAATTAATAGCAAGACCCTTGCTGGATGCCACTACGGAGAAAATCATCTTTAGATATAAGGTATATTTGGAACGTACTCAACCTGTAATAGTATCTCTTAAAGAAAGAGGCTATAAAATCACAGAAATAAACGGTGACCAGCTAATAGATAAGGTTTTCAAGGACATAGTTGACAACTTAAAATGATAAATATAAAAACCAAAGAAGAAATTTATTTAATGAAAGAGGGTGGTAAAATCCTCGCGGAGATTTTGAAAAAACTTTCCGAGGCCGTGAAGCCGGGAATTACCACCAACGACTTAGAAAAGCTCGCCGGCGAGCTTATTTTGTCATATGGAGTAGAGAGTTCTTTTCTTGGTTTTGACGGCTATCCCAATATTCTATGCACTTCTTTCAACAACGAGGTTGTTCATGCTATTCCATCCAGCAGAATTTTAAAGGAAGGCGACCTTCTCAAAATAGATATGGGAGTTTTGCATAAAGGTTTCCATACTGATTCGGCGATAACAGTTCT
>CAZPLD010000009.1:0-19823 GCA_964587505.1 uncultured Candidatus Saccharibacteria bacterium | reverse complement strand
TTTGACGACATGACCAAGAAAAAAGAACAGGAATTGATGAGTTGATAAAATACCACCGAAGTGGTATTTTTTTCTTAAGTTCTTTATTGTGGAGAGTTGGATGAAAATCCATATTGGTGACCGAGTTCGCATAGTAACAGCGAATGGATGCATGGCACATGTCAGGGATAATCCAAGAGAAGGAACTGTTGTCAGATTTGTTGAAAGAAAAGTATATGGCAGTATCTCCAAAGTTAGATATACCCAAATAAGATTAGATAATGGGGACATAATTGAGAAGTGCGCTGAACCTGGACTGTGGTCTATGCATGAAGGATTACCAGAATATCAAGAATAAACCGCCAAACAAGGCGGTCTTTTTATTTTTAGATTTTAGTTATAGAATAAGAATAATGATTACTGCCATTATCTTTATAATCGTTCTGGGGGTGCTGGTTTTTGTCCACGAGTTTGGGCATTTTATTTTTGCTAAAAGAGCGGGGATGAAAGTGGAAGAATTCGGTTTCGGTTTTCCGCCAAGGATTTGGGGTATCAGAAAAGGCGAGACACTCTATTCAATAAACGCGATACCTTTCGGGGGTTTTGTGAAAATTCTCGGTGAAGGAGGAGAAGAGGCCAATAACCCGAGAAGTTTTTCTTCTAAGCCCGCCGGCCCCCGGCTTAAAGTCATTATCGCCGGAGTGACAATGAACTTTTTTTTGGCAGTCGTTCTTTTAATGGTTACGAATTTTTTGGGGTTGAGAATAGGATTAATTGACGACAAGACTGCATCCATTGCCCGAGATAAAGAAGTCCAGTTAATTGAGATTTCTAAAGATAGTCCGGCAGATAAAGCTGGACTGAAACTTCTAGATGAGGTTAGCGGGTTTAAACTGAACGGTTCTTTGAAAGCGGTTTTTAATGCGGAAGACGCCCAGACATTTATACGCGAAAATGCTGGCAAGCCGGTAACGATAGTAATAAAAAGAAATAAAGAAATCTTGGAAAAAGAAATTGTGCCGAGAGTGAATCCTCCAGCCGGCCAAGGGGCGCTGGGAGTTTCTCTGGCTCTTACAGGCGTGGTTTCTTATCCGTGGTATGAAGCGGTCTGGCGAGGGGTCTATGATGCCGTTATCCTTACAATGAATACAGTCGTCGGGTATTTTATGCTTTTCAAGACGCTTTTGTTAAAAGGTAAATTGATTGCCGATGTTTCAGGTCCGGTTGGCATAGCCACTCTTACCGGCCAAGCCGCAAGAATGGGAATAAATTATCTGATGCAATTTACCGCGATGATATCGGTCAATCTGGCGGTTTTAAATATTATTCCATTTCCGGCCTTGGACGGAGGCCGGGCTTTGCTTATAATTATAGAGAAGCTGAAGGGCTCGCCGGTAAATAAAAAAGCCGAGCAGCTGGTTAACGCCGTCGGCTTTGCTTTACTGATAGCGTTAATGGTATATGTGACGACTAAAGACATAATCCGATTTTTCTGAAAAATCGCAATTTCTAATTTCTAATTACTAATTTCTAAACAATGAGATTATCTAAATTATTTACTAAAACAATCCGTGAGGTGCCAAGCGACGAGCCGTCAAAGAATGCCCAACTTTTGCTCCGGGGCGGGTTTGTGTACAAGAATTCTGCCGGAATATATTCTTTTCTGCCTCTTGGCTGGAAAGTTGCCCAGAAAATAATAAATATCGTTAGAGAAGAGATGAACAAAATTGACGGCCAAGAGATGTTCATGCCGGCCTTGGTGGAGAAGAAATACATGGAACCGACTGGCCGATGGAATCTGGATGTCGGATATTTTGCCAAACCAAAAAACGAAAAAGAGTCCGAATTTGTTCTTGGCTGGTCACACGAGGAAGTTCTAACCTCTATTGCGGCCAAGTATGTAAATTCCTACAAAGACCTTCCTTTTGCCGCCTATCAGATACAAACCAAATTCCGGCACGAAGCAAGAGCTAAATCAGGATTGTTGAGAGGCCGGGAATTTATGATGAAGGACTTGTATAGCTTCCATTCTTCAGAAGATGATTTAAATAAATATTATGAAAAAGCCACTCAGGCATATCATGGAGTTTTTGAGCGTTGCGGATTGAAAGCGATTTATACTCTTGCGGCCGGAGGGGTTTTTACCGACAAATTTACCCATGAATTTCAGGTCATATCTGATATCGGCGAAGATACTATTTATGTGTGCGATAAATGCGAATATGCCGAGAATAAAGAAATAACAAAATTAAAAGACGGAGATGAGTGTTCTAAATGCGGCGGAAATATTTCCGAGAAAAAAGCCATAGAGGTCGGCAATATATTTAATAACGGAACTAAATACTCGGAGGCCTTGGGGCTTAACTTTATAGATGAGAAAGGAGACAAACATCCGATTATCATGGGCGCCTATGGCATAGGAATAAGCCGGCTCATGGCAACTATGGTAGAAATTCATAATGACGACAAGGGAATCATTTGGCCGGAGAGTGTGGCACCTTACAAGGTTCACCTGGTTTGCTTGGACGGAAAAATTCAAGAATCCGAAAAAGTATACCATCAACTGATTGATTCGGGCACGGAAGTTTTATTTGACGACCGTGATGACAAAACCGCCGGAGAAAAATTTGCCGATGCCGATTTGATTGGTTGTCCAGTCAGAATTGTTGTCAGCAAGAAAACTCTTGAAAAAGACAGCGTAGAACTCAAACTCCGCAACGAAAAAGATTTCAAACTCATCAAGTTGACAGAGGTTCTCAAGGGTCTATAATTTAGACCAAAATGCTCAACAAACTTTTTGGTTATTGGTCTAAGGATATTGGAATTGACTTAGGTACGGCAAATACCCTGGTTTATGTTCGCGGAAAAGGCATTGTCATCAATGAGCCGTCAATCGTTGCGGTAAACCAAAAAACCGGAAAAATATTGGCTATCGGCAAAGAGGCCAGAACTATGGTTGGCCGGACGCCTGGATATATTACGGTTTCCCGTCCTTTGATAAACGGCGTTGTTTCCGACTTTGAAGTGACTGAGCAGATGCTCAAATATTTTATAGACAAAGTTCATCGTGAAGGTTTTACTTTATTGCCCCGCCCAAGAGTGGTGATCGGAATTCCTTCCGGCGTTACGGAAGTGGAAAAAAGAGCCGTTGAAGATGCTACTTATAATGCCGGAGCGAGAGAGGTTTATTTAATTGAGGAGCCGATGGCTGCTGCCATCGGGGCCCGCCTGCCTGTTCACGAGGCGGTAGCAAATGTAATAGTAGATATGGGCGGCGGTACAACCGAAGTGGCGGTCATTTCCATGGGCGGTGTTATTGCTTCCCGTTCTTTGCGGGTAGCCGGAGACAAGCTTAATGAAGATATTGTCAGGTATTTGAGAGAAGAAAGAAATCTTCTGGTGGGAGAAGCTACGGCAGAAAATTTAAAATTGAATTTTGGTTCGGCCTATCCTTCCGAAAAGGAAGAAGACGGACAGGTTAGGGGCAGAGATCTGGTTTCCGGTTTGCCTAAAGAAATATCCATAACCTCGGAAGAGATAAGAGAGGCAATGCAGCGTTCCATAAAAAGTATTGTTCTTGCCGTTAAAAATACAATTGAAGAAACTCCTCCCGAACTAACAGCCGATTTGATAAATAGATATATATTTCTTGCCGGCGGGGGTGCATTATTGAAAGGTTTGGACAAACTGATAGCCCATGAAACTAAATTATTCGTAAAAATAGTTGACGACCCTCTGACTGCGGTGGCAAGAGGTTGCGGCTTTATTTTAGAAAACGTTGAACAGCTGAAGAATGTTTTGGTAACAACCCAAAAGGACGACTATTTCTAAATTTTAATGAAGCATTTTCCAATAAAAGCGAGTGTTATTTTCTTGGCAGCCGTTATCGGCGCTGTTTTTTTAAATAAATACGTGATGAAAGACCGGCTGATCTTTTATCCGAGATATTTTATAAGTTCGGCAGGTTATTTATTTACGAAAGCAGAAAGTTTCGGCGGTTTTGTTGGAAAGGTCAAAAACTTCAATCGTCTCGCAAGCGAGAATGATAAACTAAAACAAGACCGGGAAGTTACACTTAGCTTAAAAGCCGAAATCGATATTCTGGAAAACGAGAACGACTTTTTAAGACGTGCTGCCCAGGTTTCCCAGAGATCAGGTTATTCCGTGGTTGATGCTGGCATTTTCAGCCTGAATCTTGCCCCTTCAGGATATAATGTTCTCCTGAACAAGGGAGCCGAGGAAGGCATAACCGAAGGCGATGTTGTGGTTACCGCCGAAGGAGTCTTAGTTGGAAAAATTCAGAAGGTCATGCAGAATTTTTCGAGAATCCTTTTTGTATCCGATCCTGAATTTAAAATTACCGCCAAAGTGATGGGTTCCGGCACTTCCGGCATTGCGCGCGGTGCTTTAATTGACGGCATGTATCTTGATTTTGTTGTCCAAGAGGATGAAATAAAAGAATCAGACACATTGATATCGACCGGTAATGACTTATTTCCTCCGGCCCTGATTGTCGGTACCGTAGATTATGTAGAAGCCAATGTAACTCAGATGTTCAAGAAGATCCGCATCCGCCCTGCTGTCAAAGATTATCAATTGAACCGGGTGTTGGTAATTAAAACAAAGCAATGAAGATCGGTTTAACCGTCGTCTTATTTTTTGCGGTAATGTTTTTTGACGGTATAATATTTCCGGCCTTTTTTGGTTTTAGAGAAGGTATTTTGACCGTTATTTTCCTTGTTGCAGTGTTTTTGTACTACAAAGTTAGTCTTACGGGTTTGGTGCTTGGAGTAGTATTTTCCGGATCGGCAGAATTTTATTGGGGGTTAAAAATGGGGACTTTAATACTGCCGTTATTGGCATCGGCAGCAGTACTCTTTTTGTTAAATACATTTTTTAATATTAGAAGTATTGCCTTGACGATTCTTTCGGGGGTAACTATGTTCGCTGTGTTCTGGGAGACATCGGTTTTAGTAAGTAAAATAATTTAAATTTGACGAATGCCTAAAGATTACAGGGTATCAATAAATGAGGATTGGGTTCAACCGGAGGAGACGCTTTTAGATTCGGGCAGCGAGTATTCGGATATTGAGATGCCAATTTCAGCAGATATTTTCAGGTTAACTTTTGTGACAGCCCTCATTCTATTTGCCATGGTTATGTCCCTTACTTTTAAGATAGGCATTGCCGACCATGATTTTTTTGCAAGTCTTGCCTTGCAGAATAAGTCGGTCAATTTTCTCATCCCGCCTCCTAGGGGCATTATTATGGATCGGCTCGGGAAGCCGTTGGTTAAAAATTTACCAAGCTTTGATTTATTGATTATTTCGCGAGAGGTCAGAGAAAATCCGTCAGAAAATGATCAAAGTAAGATAGCTGGAATTTTAAAAATTAAACCAGAGGAGTTTAAAACTTTTGTTTCAGACAACATCAAAACAAATTCTGTTTTCTTTGCTGCTACCGATCTTAACAAAGATCAGGTTTTAGCAATCAAATATCTGAACCCCGATGGCTATTATGTCGTTCCGAATACCAAACGCTATTATATAGACGGACAGCAATTTTCTCAAGTAACAGGTTATGTTGGTAAGGTTAATAAAGATGATTTAAAAAAAGAATATTATTATTCTACTGACATGATAGGCCGTTTGGGGGCGGAGGCCCAGTACGAGGAAATTTTAAGAGGCGAACATGGGAGAATTTTCTTCAGTAAAGAAAAAGATGAGAATTTGAATAAAGACCCTGTTCAGGGGAAGAATCTGGTTTTAAATATAGATCACGACCTGCAGAAAAAATTGTATAACGAACTTTACGGAGTTCTGGCCTCATCGGGGTTGTCCCGCGGCGCGGCAGTGATCCAGAATCCCCAGAATGGCGCCGTGTTGGCCATGGTAAGCTTTCCCTCTTTTGATAATAATCTTTTTGTAAAAGGCCTGTCAGACAAGCAGTTTCAAAACATTTTTGAAAGTAAGGCAAAACCTCTTTTCAATAGGGTAATAAGCGGATTATATAATCCGGGTTCGACGATAAAACCTTTTATAGGTATGGTGGCGCTTCAGGAAGAAATAATTACACCCCGGGACACTATCCGCGATTGCATTAGTTTGGTTGTGCCTAATCCTTTTGACAAGAACTCTCCTTATGTTTTCAAGAACTGGAGGCAGGATTACGGCCTGTTTAATTTGAGGCGCGCCATTGCCCAATCGTGCAATATCTTCTTTTTTACCATTGGCGGCGGTTTCGGGAACATTTCTGGTCTTGGAGCTGAAAAAATAAATAAATACCTGACAGCCGGTCTGGCTAATGTAAAATTGGGAATCGATCTGCCCGGCGAAGAACGCGGTTTTGTTCCAAGCCCGGACTGGAAACTTCAAACAAAGGGCGAAAACTGGTATCAAGGGGATACTTATAATATTTCCGTAGGCCAAGGAGACCTCTTGGTCACTCCTTTGTGGCTGAATACCTATATTTCGGCCATAGCCAACGGAGGCAATCTTTATAAACCGATGGTTGCCCAGAGAGTGGTTGATGAAAAGAATAATAGCCTAAAAATATTTAAAGAAGAGGTGCTTGCTAAACTTCCTTTCAGGGACGATGTTATGGGTGAGATGAAAAACGATATGGAGGAAACAGTAATTTCCGGAACAGCTGGAATACTGAAAGACTTGCCGGTTAAAGCCGGAGCAAAGACTGGTACAGCCGAAGTGGTAAAGGGCAGAAGCATCAATTCGCTATTCACGGCCTTTGCTCCCTTTGAGCATCCGGAACTTAATATCACGGTTTTGATAGAAGGCTCGGCTTCCAACCAAGGATTGGCTATCCGGGCCGCCCATAATGTATTAAAATGGTATTTCGGAGAACGTAGTTCGAGCTCTTATCCACAGTAGTTGCGTTTGTTAAAATTTTTTGGTATAGTACTATATCTTAAATTAAACTAATATAAATTAAATTTTTAGAACGCAGCTGGCTTAGTCAAATTCGAGGTAAACCTGAGCATTGCGACGAGTCATACTAATGTATGGTGAGGAGCAAGCGGAAGGATTTAACGAAGAAGTTGACTAAGAGCGTGCTCGCCTTAGTTAAGGCGAGAGCGGCCAGCAAGTTATAATATGGATAATCAATATTTTAGCAAAGAAGGGTTAGAAAAACTTAAAAAAGAGCTCGAAGAGAGGCTTAGTGTTATGCGTCCGGAAATAGCCCAGCGCATCAAGGAAGCTAAAGAATTAGGAGATTTGTCAGAAAACGCGGAATATGATTCAGCCAAAGAAGCCCAAGCATTGAACGAGGGCAGAATAGAAGACATAAAAAGCACCCTTGAGAGTGCGGTAATTATAACCGGAAATAATACCAGCGGAACCGTCGGCGTCGGTTCGGGTATAAAAGCAGAATCTAAAGACGGAGTCCGGACTTTTGTAATTGTCGGAGCCGCCGAGTCTGATCCGGCCAAGGGATTTATTTCAAATGAATCACCGTTGGGACAGGCATTTTTGAGCCATAAAAAAGGAGACAAGGTTGAAGTAAGAACGCCCAAGGGTATGGTGGAATACAAAATCGTTGAGGTAAACTAAAACATTAAGTATGAAAAAAGGGCCCCGTTGCGGGGCCCTTTTTTTGTTGCTATACTTTATTAGTATGGCACTCGACGAAATTCGTAGAACTAAAATAAAGAAAGTTGAGGAATTGAGAAAATCAGGGGTTGATCCATATCCGGCTAGTTCAAGCCGGACCAATTCCGTTAAAGAAGCTATTGGTAATTACGACGAATGGAAAGATTCCAAAACTATTACTTTGGCTGGAAGAATAATGGCTCGGCGCGAACATGGCGGCTCAACCTTTTTTGATATTGACGACGGTTCGGGAAACATTCAGGCATATATTAAAGAAGACATGGTCGGTTCAGGTAAGTACAAACATTTTCAGGAATCTATAGACCGCGGAGATTTTATTGAAGTGGAAGGCCAGCTCAAAGACACTAAAAGGCAGGAAAAAACTATCTATGTAAATAAATACAGATTGCTTTCCAAGGCATTATTGCCTCTGCCGGAGAAGTGGCATGGTCTTGAAGACGTAGAAGAGCGGCTCCGCAAGAGATACCTCGACTTAATAATGAATCCTGAAGAAAGGGAACTGTTTGTAAAAAAATCCAAGTTTTGGCAGGCAACAAGGGAGTTTTTACTTGAAGAAGGCGGTCTTGAAGTTGACACTCCGGTTCTTGAACAAATTCCGGGCGGAGCCGATGCCGAGCCGTTCAAAACGCATCTGAATGCTTTGAATATAGACTTGTTTTTGAGAATTTCTCCCGAACTTAACCTTAAGAGGTTGATAACAGCCGGATACGAAAAAGTTTTTGAGATCGGAAGGATTTTCAGGAATGAAGGGATCGACAAGGAACATCTGCAGGACTATACCCAGATGGAAATGTACTGGGCCTATTATGACTACGAAAAATTAATGGAGCTTATTGAACGTTTATTCAAACATGTGGTTGGGGAAACGTTGGGACAATCCGGCCATCAATATCAGGGCAAGACCATTGATTGGAATTCTTCATGGAAACGCTATGATTATTATAAAGAGTTTGCAAAACATACAGACTTTAACCTTGAAGAGGCCAGCGAAAAAGATTTGATAAACTATGCCAAAGATAACGGAATAGATATCGGTAAGCATGTCGGGAAAGGCCGTCTCATCGATGTAATTTTTAAAAAGAAAGTCCGACCGCATCTTTGGGAACCTGGATTTCTGGTTTTGCCCCCGATTGACATAGAGCCGCTTGCCAAAAGATACCCGGAAGATCCGAACCGGGTTGAAAGGTTTCAAGTTGTGGCCGGAGGAACGGAATTGGGGAAGGGATTTTCCGAATTAAACGACCCCATTGACCAACGAAGGCGCTTTGAGGAGCAGGTCAAATTAGGCGAAGCCGGAGATAAAGAGGCTCAAAGAATGGATGATGACTTTGTGGAGGCGTTGGAATACGGGATGCCGCCCACGGCGGGATTCGGAATGTCTGAAAGATTTTTCGCGTTTTTGATGGACAGGCCGGTACGCGAAGTAGTGTTCTTTCCCCTAATGAAACCCAAATAAAAAACATGTTAGATATAAAATTTATAAGGAATAATCAGGACAAAGTCAGGGAAGCCATTAAGAACAAAAAGGTTGACTTGGATTTGGATAAATTGCTGGCTACCGACGAGAGGCGAAGGCATTTATTGAGCGAGTCCGAATCGTTAAAGGCCGAACAGAACAGACGTTCTAAGGGACCGCAATCGCCCGTTGATCTGGAAGAGCTAAAAGCTTTGAAAGAAAAAAAGAAATTGATAGAGAACGAACTGGCTTGTGTAGAAGAAGATTTTGATAAATTGATGTCACGGGTGCCAAACATACCATCTGAAGATACGCCGGTCGGCCCCGATGAATCAGGGAACAAGGTTTTAAGGCAATGGGGGAAGCCGAAAGAATTTGATTTCAAGCCAAAAGAGCACTGGGAAATTGGCGAGGCGTTGGGTTTGATCGACAACGAAAGGGCATCCAAGGTTTCAGGAGCGAGGTTTACGTATTTGAAAAGAGGTCTGGCTTTGATGCAACTTGCACTTATTCAGTATGCCATGTCTGTTTTTACGGACGAGAAGCTTGTTAAGAAAATAATTAAAAATAATAATTTAAACTTAAAGCCGGCTCCGTTCGTGCCGGTTATTCCGCCGGTATTGATAAGGCCGGATTCTATGCAAAGAATGGCCCGCTTGGAACCTAAAGAAGAGAGATATTATATTCCTGCTGACGACTTGTATCTTGTCGGCAGCGCTGAACACACTCTGGGCGCCATGCACATGGACGAAACATTTGATGAAAAAGATCTGCCTGTCAGATATATCGGCTATTCAACTGCTTTCAGGAGAGAAGCCGGCTCTTATGGCAAAGACATGAAAGGCATACTAAGAGTCCATCAATTTGATAAATTAGAGATGGAATCGTTTTGTTTGCCGGAGGACTCAACAAGAGAACAGGATCTGTTCGTGGCTATGCAGGAACACATTGTTCAATCGTTGAATATACCTTATCAGATAGTGGCAATATGCACCGGCGATATGGGCGGGCCGGACGCAAGGCAGATAGACCTGGAAATGTGGATGCCCGGCCAGAACAGATATCGGGAAACGCATACGGCAGACCTGATGACCGATTATCAAGCACGAAGACTGGGAACCAAAGTAAAACGCAATCCGCCAGCTGGCGGAGGTTCCGAGTTTGTTCACATGAACGATGCTACGGCTTTGGCAATCGGCAGAACCATTATCGCTATTACTGAAAATTACCAGACCAAGAAAGGCACTATCGATGTTCCCAGAGTTTTAAGGAGGTTCATGAGAGGGGTCAAGGAGATTAAATAGCCCATGCATCCGTCAAACATAAAAAAACTAAATTATCGCGATGAGGTAGCGAGCCGGCATCGCCGGTTCTTTGTTTTAAAGGTTGTCGCATTTGTACTTGGGACGATTGTGGTTATCGCGGGGCTAACTTATCTTTTATTTTTCTCACGTCTTTTTGATGTCAGGGAAGTCGGTTTTAATGGCTTAGATACGGTGAGTTCGGATGAGTTAAGAGAAAAAATAGATGAAAACCTGAACCAAAAAATATTCAGCTATCTTCCGCGAAGAAATAACATTTTTTTTGTAAATACCGGCAATTTTGAAAAAGAATTTGCTTCAACTTACCCGGTTTTAAAATCAGTAGATGTTCAAAAAAAATTGCTTCACAGTCTGGTGTTAAATTTCTTGGAGAGAAAACCTGCCGGAATTTGGTGTTTTAATACGCTGGACGCAGGATGTTCTTATTTTGATAACGACAAAGTTCTTTGGGGCCAGCCGGCCAAATCTTCTGGTTTTATATTTTTAACTGTCGACGATCAGAGAGAAAAAGCAGAGCGGGAAATCGATGACGACTTTTTTAAACCGATAATGAAGGTAGCGGGGGACATGCCAGGAGAAATAAAGAGCATAGTAATACCAGCAGATTCATTTAATGAATTTCGTGTCTATGTTGCTGATTATTATATTATCTTTGCCACAGATTCCGCTATTCAAAATCAGCTGGATGTCCTTAAAATATTTTTGAATGAAAAAACTAAAGATGCTCCTCCAGTCGGGGATTTCCGTCCGCAATACATAGACCTGCGAATTGACGGGAGGGTTTATTACAAATGACCTACAAAAGTCATTATAATAAGCCATTTTTCAGCTATTGTAAAAATATTAATTTTGTGTTATAATTAAATAGTCAAAGTAGTAGTACCCCAACAAATAGGCAGTTTTTGACCCTTTACGGGTCGGGAGGCAGAAGATGATGAGGAACGATCGCAACTACCGTCGGGTCGCTTTCGCCGGAGATTTCATGAGCAATGGGCAGTGGTCTTCGCTCCATCTTGCTGATTTCGGGGGTACGTTTGTCTCCCCCGAGAGCGGGAATCGCGGTGACAAGGGCGTGATGGCCTCACTGGCCTATATTCCCGAGGTCGCCGACGAGGAAGCGCGTCTCGTTAAGAACGACCGGCTCCGTCGGTTCGTTTCCGACGAGGATCTCGAGGACCGGAGTTCGGAATGGGATACCGAAATCGTCGACGATGGCGTTGACGAAGACGGTTATCCTGTTACCGCCTTCGCCTCGGTGGACATCCTCGCAGGCCCCAAGTTCATCGCTCTGAAAGGGACGGTGGACGAGGCGCTTACTGCGCTGTTCCGCAAGTCGCCGAAGTATGTCGTCGAGGCGTACCGGATGGCCGAGCGGACCGGCAGACTCGATGTTCTGAACCGCTTGCCGGGCGTCGTCGCCGAGTTGGTGGCGGAGGGCGTCTATTCGGTGACCGAGTTCCAGATGACGCCGATGGGCGACGGTTTCAGTGCCTATCGGGTTCTGAAGGGTTACGCCTCCACCGAGCGGTCGGTACTCGGCGACAATTCCGGCATTGCTTGCAGGATTCTGAAAATTCTGCAGGACGGCCAGATGCGGGTCGTGGCCTAACGTGGTGTTGTGTTCGTGGCCTCGGTTCTTCTCTCGCGCTTTGAAAAGCGAGATGAAGAACCGGGGTCTGTTTTAATAAAAATCACTGAAAATGGGTCATTTTTTGTGGCTCTTGACTTTGCTAAGTCAATCTGCTATACTTATAAATACATTAAGTTCTTTACATAGCGGGCCTCAAAAAGGGCCCGAAAAAAGCCAGTAAATACACAGTATCCAGGCATTCAAGTAAGATATACAAGGCCTAACAGGATCAGAACATTCTAGAATAGTTCGTAAGTGGTTATTGGTTTTTTTCGGGCCCATTCTTTCAAATATGGTCCCCTTCGGGAGACCTCAATATTGTATATAGGGCCCAATAAGACGGCCCGGCGCAGTCCTTGGCACCCAACACTGGGACACGCACGGAAGGAGTGAACATGCTTCTCCCGTGTGTGACTGCGCCGCGGCCTCGGTATCGGCAGGACCAGTCGTTCCTGCCGATTGCGGGAGTGGAGCCGGCGGGGAAGCCCCGGCGGATCAGAAGCCACACCGCAAGTACGCCGCCGTTATGGTCCCCTCGGACACGCGTGAAAGTCCGCCTGTCTGTTCGGCAGACGTAACGGTGGCGTCGTCCGACGAGCACTCCGCGCCGTGAAAATCCTCGCGGAGACGCCCGTCGTCAGTTTCAACGCACCGGGACGAGTGGTCCGGCGTAGTCGATAAACCCCGCAAGACAACAAGGTGACGGGTAAAGCGATTACGGCTCAAGCCCATCGCGGGCAACCACTCGGGAGAGGCGTGTTGCCTCTCCCGCGCCTACACCACCGCTGTTCGCGAGGTCGCATGCATGCACCGCCGCCGTGTGGTGGCACAGGTCCGAAGAACCTGTAAGCCACAACAACCGAACGACCGCCTCCCGGGGAAACCTGGGAGGCGCTTTATTTTATTTTTGTACACACCCCGCCTTAAAAAAAACATTTCCCGCCCAACCCCTATCTTCATCACATCTCCGCGATACGACAAAAGAGCTGACGGATGTACGGAAATTACCGTGAGCGCTTCGCTATAACGGCAATTTCCTATCCATCAGCTTCTTTATGTTACCGTATCGCTACGAGGAGTGATTCAGATAGGGATTTTTTGGCGGGCAACAAGCCCCAAACCTCTTTGATAGCACTCCACGGAGCAATGCGGTAATCAAAATATGACTACATATATTTGCTTCGCTCGGCTGAATCATAAACAAATTTATAATCAGCCTCGCTAACAACTATAGGGGTCAAATGAGTAAATATGCGAATTAGCGAAGCTCTCTCGCATATTTAGGAAATGAGGCCCCATTTTGTTCGCATTGCGGAGTTGTGATAGAGGAGAGGTTTGGGGCGAGGGGCCAGGCTGAAAAAATAGACTACTTTTGGGCGGGAGACTACTTAGTGATATGCCAGACGAAGATCGAGTTGCCGACGACGATGAGTGGCTGGAGCCCTGAAAGCCAGCCGTAATTTTTATCGGTGGCTACTGATTGCTGGTAGAATGTTGCCGATACGGCTATATATCCGCCGGCCGGATTGTCGCGGAGAAATTCTCCGGCGCTGGTGTATTTGCCGTTGCGTATCCAGATTGCTTTGTTCCCGAGATAATAATACGGATCGGCCCAGCCGAAATAATCCAGACTGATTTTTTGAATATTATTAGCATCAACCCAGTCAGCTAAACGTTTTAAATCCTGGCCCCAGTCAAGATTTGAATCAACTACATACCGATAACCTCCGGCCGGCCCTCCCGCAAACTGGTTAAAGTAGGTTAGATAATAAGGAAAGACCATAATGGTCTCAGCCAACAACCAAGCGCACATGACACCAACAAAGGCAATGTATGCCCTTTTTGCTTTTATATGTTCATATATGGCAGATAATTGACCGGCAACAAGAATGGCGGTAGCACCATAGATTGGTATCAAATGCCGGATGCCGATGTTCAGATTGGCATTGATGCTTGTGGCCCAGTAAAAAATTACCCAAGTGAATAGAACTACTTCTGCGAAGTGGTTTCTTACCCAATATTTCAAGTGTTTTTCTCTGGAGCGGGCCCCGTAGTGAAAGTCCGAGTGGCTCTGCTTTTGCGCCTTTGGCGCATCTCGGACTTCTACTACCGGGCGGGCATACATGAAAAATCCGATTATCGCAATAATAAAGAGTGTCAAAAACGGGATCGGCTCTTTCAGGGCATAAACAACAGGAAAATATGATTTTACTGCTTTTTGATATACATTGCCCAAAAAATAGGTCTGATTGCCGCCGACATTTCTCTGAAATATCATTAAAATCCCAAGCCCGTATTGCGCGAATGGCCGGAGAACGGGTTTGTCAGATGCCCAGATGACCGGGTCGGCAAATGTCCGGTTGCCGTAGGTGCCCAAAATAACAGCTGCGTCTGCTTTTTGTTTTTGACTGCTGTAATTCAGAAGATGCAGTTGATATACCGGCCCGACAACGAATGCAAACCCGATGATAATGATTAAAACCGTTTTCCAAGCTATGCGGGTCATTCCTGCTAACCTCTGGTGATTGGCGTATGCCCAAACTATAGCCAGAAAAACAACCAACGGAATCAACAAGAATGACGAAAATTTAGTCAGTTGACCAAAACCGAAAGCAATTGAAGCGAACCAGAAGTTTTTAGTATTCTGATTTTCAAGATAACGTTCAAAAAAATACAGCGACATCATAACGCCGGCAAGGAGAGCGATGTCGGTAGTGACCAGACGGGAATGAGCGATTACGGTAGGCGACAAAGAAAATAAAAATGTTGCCAAAAGTCCTGCTTTATCGCCAAATATTTTTTTAGTCCAGGCAAAGACTATCCAAGCTGAAATAATAAAAAAGAACAGCATCGGCAGTTTTGCCGCGCGGACAAGATTGACGGCATTATTGCCGGTCTGGAATATCAGGGCCCGGCCGAAATTCCATTGGCCGTTCACGTCAGTCGGCCAGTTAGCGGCATATTTTTGGGAAAATGCGGTTTGGTTGAGACCGAGAGGTAATAAAGCCAGTCCGGCTAAGTCTTTAGCTAAAGGCGGATGTTCCGGATTGAATTGGTAACTCTGCTGAACCACATACGAATACCCGGCGCCTATGTGCGGTATCTCATCAACAACCGGCGAATCATTCCAGACACTGGCAATTTCCAGAATTACCGCCGAGACGATTATTATTACTGCTATTAATCTTGTCTTCATTATTTAAAGTATCTCCAATACTCCATAAATCCGATTGAAAAGAGGAAAACTATCATAACCAATGCGGTTATGGCGTGAGCCTCGTGTACTGAATGGGGATCACGAAGAGAGTACCAAGACATAAGCTTATCGAAGAACCACCAAACCCCTCGGGCAGTAAATATTATTACTACCGGCAGGACGCCGATGGTCAGCAACACATTAGGCGCTTCGGAGTATAAAAATCCGGGAATAAGAATTACAAAAAACCACACAAACATCAAGGTGTGGGTAGTTGAGAAATGGCCATGCTTTTTTTTGAACCAGTGTATCAATTCATTTATGAAACCAACTACGAAGAATACTCCTATCGGCCAAGGGAGTGCGGGAGATTTAGAAAAATTGAACATTCCTAAAGTTTTTACTACATTTGTCCCTAATGTTTTCAACGGTTCATTTTGGCTGAAAACCGAGAACAAATTTGAGGCCATTGAGAAAAATTCTTCCTGATTTTGCCAGAAATATATTCCGACAGGGAGGGCAACAATGAAAGCGGCCAAAGCAAAGAAGACAAATCCTTGGAGTAATTTGGTCCTGGCATATTCGTATTTTGAGTGGTCAAAATCCTTCTTCAGATACCACCAGTAATTAATAAACAATGCGATAGCGATAAACGGCGCTACATAGTAAGGCGCGTAAGTGTAAAATCCAAGCCCGCCTAAAACGCCTGCCACAATAAAATCGAACGGGTGGCCGCGCCTTAATCCTTTCCAAAGAAAGTAAAAAGCGTAAACAAGTATCAACGGAACTATTGTTGCCCTTGAATCCATCCGCGAAAAACTGACGTGCCAGAAAGAAATTGCTGCGAGGTAGCCGGCAATAGCCGCTAAGCGCCACTCAAACAATGCCTTGGTTAAAAGATAAAGTCCGGCAACCGTAAGGATTCCCATTATTGCAGGAAATATTCTCGAAGCATCTAATTGATAAAAACGGAAAAAGACAGCAACGCCGAGGATAATTAAAAAGATTACCAGCTCTTGTTTTTTTGTTTTTGTCATGTCTATATTATACCAGAAGTTAATTTAATTTTATCAACACTGGTACTTGTTTTTCATTAAAAATGATGTTAAAATGCAACACATGGAAAGAATGTCTCGAGTTGAACAATCAGTAACTTCAGAAAAAAGCAGAGACGAGTTGTGTTTTGATACCCTCAAGACCAAGAGGGATGTTTTATCGTCTCATTACACGCTAAACCAATTGCGAAAAGGCAGGAAGGTAGAGGAAATGTCAGAGGCGGAGATAGAAGACTATAAATCTGTTAAAAAAGAGTATGACAAACGCAAAGAGTTATTTCTTGCCTCATTTAACAACTTAAGCGAAGATGACGGTCAAAATATTTCAGAGCTTACCAGCTTAACAAAGGTTGAAATTGTCCTTTCTTCTTTAGAAAAACCAGCAGAAGTTGAAATCGAAGCAACACAAACACCGGAAAGCAACGGCCAGCCTGCGGTTGAAGCTCCAGTCAGACAAACACCCGAAGAGATTGCGGGAGAAACTCGTATTCATCAGGAAGAATCTCAAGAAGAACCAGTCGATAAGACTAAAGAATTAGAACATATTCTTGCAGAAAAATACAGGATATTATATCAGGAAGTAAGTGTTATTGACAGACGGCCGTTGGAGGAAGAGATTAGAGCACTTGAAGCCGAACTTGAGGCAGAAAAACAACGTCCGGAAGCCGAACTTCTTGCAAGACAAGAAGCCGAAACAAATCCAGATAGGCCGGCGCCGAAAGGATTTATGCAAAGAGTAAGAGATTCTTATGAAAAAGCAAAAGATGCAATTTTAGGCTCCAATCGTATAAGCGGAGGTTCGGAAACCGTTGAATCAAGAATGTCGCCTCTTGGATTGAGACATCAACCGTTAACACAAGAGGCTCCAAGAGAATCAGTTCAACCAATACGGCCGGAAACATCTCAACCCGGACCGACTCAACCTGAAACAGCGTCTCAACAAGCCGAAAAAGAACCCAAAAAACCAAGCACTTGGGGCTGGATTAAAGAACGCGGAAAGGGTCTTTTGACTTTTGGTTTGTGGGAATTCCATCAGGCGGAAAGGTTCAGGAGCAAAACAAAAGAAACGGCAAACGACACAGAAGCGTTGGCAAGTTTGATTCAACAGGAAAGAAATCTTAGTTTAGAAGAAGCTGAAAAAGAAGCATGGGAAACCGTGGAGGAGCTCAAGAAAAGCAATTTAGATATTTCTGCCCCGGAATTTTATCAAGCTAACAAAGACATTACTGAAAGAAAGAGTAAGGTAAACAGCGAAGAGATAGAATATATAATCAAAAATGCCGGTAATGAATTAGCCGAGAAGCTTGCCAAATACAGGGGATTTTCGGGAGAAGATGTCCTTACGAGAGAAAATCAGTTGGCGTTTGAGGCCGACCTGCGCGGGGAGTTGAATAAAATGAGGGACGGCGCCGCAAGAAAGGACTTTATTAATTTTGCGAAGATAATGAGAAGGAATCTCGATGAAAACTGGCATTGGAGATATGTCTGGGGAACGGCCGAAGCCGTACTCGGTTTTGCTGGAGTGAAATATTTAGTCATGAAAATAGAACAGGCAGCGCTGGCAAAATTGTTAGCCGCCGAAAAAGGTGGGGTGGGCGCAGTTAAAGATGTTTGGACAGGGATGCATAAAAATATTTGGGACACCCTCAAAAATCTGGCTCGACAAGGACCTAAACATTTAAATTTAGACGATCAGACCCTTACTGATTTAAGCCAGAAGGTTCTTGATAATAACGGCATGTATGAACCGGAGTGGACTCAGGGAGTAATTGATGGATTGAAAAGTTCGAGGTCTTTGCCTGAAGGGTTGACACTAAAAATTCCTCTTGATGTGATGAGAGCTCTTGGATTTGGATACTAATAACTAAATTACTAATTATCAAACAATGAACAAAGCCCAACAAAAATTAGCGGACGCTATAGGCGAATTACTTGCCCAGTCGCCTCTTGATGATGAGATAAAGAATCGTCTTCTTGCAAAAATGGAAGAAATTCCGGAGAATTTATTATTCCAACTGAAGGATGCGTTAGAAAAAGAGAAGGAAGAGCTTGAAGCGGTTGCTTTTGATATTGATATTTTTTTGAAAGACCAGGATAAGAGTTGGCAGGGGGTAGTGGAGGAACAGAAAAAGGTTGCTGGGGCGGTAACTAATAAATGGGTTGAAAAACTGAAAGCCTAATTATTCAATTGAGGTTTAACCTCTGACAAGGAACTTCTCAAAAAACAGCCAAAAGGGCTGTTTTTTTAACTATTGACAAAAAGAGGTCAAATATGTTATACTTAGAACATCCTTAACAACCAATTCAGCTCCGCATTCCGCGGGGCAAGGAGAAGACAGAATGAATTCACGAACAATCGGTATCGTTGGCTTGCTTGCGTCGGTCGTCATCGGCATTGCACTCGGATACGCTCTGTTTGGTGGTGGTTTGACGAAAGCCCAGCCGGCGCCGGGACCGCTGGTCAGTGACGTCAAGTACGGCATCGCGTACGGCACCCGCACGGAGCTGTGCGTCGACGGCGGCGCCACGATGCGGAATTGGATCTTCACCGACAGGTGGGTGAAGAACCAGTTGACCAACGATACCTACACGGTGGACGGGCGCGTCTACAGCGCATTCCACGTCATCACGGACGACAAGACGTTGCCGAAAGGTCACGTCCGCTTCCGCAAGGTGGTCGTCAACATCGGCAGCGGTCCGCGCCTGGAGGGACACGATTACCTCAAGACGCGAATCAACGGTGCCGAGGCAACGGTGGAGCGAGAGCTTCTCTTCGTCGAGTTCAACGGCCGTCTTGTGCGCCAGCGCCGGCCTCTGCCGGCGTGCGGAACGCCGCGTTCGTAAGCGCCGTGCAACTGCCCCGGAGGGCGGAACCAGAAATTTTGGTTCCGCTCCTCCGGAGGCGGTTTTTTAATTTTCACAGAATCGCTCCCAGCCACATACCCCCGACTCGACCGATAGTCCTCAGCTTCCTGCGAGCTTCGGCTATCTACATGCTCGGCATTTCGAAGAACCAAGCCGAAATGCCTGCGCAAGTTCTCCCTGGGAGTATATGGCTGGGGGCTCTTAATTAATCAAGTCAAAGCGAAACCCTAATCCAGTAGAGGGACTTACGGAGTTCGGCGGAACGAGTACGAGGCAAAATTCCAGTCAGGAATTTATGCCGTGCCCGAGAATGGGTTAGGGTTGAGCGATTGGCTTGTGGAATATTGGTTTTGATTTTTATGCTACAATAAATACATGGCAGAATCGGGAGCGACAATTGAACAGGAGATAGCCCAACTGGAAAAACAACTTCAGGAAAAGAAGGCTAATTTGGAGCAACAGCCGGAACAAAAAGAATTGCCGCCCGATAAGGAAATTTTGAGAGAAGTTATTGGCGAGAAAATCCAACAGCATGCTCCTGCTTATGTTCCTAAGCCGGTATCGCCGGCGCAAACAGACGACGACGCCAGCTATCTTGCCGGCGGGATGAAAGATAAAATTCAAGAACTTGTTAACCATGTTTTTCAAAATAGTCTGGAACAGGGGATTAAGGAAGCTGTTAATTCAAAGAA
>CAZPLD010000008.1:0-20596 GCA_964587505.1 uncultured Candidatus Saccharibacteria bacterium | reverse complement strand
AGAGCGCTTCCCTGTCACGGAAGAGGTTGCGGGTTCGAGTCCCGTCACTCCCGCCCCAAGTGTTTTTGTCCCGATTAGCCACGTTGTCGAACGGAATTTTCCAATCTACATCAAGCTTTTCGGACATAAGACAAAAGTTTTCCAATCTATATGTTTGAAGATATAAAACAAGCAAGGAGTGAGAGAATCGATTTTTTCCGTAAAAAATATGCTCAAAAGAAGTGGTTTATCGATGAGTTCCCACAAGAAGAAAAAGAGGCCAAGGAGCTGTCTAAGGAAGAGAAAGAAAATATAGAGCGAATTTCGAATATTATATCAAAAGCCTTAGTGTCTTTTGGAATTGAAGTTGACAAAGTACCATCGACCGTTGGCTTCTATCGCATGTATCTTGAACAATTTTTGGGCAAAAGAGCTAGTCGTAAAAACGTAGTGATTGATGATGAGCTTACAAATCAGATTCACTCTCTTTGGTCACAGTTGGAGCGTATGGCACATAGCCGAGGAGAGGAAGAATATTCACAGAAACGGGAACTTTTATGGGAAGTTATAGAAAAACAACTAGATGTCTTATTCATACTGTCTCTTGAGGACAAGCAAGAGTTGCGGGAATATATATTAGACATTGCAGAAGAAGAAAGGAGGCTTCGAACAACGCAATAAATGAGTAATATTCAGTAGTGATGAGATAATATCGATCATCTTTTATCCAATTTGTTACGACATAAAGTTAATTGATAATGTCGGATCTTGTTGGAAAATATAGTAAAGTTTCTCAATCAAAGTTTTCCATCTGTCCCGAACAACCCCGCCAAGTTAAAAGTCCCGCTCTGTGGGACTTTTACCTGTCAAATGATTCTTTTTGAGATGCGAGAGACAGGCGTATTAGAAAATCCTCGGGTTTTTGGGCAATTTTTTTGTGGGCGTCGTAAAGAGTTTTTTCTCCGGCATAACTGACCGCTGAACGAAGGTGTCCACTGATTCTATTGATCACGCCGACAACACTGCCGACATAAGGAACTTTTACCGACTGGCCTTCCTGGGGAGTACTTAATGCTTCCTCCAGATTGTCGGAAGTAGAATTATCAGCCACGGCTTCCGGCGATGTCATTCCGCGGTAAATTTTAACTCTTTGTTTGGTAACAGGGTCATCAGTAATAAATCCCGGGCTTTCATCGGTACCGGACAACATACTACCAAGCATAACCGTCGAAGCACCGACGACAATCGCCATAAAAATATCTTTGTCATTCTTTATTCCCCCGTCGGCAATAATCGGAATTTTTCCATTTGTGGCAAGATACGCTTCCCTTATCGCTTGCATCTGGGGCACGCCCGCCCCGACCTCAAGACGCGTCCGACACCCTCTTCCCGGCCCGACACCAATCTTAATTGCATCAGCGCCAAGTTCCATCAGAAATTTTGCCCCTTCTCCTGTTGCCACATTGCCACAAACAATCGGAATGCCTTTGAATTTAGATCTGAAATTTTTAAAAGCTTTTTTAATAACATCCGAATCGGCATGGGCCACATCCATCAAAAGACAATCAACTCCCGCCTTTATCAACGCTTCAGTTCTTTCCATAAAATCCCCAGAAGCGCCGATAGCCGCACCGGCTAAAAGCCGGCCCTTTTTATCTTTGTTCGAGTAAGGTTTTTGTTTAGCAAGCCGGAGATCCTTCATTGTTATCAAGCCCTTAATCCGTCTTTTCTTATCAATCAACGGCAATTTCTCTATCCTGTTGCGGAACATTATTTTTTCGGCTTCCTGAATAGAAATCCCCGGCTTAGCTGTTACCAGTTCTTTAAACGGAGTCATAAACTCCTGAACCAAATGTCCATCATTTTCATTACTCCTTAATACATCCCGATGAGATAAAATTCCAGCTAAAATTTTTGTGCCCGGCTCATCTTCCAGCAATATTCCACTTACTCCTTTTTTCTTTATAATATTTTTGGCCTCTCCGATTGTTGTCTTCTTGTAAAGTATGATGGGGTTTTCGATGACAAATGAATGCTGGGTTTTTACATATTTTACTCTGGCGGCCTCATCTTCAATCGAACAATTTCTGTCAATAAAACCAAAACAACCCTCAAGAGAAAGGGTGTTCATCATTTTTTCCCTGGTTACCGTATCCATATTTGTCCCGACAATAGGCATGTTTATGGATATGCTTTTTGTAAGCGGCATAGTCAGGTCTATCTCTTTGCGGGTTCGGACCGTGCTGTGCTGGGGTCTTAATAGAAAGTCGTCAAAAGTAGCTCCATAAAATATCTCTTCCAGTTTTTTATTTAAATTAGGCACCAATGTAAATTAACAATAAACCCCGCCCTTGAAAAGGTCTTCAAGGGCGGGGCAGGCAAAAAAGGGGGCTATCTTACATAAATAAGACCGCCCCGCCAATTATCTAAAAACACCCCTAAATCAAGAAAATAATTGTGTTTGCCCAGATATTCATTAGGATCTTGAATAAAAAATCCCAATATATCTTTTCCTTTACAGCCAATACCATTAATCACCACGACGTGACCGCCGTTGTTTTTATCTAACTGGCTATACATAGATGCGAGAACAGGCAGGCCGGCTTCAATTTTCATCCGGATAAATTCTGTGTGTTTTTTCTTCTCTTCTAATGTTTTCGGAAACTGAACCAAAAAATCCAGAAACAGACCTCTTTTCTTAGCTAACTCAACTATAACCTGATGCTTCCAACCTACCCCAGAAACATACCCGCCGAGAATGTTAGCTTCATTAACAAGCTCCATCACGGAGTTTTTGGGAAAGTTTAAATACTCAAGGAGCATCTCTAAAGAAGAAAGGGCGCAAGTCTTGGGCGCCCATTGAGAATCGGCAGTATCATGATACTGCCTTATTAAAGGAAGCTGAATTATCTTCTCATCCATTATCTAAATCGCGGTGCCAATAAATTTTCTCGACCTTTCGAGTGTTGTTATAGGTAACGTGATGTTTCCAAGGAAGTCCCCTGCCTTGGGAGTCGTTGCTAATAGCTTCGTCATTTCCGATGTAAAATCCGAGATGGCGGTGAAGTAATCCGTCAAATTTTCCAACCTTGGGTTCCCACAATAGGACAGCTCCCGGTCTTAAATCTTTTATCTCATACCAACCGCTTTCAATCATATCTTTTTCTACTCCTTCCACGGTTGCATGGGGCCTTTTTATCATTTCTAAGGCAAGCAACGGCCATGACACAACTACTCCGCAAGCATCTTCGCCATCCTTCAGAATGTCAACCTCTTCGCCTTGTTCATTCTTGGCATATAAATTCCTGAATAAATAATTATCTCCGCCTCTAATCGAATTTGTTACGATAGCCAAGAGGGATTTCTTTTTTAATAATTTTAATGCCATCGTGTTCCTTTGTTTATTTAAAGGAGCGTGTCCAAAAAATACTAAAAAATAACTATTCAGTCAAACAAATACAATGTGCGTCATTGTACAATGACGCACATTGTATTTATATTTATTCTATTTTGGAGCTATTTCTCTCCAGCGGGGAATTGGTTTTTGGATAATGAGAGGACCGCGGGTTTTTGAACATTGCTGGTTGGCGTTATCCTTGGCAGTAAGAGTGACATAATATGAGCCTTCGCTTGTGTATGTGTGATCAACAGAACTTCCTTTGTTGTTATTGTTTGAGAAACCGCCGTCGCCAAATATCCAGCTCACGTTATTGTTGCCTCCCCCTGTCCCGAACACGGTCGTGTCGGTAAATGTAACTACCTTGTTTAACGGTGGACTGACATTTTCGTTTATGCCATTAGCTATCCACGTAAAGTTAGCTTGGGGATAGGCAAAATTAGGTGTTTTCCAGTTATTTCCACTCCCAGTACTACTACAGTCACCAATACAACTGCTCATTTCCACCCAATTTGATTCAACATTATAGATATTCCAGACCTTAGCGCGGGCATAGTAGCGGGTACCCCACTGAAGCAATCCTTGTCCCGTATTATAAGAATTGGAACCGGAGGTTACTTTACCGCTATCTACTGTCGGAGAGTTAAAATTGCTGTTGTTGTCTATCTGCACCTGATACGCACCTTGAGGATTTCCTGAAGGATCTGAATATGTCCAAGAAATAGTGATGGCCGGACCGGAGGCGCAATAGTCGGGTACGGTTGCCGTAACATTTATCAGACCAGGCGGAGGTTGTACCACGGTGAGCGCAATCTGGTCAGAGGCGCTCGAGCCGGTGACGCTGGAACAGATAATAGTTGCGGTCTGGGATTGGGTAATGTTGGGAATAGTATTAGAACCATTAACCGGAACGCTGCCGGCCCAGCTTGTTGTGCATGAGTCAGCATATTGGGAAGTCCAGCTCATATTCACCGTTGAACCGTAAGGCACGGTCTGGGCAGCATGGGAACCGTTGGCCAGCAGCTGAACCGCTACCGGCAGTTGGGGCACGATGACGTCGACGCTTCTGCTGTCTTCTTGACCGCCCGTTAACTGGAAACAGCGGGCGGTAAACGTTTTGCTGCTGTATATCGTATACCAAATATGGCCTTCAGGGTCGCCGGATGGATTTTCATTGTTGCCGTCTACATTGATCCAGCATTGGTCATAGGTCGAATCCCAAGTAATCAATACCACGGATCCAGACGGCACTGTGCATGGACCGTAAGTGTTGTTGCATAAAATAGTGATATCTAACGGAGGAGGCGGCGGGCTGGAACCAATGATTACTTGGACAGTATCCACAATTTTGTCTTCTGTACTGTTCCAGCACCTTAGCTGAACGGTCTGGGCTATCGGCGAATAGTCAATTTTGCTACCGCTCGTTCCGGTCCAGCCATAGGGTTGAACTTGGCAATTATTGGTATTGCTTGAATTCCACGAATATATCGCCGCCTCGCCAGGCGGAATGATGCAGGAACCACCTGAACCGTTACAGGTGATGGACCCGCTCACTCCCGACGGAGGCGGAGGAGGTACGCACGAGCCGTCAAGGGTATAAGTAAGATTAAAAGTAATACTACCTCCGGATACTAATTCCTGTGGCGAGGCGTTTACGCTCGGACCAGAATAGCAATTTACTGGAGACGCGCTTATGGAGTAAGTCCCGGGAGAAGCAGGAGAGTGAACCCCCGTCGTCCCGCTTCCCGAAAAATTTTCAGGTCCGGAAATATTCCACCAAGGAGTTGCAACATTTGAAGTGACATAAATTGTGCCTGTCCCCAAAGTTACGTTCACAAAAAAAGCTTTTTCTCCTTCACAGCTGTCACCCATACCGTCATTCGTAGTGGCCCGCCCTGTGACATATGCAATATGCCATCCATCGTCAAACTGCTCTGTAAAGGTTGCAAAGACGCCTACTCCGCCACTCTGAAAAGCTGAGCCAGACCCATCGTTAGAGAAAACAGAGACGTTTGCTTCTGTAAAGTCATTATCTGGATTTGTGTCCGAGTCAGAAACAGCTGAGCCCGTAATAGTAACCTCGCCAGTGGTGTTGGCCTTAGACAAATCTAAATCCAACAAACACATAAGGGTATCCGCGTTGGTTACAGGTATTGAAGCAAAGACAAACAAAGATGAGGCCACTAAAAATATCTTAAAAAGAGAGACGCGGTGACTGTTATTTAAAACCTTCATACTGATATTATACCAAAATAAGAAATATAAGTAATGTTTATAATTAAAAAGGGAGCCGCGCGCGGCTCCCTGTTGAAGAGGATATACTACTGCCAGTAGTATATCCTCGGATAGACGTTCTTCTCAAAAACCTTGTCGGGCTCACGAGAGTTTGGCGTCCTCCACGCCAACGAAGTAATTATATAGTTGGTCTGGGTGGCGTCACTCCAGACCCGAACAACCGAGAGTTCGTTCTTAGTCGTTCCATAAGATCCAGATGACGAGCGAACAACACAGAAAACGGTCGTTACGCTGTCAACGGATAGACACGCCGAGACCACAAGAAGGTCTCCGGTCCGGACCGCCTTGTCTTGGTCGTTTTGCGAAATTCCGTAGTTCACAAAAGCCAAGACCTCGTCTCCGTGCAAATATCCGTCTGAACCGGTTGTCTTGGCCTTGAGGGTCGCTCCTGTCTCCGGAAAAGTCGAACCTAACTCGGAGTACGACCGGGCAGGCGGCTCGGAAGGCGGATATACGCACGGAGGAGGTCCGTACTGATTTGTCGCCTTGGGATCCCCGCACGTAGGCGGCGGTTCCGACGGCGGTGCCATCGGATTCTTACCGCATCCGACGCTAATCACCACGAGGATGACAGCACCGAGCGCGGCGGCGAAACGACGAAACTTGTTGCTCTTGCTCATGGCTGACTCTCCTGTTGGATTTCGAGTTGTTAAAGGGCAGAAACTACTCCTAACCCTAATGCCTTAATTATACGCTTTTTTATACAAAAAGTCAACATTACCCTGGAGGACTAAAATAGGCTATTATTGGCTAATTACCGCGATTTGTTGAGCGTTGATATACTTGTCAGTAAAGATGTTCTGGTAAGTGAGAACCGCCACATTTGTCCCCTGTTTTATATCACTCTGCTTGGCCGGAGTTGATTTCAACGTTCCGTCCGCTTGCTTAACGAGCTTTGTAAATACCGTGTTCTGGGTTATCGATACAGTTACCGCTGAATCTGAAGTTTTAAGATTGAGCCTGGTTTCGGTCACCAAAGTTACCTGGCCGGATATCGAAAAAGTTTTTACCGCTTCTTTGCCCCGCTGACTGGTGAGTGTGTAATAAATTTCCGAAGCAGTAACAACATTTTTCCCGATGGTATTGTCAGCCGTCTTTATGGTAAGCGCCGTGTCGAGCTGATTCTTAAAATCGTTCAACGAGCCCTCGGCGATTTCCTTTTTGAGCATTGACGAGTCCCATACAGCGCCGGCTCTAAGCGTCGGCAAAGAAAATGTCGTTCTGAAAAATTTGGTATCAAGCGTTACATTTACTTGAAACAGCTGGGGATGTTCTAAATCAGAATTTTCGGGATAAGCATCCAGAATGTGCGTGCCCACGACATTCAAGCCGGATGAGGACAACGACTTGAACTGGCCCTGAACTTGGTGGCTTTGAGGGCGGTTATAGTAGAGGCGGTAATTGGGATACCATTTGTAGTAACCGAACCACACCAAAACAGAAACAACCGCAAACATGGCGCCAAATACCAACCATTGCCGCAAATTCAAAAAATTCAGTTTCATATGTATTCATTATAATCTATTCTGCCATTCGTTAAAAAGGCTGGTTATAAACAAAGGCATTGCATTCGGATATAAAACATAAAACGGCGCCTGTCGCCGTTTTGTATTGTTTCTTAAAACATCTTAAACCCGATTCCCATATAAAGAGTCGGCACAAAATTATGTGACCGGCTCAAGCCTTGAAATATCAGGTTGCCGTTTTTGAATTGAAAAGTATTGACCACAAATTTAGCATAGCCGATGCGGGTACCGCTTTCCAAAACAACCGGTCCCAATTTCCGGCCGACACCAAGTTCCAAAAATGGATTTAGTGTGCCCGTATTCTTAACGCCGACAGGCATCCATGCATTTCTTTCCATATAAATGCGCTCATAGGAAATAAGGTTCACGCCGCTATAATGAAAATGTGTCTGCTCAAAACGCGGCGAGGGCTTGCCCCACTCGGCACCGATTCCGGGTTTAAAATAGAATCCATTCTTCTCGGCTTTCCAAAAAACCTTGGAATTAAGGAAATGTCCGTAATCCGCGCTTGAAAAATCTTCTTTCCGATAACCGACCGCAAATCCTGCTAAACCTAAATGCCGTTTTGACCAGCTGTGTTCTATCTCAAAATCAAGGTCGTTGAATTTGTAACTAAAACCGTAAAGGCCGAAGTCGCCGTGAACCAAATATGCCTTAAGATATGTAGCCGGTTTCTTTGGTTTAGTTTTGTTTTCTACCTGTTCGGTAGGCTCAGCCGGTTTAGCCGCTGGCTCCGGCGACTGGGCAAATAACGGACAAGTGACTGCTAAAAACAAAGGGGTCAAAAATGCCATTTTATTCACTTCCATTCTTATTCCCTTCACTGGATTCCGGCCAAGGCCTTAAATAAAGGCGAATAGGTCATATTGGCAGGGTCATGAGCATTACGGATTAAACCATAATCCTCGCCTAATGCATCGCCATCCCACAATACATACCAATAGATTCTTTCTGCGCTTAAAGCATTCGTCAATCGGGGGCTAAAAGACCCGACATGGGCTATTTGTTCGGCAGAACTGGAGCTTCCTGTTTCCGTAACCCAGACTCTGTAGCCGCCATGTTTGGAGTCGCCGAGATATTGATTTCTGGTGGAAACATATTCATTTAAAGCATCTTCTGAATAAATATTAATCCCCACTATAACCCGCTGGGGCGACAAGGTATTTGGCGTAAGGCCAAGCTCAACCATTCTTTTTAGTTCATTGCTTCCGTAAAAACCGGAACCGAATGTCGACTGGGTCATCAAAACAACGGAAGTATGGTTATATATCCTCTTAAAAATTTCCATATATTGTTCGATTGTCATTTTGGGAAGTCCTAAGGATGAGTTAATTGTAGTTACCTCGTTGCCTAACTGAAACACTCTTACTTCGGGATAAAGAGAGATATATCTGTCTATCATTGCCTCCGGATTCGGGTCAAAAAGACTCTCGTTGGGAATACCCCCGATACTAATTTCGATTCCCAGTGAACTTATCATCTGGGAATTCGGTTCCCGATAGTTGCTAAGGCCTAATCTGACACCTCGGACATTTCCTCTTGCCGCAAGGGCTGTTAACGCTTTTCTGTATCCTTCCGTAGCACCGCCGTCCGGCTGGACAACAATATAGGGCGACCAACCGACCTGACCCTCCGGCGTATCAACCAGTATCAGACCGCTATCGGATGTCGGCGATGGAGAAGACGGAGAGAAAAATCTAACATTACAAGCAACTAAAAACAACATGAGAAAGGTTAAGGTCGCTACTTTTACAGACCCCATTTTGAACCTTCTTTTAAAGGAGCTTTAATGAGTATCAAAACATTAAGTCCGGCTAAAATCAATCCTGACTTATTTTTTTATTGAGAAGGTTGCTAACTTCTGAAATGGAGACCCTGTCCTGTTTCATCGTATCCCTATCACGGATAGTGACGGTATTGTCTTCGAGAGTTTGGAAATCAATAGTAATGCAGTATGGAGTCCCCATCTCGTCTTGAGAGAAATATCTCTTGCCTATGTTTCCCCTGTCGTCCCAGGCGACATTAAAATCTTTTTTAAGGTCTTTATAAATTCCCCGGGCTTTTTCAACTAATTCTGGCTTGTTTTTAAGCAAGGGGAAAACCGCTGCTTTGTAGGGTGCTAATTTAGGATGCAATTTCAAAACAATACGTTCTTCGTCTTCGTTCTCGTGATAGGCATCAAGCAGGAAAAACAATAATGCCCGGTCAACGCCGCCTGATGTTTCTATTACCCAAGGAATAAAACGCTCTTTTGTTTCCTGATCAAAATAAGACAGGCCTTGGCCGCTAAATTTTGAATGCCGAGATAAATCCCAATCTCCCCTGTGGTGTATACCTTCGCATTCTTTCCAGCCAAACGGCGTTTCGTATTCAATATCCCAAGCCGCACGGGCATAATGTGCTCTTTCGTCCGGGGCATGTTCTCTAAATCTTAATTTATTTTTGTTCATGCCTAAGTCTGTATACCACTTCATTCTGTTTTCTTTCATGAGCTCAAACACTGCCATTGCCTCTTTCTCGTCCGGTCTTACATATGTTTGCAACTCCATCTGTTCGAACTCGCGGGAACGATAGGTGAAGTTTCCCGGAGTGATTTCGTTGCGGAACGCTTTGCCGATCTGGGCAATACCAAAAGGGATTTTAGGGTGCATTGAATCAAGCACGTTTTTAAAATTTACATGAACCCCCTGCGTAATTTCCCCTCGTAGATAGACGGTTGATTTTTCACCTTCGATGACTCCTAGTTTTGCTTCAACCAAAATATTAAACTGCTTTGGCTCGGTCCATGCTACTTTTTCTTTATTTTTAACATGCATTTCCTGGTGAGCCTCAATGTCCTCTTCTTGATCTGCCCTAATCCTTTCGTGGCATGTTTTACATTCAACCAAAGGGTCGGTAAAAGCTTTGGTATGTCCAGATGCTTCCCAAACTCTTGGGTTCATGAAAATCGCGGCACTGACGCCAAAAACATTTTCCTTACCCTGAACCATATACTTCCACCATGCTTCTTTAAGATTGAATTTCATTTCAGAACCGAGCGGGCCATAATCCCACGTACCTTTCAAACCGCCATAAATCTCCGAACCCGGAAATATAAATCCGCGCCGTTTGCATAATGAAACTACTTTTTCGAGCAAAGTTTCGGTCATATTTATTGCACAATTCCCTCATTAGGACGATCAACTAAATCAGAGGTAGAAATATCACGGACGGGAACAATTATATTTTGTTTAGTAAATGTATCCTGTCCTGAAAGTTTAGAATCTTTGGTAAGAACCGCCGGACTTCCCTTCTGGCTTGTGGCTGGTTTTAAAATTATCTGGAAACTCGTTTCATATTTGGCTCCGGTCACACCTACTCCTTGCGGCAGGACTCCGAGATTCCAGACAACTTCTGATGTACTTGAATTGAAAGTCGGTTCCGGCTGGCCCGAACCGACGCTGACAACACTTTTCCAACTCACTCCTGCCGGCAAAATGCCGCTTATTCTGACACCATTCATGTCGTTTCCGGGATTAGTTATCTGCCAATGGATGGTAAAAGCTGTTTCCTTTCCGGCTTCCGGCGGCAATGGGCCGGCTGAACCAAAAGCAGGATCGTTGTAGTAAACGGTTTGTTTTAGCGTCGGCTGGGTGGATATTTTGGTGACCAAATTTGTTTCTGCGAAAACCTCATCTCCTCCGACACCGGACGGTACATTGGGCGTACTTAATCTTGCTGAGGCTCTGACAAAAAGATTCTTGGAACCGGTTGCTCCTGAAGGAATACTGTTCTTAAGTTTTACTCTGAAAGATAACTGGCCTTTCTTGTTGGGAGATAAGTTGGCAAAATCAGACACCGTGCTAGCGTTCCACGTAATAGTGCTGCTTGAGTTGTCGTAATAGCCGCCTTTCGTATCCAAGCTTGAAATATCATACATCTCGCCCTCAAGTTTTATCGCTAGATTCACACCAACAAGATTGTAATTGGAACTATTGGAATATTTAACCGTGTAATTTAAGTCATCGCCGGCAAAAGCAGAATAATCAGAAGAGTCACTTACCAGCAATTCCGCGTTCAGCAAAGAATTGGCGATAACCGACGAGGTCTCGGCTTTTTCATAATTGACATATTGGTCGCCTATTTTTCTTTTCAACACCACTAAAATGTTTTTGGTTTCCCCTTCTTTACCGTTCAAGGGCCCGGTAATACTTATCCTCCCGCCGTTGCCCTTTTTTAAAACAGGAATGAGCCAGACATAGTTTCCCATGTTCGGCGAAGGAGTGTATTTCTGAACGCTAAATCCGTCGGGGTAATCAAATTCAAATCTCAAGTCATAAATATCGTTGCTTGATTCGTTCCGGTAATCCAGAACATAACTGACAGCTTGGCCGGGAACAGAATTTGGCGGCGCTGACAGGGTAAGCGATACCGGCAAACCGATTATTGTCGAAGAAATTGAAGTTGTTTTCTGAAAAATTGTCCTTAAATCTCCAGCCTGGTAAGAAAGCTCAACTTTGGCCGTCTTGATGTTTCCCCTGTCGCCGACCAGAAAAGCTTTGAACTCTATTTCCGCTTTCTGTCCAGGAGATAATTGGTCCAAAGTAAATGTTTCTGAAAGGTCTTTAGTCACCATCCCGTCTTTCAAAACGACCGAGTCGTCAGGGTAAATGAACTTAAAAGTCATATTGTTCAGATCAAGTTTGGTATCGTTAGAATATTTAAGCTTGTAAATCACCTCGTCGCCCACTGATACCTGATTCGGTCCTTCTATCTCCAATTTAACTCCCGACTCGGAAAAGGACGGGCTCCCGAACCAGAACGAAAGAAAGCTGACGATAGCCAGCAATAAGGCCAGTAGAACCAGCCATTTTAGTAGTTGATTGTGATTATATAAAAATTGCATATTTTTAACTTGTTCGCCCTCCGCTAACTATCGTTAAGCGGTACGGGCCCTGAAGGGTTTGTCCAATTTCGTTGTTAAAATCTCCGCTTGATCCTCAACATACTTTAGTATGTCTCCGGTCAATGCTCGATTTTAACTTAGAACTTGACCAAACGCACTGCGTTAAGGGTCAGTTAAGCCAGCTACGTTCTAATTATAATGATAACACGGAATGCAGAAATTTTAACGACTTTAACCTAAATCCGGCATTGTACTCAAAAGCATCATCCAGCATGGTAAATCCGGGACGATTCGGCTCAAAGGACGCCGAAACGGCAACCCCTGAACGCAGTGATGGGAGCGGTCGTCGTATGACGGCGACTTCAGGAGAATACCCGAGCAATCCCAGCAATGTAAACTGCTTTTGTCTTAAAAAGGTTAAGCTCGGCTCAAACCGGTTTAGCTTATCAAACAGGTCCGTCATAAAATTCCAAATTTTTTCGTCTTTATCCAGTTCAGGAACCATCTTGTCAATTACCTCCGAGAAAAAATGTGCGACTGCCAAAGAGGGAATTGAATTCTTCAAGTCGCGGTATGAATTCTCCGACTGGGCTCCGGCAATTATCGGCATTGCCTTTCCGTTAATTAATTCGAACTCAACAAGATTCAAAGTATCCAAATGCATGGCCTGAATAGAACTTGGTTTTAGAATGCTTTTAGCAATTGCAGTTAATTTCCCGAATTCCTGCGTATAACAAGTCACTAATTGATCGTATTCGTTGGTATTCTGTTTTTTAATTATGACTGCTTTTGTCCGCATAAGACTTAAGCTCGCCCAATCATTTACAGACCGCTTGGCTGACCCAGCGAGTCAGCCAGCTCTTTCTCAGCCTCGCTCTGTCGCCTTTCAGCGACAACCCTGCCCGCTCGGCCTCCGAACGTTCTGTAAGTGATTGGGTTTCGCTTAATTTAACTTCGCCATTTTTAATAATTCTTCCAAAACAACTGGCAACTCTGTCACTCCAGCTCTTTCATTAAGATGTCCTTTGTTGTGTTCTATTATTATTTTTGAACCAAGCTTATCCCTGAAATCATCAACATTATCTAAAGAAACATATTCGTCGTTGTCAGAAAAAATCGCAACGCTTTTGTTGAAATGCTTCTTCGCCTTGGTTAAATCAACCGGCGTATTTAACCAATGACTTGCTGTTTCTTGAACATCTGGCTCTTCTTCCAGATTAGTAATTTTCCTGAAAAATCCGGCAACAAACACTACTCCGCCCACTTTAACTTCCTCAGGCAATGTTTCCAAGTACCTTACAATTGTCTGGCACCCCATGCTATGCCCCACAAAATAAGTTTCCTCATCAGGAATGCCTACTACCTTAGCCACTGCGGGCACCCATTTTTCTATTCTTGGATTAGCAGTATCGGGGAGTGCGGGCACCTGAACCTCAAACCCCCTTGTTTCAAGTTCTCGCTTAAGCCAAGGAAACCAGTTTTTCTCCGGATACCCGTCCCAACCGTGAATAATAAATACTCGCTTCATAATTAAATCTATTCGTTAAAAATTAGGTATTTACCCTCGCTTATTATTTCTACTTTCCCATCCACGATTTTCAAAGCAGAATTATCGTCCATGGCATAAACTTTTCCGTGAATGTCTTTTACGGCTTTTCTTATAACGTCTTCTTTTCGAAGGTTAAAATAAGGAGAATTGAGGTGCGGGAAAAAATAAAAATCTACAAAATTAAGCCCGGCCAAATCTTCTTTTCGTTCCCAGTCTTCTCCGTAAAGAATCTGCGACTGTATCAACGCCAGGTCTTTGCCGGTTACCATACTTCCGGCACTCAATCCGACATAGACCCTTGTTTTAAGCAACTCGGGCAAGATTTTAACGAGCCCAGACTTATTTATCCACTCCATCAGATGGTAACTATTCCCTCCTTCAAAAAACAAAACATCAGCTTCTTCCATTTGAGGCCTCCAGATATTTTCCGGAACAGCCGATATGTCTGTAATATTTATTGATTTGAAATGTTGATTTCTAAGATTAATGAGATCATTAATTAGCCAATCCTTATCTCCTTGTTCTATGTTTGAAGCCGTGGGAATAAAAGTTAGAATAGTATCTTCCGGTTTTTTCCCAATCAAATCAAAAAGTGCTTTGGCAATTGACTTATTTGTTATTCCACCTGATGTAAGTAATAGTTTCATGGTATTATTTTTTAACTCCGACCCAAATCTTTTTGCCGGTTATTAGTTCAAATTCTTTTTCAACATCATAGGCCTTATCATCATGCGGAGAGTTTTCAAAATTTTTGAGCAGAACATCTTTCTTTATTTCGTTGCTCCACTTATTTATCGCCACCGACAAATCCGGATTATCCGAATGCCATTGCCCAAACACTTCGTCATCAACTTTATACTTGGCTTCCTTTCTCATGTCTTGTATCTGCCGCATCAGTTCTCTGGCATAACCCTCGTGAATAAGCACCTCATCAAGTTCCATATTCAAGACAACCAGTTCTTTCTGGCTCCTATCGTAAACAAGGTCTTTTACGTTGAGTTCTTCTTTCACCAAAATATCCAAATCTTTCGGAAATTCATTTGAAAGTCCCAGATACACAGCTCTTAACGGCTGGCGAACTTTGATTTGTTTTTCTTTTCTTTGTGCCAGACCGAGGGTAACAATATTTTTGACTTCTTCCATTTGTTTCTCCAATTCTTTGTCTATAATTTTTTTATTTACTTTGGGCCAATCGTGAAGGTGTACGCTTTCATGCCCAGCTTTTTGACTTGAGTGCATGCGTGTATGAATATCTTCTGCCGTGAAAGGAATATATGGAGCAATTATTTTGGCAATTTCCAAAAGCAAAAATCTTAAAAGCCCAAGAGCTTCTTTTCTTTTCCTTGAACGCCTTAACCACCAGTTGGATAAGTCCTCCGCCACAAATTTCTCTATCGCTTTGGCCGCCGAGGTCGGGTCATATTTATCCAAGCCGTCTGATACTTCTTCTATTAATCCGTTTAATTTTGACAATATCCACTTATCTAGCAAATTCAGGTTTTTGCCCTTAATATCATGGAAAGAACCGGATTCCCCCTTTCCGTATAACTCATAAAATTTTATGCAATTGCCGAGCGTGCCGAAAAATCCTTTCTGTTTATCTTCTATTTCTCTTGGGATTACGCTTTTGCTTTCGCCTATCGTCATCGATGACAAAAAATACCACCTCAACACGTCAACACCGTATTTATCCGTGAATTCCATCACCGGCACATAATTGCCTTTTGATTTGGACATCTTGGCGCCTTTTTCATCAAGCGTGTGGCCAAGTACCATTACATTCTTATACGGCACGCCCTTTTCAAGCAAAGTCGATATAGCAAGAAGAGTGAAGAACCAGCCTCTTGTTTGGTCTATTGCTTCAACGATAAAGTCGGCGGGAAATTGTTCCTTAAATGTTTTCTCAAAAGGCTTGCCCTGAGCTGTGTCGAAGGGCCAATGCCATTGGGCATAAGGCATCGCGCCGGAGTCAAACCAGACATCTATCAAATCAGGGATTTTTTTCATTTCCGAACCGCATTTATTGCATTTCAAGGTTATGGCATCGATATAAGGCCGGTGCATATCCAATTCTCCATCATCGTCATACGGCCAGTTTTTAAGATCTATTTTTCTAAATTCGCCTTGCGGCATGTAAATGTCATCCCTTGAGGAAACAGTTTCTTCAGGACTCAGGCCAAGAGTATGAGTCTCTAAAAGCCACAATGGGTCGCCATGGCTCACGATAAGTATTTTTTTGTTATCGTACTTGTCGTCTACCTTCTTTATAAATCCAGCCATTCTTTTTCGGACATCCTTCCAGCTCTCCCCATCTGACGTTTTGGTATCCCAATTCTGAGTATGATTTGATAAAACACACAAATGGTGGGTTTTGCCTTCACACAAAGAACCGTGGCTAAATTCGTGCAACTCCGGCTCTATCTTAACTTCAAGACCCAATTCTTCAGCGACAATTTGAGCAGTTTCTCTGGTTCTAATAAAAGGCGAGGACAATATCACACCTACGCTTCCTAACTTTTTTAGCCGTTTTGCCGCTTTGCGGGCTTGTTCTTTCCCGTCTTTGGTAAGATGATATTTGTCGCCCTCCGGCGTTGAACTTATTATTTCTTCGCGTTCATTTGTTACCCCGTTTTTCTCGCTATGTCCATGGCGAAGAGTATAGAATTCATTTTTGGGTTTGTATCTGTTCTTCTCCAATTCATCTAGCGAGCCGACAGTTGTAAACTCGCCGCAGTCGCCGCATTTCCATATCGGCAAAGGCGTTCCCCAATATCTTTCCCGTGAGAATGCCCAATCCTTCCCCTCTTTCAGCCACTGGCCGAATCTTCCTTCTTTAATGTGCTCGGGAAACCAATTTATCTTCTGATTATTCTTGAGAAGTTCTTTGTTAACCGCCGACATTTTGATAAACCAGGAATCTTTGGCGTAATACAGAAGCGGCGTATCGCATCTCCAGCAGAAAGGATAATCGTGCTCATAGTCTTCGGTTTTTAGCAGGTTCCCGTTTTGCTCAAGAATCTCAATTATTTTTTCGTCTGTGGCTTTATCTTTCACATATAAGCCGTCCAAACCCTGTCCGACATGAATAAACTTACCTTGTTCATCCACAGTATGAAATTTCGGCAGACCAATTTTAGTTCCCAAGTTATAATCGTCCTCTCCATACATCACCGCAGTGTGAACTACGCCTGTTCCTTCTTGGGTGGAAACAAAGTCGGCATCATAGATTTTGTATGACTTATTTGATTTAAGTTTTTCAATATTAAACAAGGGTTCGTATTCTAAGCCGACTAAAGTCTCCCCCTTAAATTCGTTTATCAAAGCCAACTTATTACCAACAGAATTAATAAAATCTGCTTTTTTTGTCAGAAAAAGGTCATCATACCCGAAACCTAAAATTCCAGAGATTTTAGAAGATAATTCTTTGGCAAAAATAAATTTTTCTGATTTTCTGGTTTTAAAATCCTCTACCTCAATACAAACATAGTCAATATTTCTCCCGACAGCTAAAGCGACATTGCCTGGCAATGTCCACGGTGTAGTTGTCCACGCCAATATGAATGTATTTTCCGGAAATTTACTATTCGGCTTTAACTTGAATTTTATGTAAACCGAGCGTTCTTTAATTTTTTGATAGCCCTGCGCAACTTCGTGAGAGGATAATGGAGTTCCACATCTTGTGCAAAAAGGAACAACTCGGTGAGCCAAATACAATAATTTCCTGTCCCAAATTTTTTTGATTATCGCCCAGAGGGATTCAATGTATTGATTTTTATAAGTAATATACGGGTCGCTCATGTCGAGCCAGAAACCCATTTTTTTGGTCATTTGTTCCCAGTCGTTCTTATATTTCCAGACGCTTTCTTTGGCTTTTTTGTTGAATTTATCTATTCCGTATGTTTCGATGTCTTTTTTATTTTTAAAACCCAGCTCTTTTTCAACCTCTATTTCTACTGGCAAACCGTGGGTATCCCAGCCGGCTTTACGCAAAACAAAATATCCGCACATTGTCTTATAGCGTCCGTAAACATCTTTATATATTCTGGTCAAAAAATGTCCTATATGAGGCATTCCGTTAGCTGTCGGCGGGCCTTCAAAAAAAACAAAGCTCCGCCGGCCGGCGGATTGCCGCATTTCCAGAGATTTTTCGAAAATCTTATTATCTCTCCAGAAGTCCAATATTCTCTTTTCTTTATCGCTAAAATTAAAGTCAGACATTATATTAATATTACAGTAATTTACTGAAAAATTCAATGAAAAAATCCGCTGGTTAGGCGGATTTGATACGGACATAAATACTGCATAAGACGGTTATCACCGACTGCAGGAAGAAGTTAGCATAGAATAAATTCAGCTTGCCATGTAACAAATGTAACTTATGGTCGACCCACGAAAGAGCCGGCCAACTAACACAATGACTTAGCATGCTAAGTCCGTCCGGTATGGCTGCTCCCGCCATTCCCGCTAAAATCACTTTTGCCACCAGCGGAGACCGGGAAGCACCGATAAGAACAGCGAGCATCACTACCGACTCAATAACAAGTTCAATCGCAAGGTAGTTCCCCTTAAGAAAATGCTCGTCGTGAGGAATGGCATCGACAGCAACATGCGATACAATGGCAATCCCCAAAGCCCAAGCTATTCTTGTCTTATCACCGGATCCGACAGGAAGATAGTTCTGAACAAGCAATGCGCTCGCAGCGCCGATGGCATAGTGAACCGGTGCAGTCATTCATCTCCTTTACTGAAAACTTATTGAAATATTTTACTTTAGATGTTAATTTTAGTCAACAAACAGAGTTCCCCTCCGAGCATGAAAAAATCTTTTTTATTCCTGGTTGCGATATTTTTCGTCAATATTTTGAGCCTTTATTACGGGTGGTATCTTGACTATTCCTGGTCTGACCAGATTTTACATTTTTCGGGAGGATTTTTTGTAGCTATGTTTTTTTCGGCGTACCTGAAAACTCACCTTCTCGATAACTCAAAACTTAAAAACACCCTCATTATCTTGGGTGTGGTTTCGTTTATAGGAGTCACTTGGGAATTCGCCGAATATATCGCCAATGTAATTCTTAGCCCCATAATCTATAACGTGTTTTCCGTTAAGGCCTATTTTATGGGGGACTTGAACGACACAATAAATGACCTATTGATGGACGTTATCGGAGCAGGATTATTTTCTTTTGTTCTACATTCTCTCGGGAGCCGAAAGACCAATATCAAAAACTAGATTCTTTCCAGCACCTCTATACCAAGCAGGTTTAGGCCTCTTTTAAGAACTGCTGCAACAGTCTGAATTAAAACTAGTCGCGCATCGTGCCGAGAAATGTTTTCGTCGTTAAGAACATGAACCTGCTCATAAAACTGGTTCGCTGAATGCGCCAATTCATAAAGATATAAAGATAGGGCATTAAGTGTATAAAATTTTGTGCATTCAACAATAATGTCTGGGAAGTCTAAAAGCTTACGCATTAGCACCATAGTCGTAGGTTCAGTAAGAGTGGTAAGGTCACCTCCACCACCCTTCTCTGTTTTATTTAAAATATTAACCAAGCGCGCATAGGTGTACTGGATATATGGCCCACTGTTGCCCCGAAGATCTAACATGGCATCCCAATCAAAAGTAATGTCGGAGTAGGGGTGTTGACGCAAATCGTTATATTTCAAAGCAGCAATACCCACAGTTCTAGCAATATTATTCGCTTCATCATTGCTCAATTCTTTATTTGCAAATTTTACGTGCTTAACCAGCCCATATGCTTTTACTTGAATTTCTTTTATTACATCCAGGAGTGGTACCACTTTTCCTTCGCGGGTCGCAAGTTTTTTGCCATCCTCTCCAAGCACCATGCCAAATTTCACATGAACCAACTCCGCAGTATCAAGCTTTAATTTATGAGCAACCGCAAACAATTGCTCGAAGTGTAATGTCTGTTGATTTGCTACAACATAAAGAATTTTTTCTGGGTTATAACTTTTTATACGATCTTCAAGGCTGGCAATATCCCGAGTAATATAAAGAGTTGCTCCGTCAGATTTACGCAAAAGGGCTGGTGGCAAATTTTCTAATTCAATAATTAGCGCGCCTTCACTTTCTTTGGTAATTCCTTTTTTTGTTAAATCATCAACTATTGGTGTCAATACAGATTCATAATCACTTTCTCCTTTAAATTTCATCTTTTTTGAATCAACTCCAATACTTGGATAAACTGACATGCCTAATTCTTGAAGAGATATTTTTCTTATTTTTTTCCATAGCTCAACATTTTCAGTGTCACCATTTTCTAATTTTTTAAATTCTTCACGCGCTTTGTCATCGTCTTGATAAACTTCGTGATACTTAACATAATTGCCCACCATACCCAATGTAGTATCACTCCCAAAAAATTGTTCCCAAGCTTCCTCCTTTCCGAGACGAGTTACTAAATCATTATAGGATACAATCAATTTCCCAATCGCTGTTCCCCAATCACCGATATAATTCCAGCGGATTACTTCATAGCCAAGATTTTCATACACATTAGCCAATGCGTCACCAATGATTGTCGAGCGTAGATGACCGACATGCATCGGCTTGGCGATATTCGGAGAAGAATACTCTACAATAATTTTTTTACCCTTACCCTCTTTGCTTGAACCATATTCATTGTCTTTACTAATTTCCGCTAATTGGTCCCGCAAATATTCTTCACTTAAATAAAAATTAATGAAACCCGGCGGAACAAGCTGGATTTTGCTGAACTTTTTGCCGAAATTCTTGTCGCCCGAAAATTCTCCGACCAAGTTCTTACCGGCATCCATCGGACTTATTTTTTCTTTCTTTGCCAGAACAAAAGCGAGGTTAATCGAATAATCCCCCATCTTGTCATCGGGAGGCGTTAAAATATCGAATTCTATATCCGGGAATTTGTCCGAGATTTCCTTTCTTAACCAGCTTTTTATCACTCCTTAAATATACTCTA
>CAZPLD010000007.1:0-24962 GCA_964587505.1 uncultured Candidatus Saccharibacteria bacterium | reverse complement strand
TAGGCGGATTAAATCCGGAGGTTTGGGCCAATGTCGGCGCCGTAGCCGGCTCGGCCGTTGCTTTGATATTCAGTTTTGTCGGATTTAAGGTGGCTGTCTTCAAAAAATAGCTGGCATTGACATTAACACTTAATCATTTTATAATCTACTCATGTAGTGGGGATTACCCCTACCTACACTCAGGAGGTTTCTCGATGAGAACCTTAACACTTCAGCAGTGGATCGTCAGGAATTGGTTCGCCAATCTCATAAACGGGGGGAGGCGATATGAGGTGAGCGGGGCACTTGCGTTTGAGATGCTTCATTATAGTTTTGAACACGATTTTGCCGCCATGAGGAAAGCGATCTGTGAAGTTGACGCCGAGTTTCCTTGGCGTGACGACCTCCATCCGGATATTACGTTTGAAAGTATCGGATACCTTAGCAACGGCAATGTTGTCCTTCACAAATACGCCAAACCACTAAAGATGGTCTGGTTCACCATTCACCCCAAGTGGGGCAACCTAAGGAAGAGTCAGGTCTATGCCTACGAGCGTTATCTGGCCAAAATTGCGGAAGAATTGGCCAAACGTTTTGTTGATGAAGTAAGGGAAGTCCGCAGTGTCATTGAGGTCAGGTCAGGAACCAGTTTCAGCGTTTAGTTTTTATATGCCCCCATGCTTCGTTTGGTGCGGGGCTTTTTTATTTTTTAAAATTGCGGTAATCTGTTTATATGTTGTATCGGAAATACAGACCGCAGACTTTTGCCCAAGTGGTTGGGCAGGAGCATGTGGTCAAAACATTGAAAGGAGCGTTATCAACTGGCCGGATAGGCCACGCTTATTTATTTACCGGGCCTAGGGGGACGGGTAAAACTACTCTCGCAAGAATTTTTGCTAAAGCGTTGAACTGTAAAGCCAGAACAACGCAACCAATAACTAATCAGTTTAGTCATGGTTTTACTGCCTTGCAAGTGAATACAAAAAATATTCCTTGTGATAAATGCGAGGCCTGTTTAGCGATAAGTGAAAATCGTTCTATGGACTTGATAGAAATAGATGCTGCCTCAAACCGGGGAATAGATGAGATAAGGAACCTCAAAGAATCAGCCTTGGTCGCCGCCCCGTCAGGGGGTTACAAGGTTTTTGTCATCGATGAAGTGCACATGCTTACCAAAGATGCTTTTAACGCCTTGCTGAAGATCCTTGAAGAACCGCCAAGCCATGTTGTTTTTGTTCTTGCTACTACCGAACCGCATAAAATTCTACCGACAGTTCTTTCCCGCGTCCAGAGATTTGATTTCAGGCGCCTGACTCCGAGTCAGATCTTTACAAAACTTGAAGAAGTCGCTAAAGCCGAAAAAATCAACATAGAAGACGAGGGATTGAAAGCAATTGCTGTTTCTTCTGACGGCGCGCTTCGCGATGCCGAGGTTTCGCTTTCCAAACTTCGTTCTCATCAGGGGAAAATAACCGTTGATGACGTAACCAACGCTCTTGGGTTAGTTCCTTTCAGATATCACCCCGAATTTATGGGTTATCTTGTTGCCAACGACAAAATCTCGGCCCTCAAATTCATTCAGAGAATCCACGAATCAGGAGTGGACTTGGAGCACTTCACTAAAGATTTTATTGAATATCTAAGAAAGGTTTTAATGTTTAAAATAAATCCTGCCACTTTAACGGCGGTAGGTGAGGAGCCGGTAGCTGATTGGCAGATTGACGGAGTAAAAGTGATAAAAATGATAAATCTTTTCACTTCGGCCCGGAATGAAATCAAAACCTCGCCGGTAGTTCAACTACCGCTTGAGTTGGCGGTTATTGAATTTACTCAATAATGAGAAATATAATTCTCCTCGGTTTAACATCGTTATTAGCTGATTTCTCGAGTGAGATGATACAGCCGTTACTGCCGTTTTTTATTACCGCTCTTGGCGGAGCAGGACTGGCTATTGGGTTGGTCGGCGGCGTAGGTGACGCTTTGGCCGCAATTTTTAAAGTTTTGTCCGGCCACTGGGCGGACCAGAGGAGAAAATATAAAAGATTAGTTTACCTTGGTTATGGATTTTCGGCAGCGGCGAAATTTCTTTTTCCACTTGTTCAGACATGGCAGCAGGTGTTCATTATTCGGCCTGTTGAAAGGGTCGGCAAGGGTTTGCGCGATGCGCCGCGGGATGCAATAGTTTCTGAGTCAACAAAGGGGATCGGTCAAAGGGGATTAGGATTTGGCATTCAAAGAGCGATGGATGCTTCGGGTGCCATAATCGGTTCTATTTTTGTTTATATTCTTTTTGTCGATCTTGGATTTGATTTTCGGTCCATATTTCTCATTGCCGCCTTCATTGCCTTGACCGCTTTGCTCCCGCTGTTCTTTGTCAAAGAACCGCGATCATTGACAGAACGAGGAGTAAACCATTCAAAACTGTCCTTTGCTAACCTTTCGCCGCAACTGAAAAAATTTCTTATTATCGCTACCCTGTTTCACCTGGCAAATTTCAACTTTATGTTTTTTATTCTAAAAGCAAGCGAAGTATTCAAAGAGCTCGGCAACCCATCTTCATACCGATTTTTGAGATTTTTTGTAACGTCTTTTGAGCCGGAAAAGCTCGCCATCGGTTTGCCGATATTGCTATATATCTTTTTCAGTATTTTTGACGCATCCTTGTCGATTCCGGCCGGCCGGCTGTCGGATAAAATCGGTCGAAAGCCAGTCGTGTTGATCGGCTATTCGCTTTTTATGGTGACGTCTCTCGGTTTTATTTTTGTGAACAGTTTATTCGCGCTCCTAGGACTTTTTGCCCTTTACGGCGCATTCAAGGCGTTCATAGACGCAAGCCAAAAGGCCTTTGTCTCCGATCTGTCATCAGTGGAAATGCGAGCTACTTCATTGGGTGCTTTTGAAACGTCTACCGGTTTGGCCCTGATCCCAGCCGGTCTTATTGCCGGCTTATTGTGGAACATAAATTCTGATCTTACTTTTACTTACAGTTTTGGCCTTTCGGTTGTTGCCGTATTAGCGCTTCTTTTCACGACAAAGAAATAAAGAAATGTATATCAAGAAGTGTAATGGCGTTGTAAAAACGCCTTTTTTGTTGTAAAATTACTAAATATTGCGGGGTCGTCTAATGGTAGGACAGCGGCCTTTGAAGCCGTTTATAAACGTTCGAATCGTTTCCCCGCAGCCACAATGTTTAAAAAACTTTTTTCAGTCTTTATGACCAGTTTTCTGCTAAATTTGATTTGGGAAAATCTTCATTCACATCTATATATCCATTATAAGGCAGGAGAAATAACCCAATTCATCTTATTGCGAGCTACGCTTTTTGACGCGTTTTTTATAACTCTTTTAGCGATACTGTTTATTAAGTCCGCCTACTTTAGAGGGAAAAAGTGGTATGCGTTGCTCATAGGCATTATAATTGCAATTTTTATAGAATTATCTGCTTTGAAAACCGGCCGATGGGCGTATAACGAGTTTATGCCCATTATTCCTCTGATAAATACCGGCTTAACGCCAACTGTTCAGCTTGGCATCTTATCCTATTTAATTTTCAAGTGGCAGATAAAATAAAACTCCATGAAAATACGGACTAAATTCAGAATTTTAGCCATCTTATTTTTTATCCACAGACCCGATTTACCCTTAAGTTTTTGTGTTAAAATTAAGACATGAACTATCAACTAAAAATGGCGGTGTTTTTGTCGAGGGTCGCTTTAGGCGTATTGTTTTTCTACGCCGGAATAACAAAGGTTATGAACCCCAGTTGGTCGGCTGCGGGATACCTGAATAGCGCTAAGACATTTCCCGGGCTTTTCCAGTGGTTTGCAAGTGCCGGTAATCTTAGCTGGGTAAATCTCGTGAATGAGTGGGGGCTTACTCTTGTCGGTGTAGCTCTTATTACCGGCTTGTTGGTAAGATGGGCTTCTCTCGGAGGCATACTTTTGATGGTCTTGTATTATTTACCCGTTTTGCAATTTCCATACATAGGCGAACATTCATTCTTGGTGGATGAACATATAATCTATATCACTACTTTTCTGGTCCTGTTTGCTTCAAATGCGGGGACTGTCTGGGGATTGGATTCCTGGCTTTCAAAACGTTTTAAATAAAACATGGCGAATCAGATTTTAATAAAAACTGTTCGGTTCATCCGGAAAGTTTTCTATACTTTTTTGGATATCAGTGGAATAATGCTTGGAATTTTCCTCGCCTGGCTGGGGTATTGGATTGTCAGCGGACATACCCTTGCGGGTTGGCTGGGAACCATTATTTTAATTATCGGTATCGGGGCATTTATTATCCATATCGGACACTACTTTTCTTTAAAGATCACCCGCTGGCTGTTCGGTTCCAGCGGCTATTTTATTCGGAAATAATATACTTTAAACACATGTTTGAACTTAAAGATAAAATTGCGTTGGTTACCGGTGCGCGCCAGGGAATGGGCAGGTCTCATGCTTTAGTTTTGGCAGGACAAGGAGCGAAGGTGGTAGTGACCAACAGAACAATTGAGGGGTGTCAGGAAGTTGTTGACGAGATAGTTTCAAAAGACGGCAAGGCATTATGCTTTGGGATGGATGTTGCAAACAAAGCCGAGATTGACCAAGTTTTTGACGAAGTTATAAAAAAATACGGCCGGTTGGATATCCTTGTTAATAATGCCGGCATTTATGTTCCTAAACCGGCATTGGAAATTACAGAAGAAGAATGGGACAAAATGACAGACATAAACCTCAAGGGTGAATTCTTTTGCGCGCAAAGAGCGGCTAAGGAAATGATCAAAAATAAATGGGGCAGAATTATTAACATTTCTTCTATTGCTTCAGGGGGAACTGGCATTGGTTTTTCCGGCGCGGCCCACTATGCCGCTTCAAAAGGAGGAATAATCGGCATGACCGAGACATTGGCTGCTGAGTGGGCAGAACTCGGCATTAACGTTAATGCTATTGCGCCGGGAGCTATTGATACGCCTATGGTCCGCGAACTGGGCAAAGAATTGGCAAAAGAAACTATGGAAGAAATAATACAGAGAGTCCCGTTAAAGCGCATAGGCAAACCCGAAGAAGTATCGGCGATGGTTGTGTTTTTGGCATCGGAAGAATCAAGTTATGTAACCGGTGCCACTTTTTATGTGGATGGCGGCTGGCTCGCGGCATAAAACTATGGGATATGTAATAAATATCGAACAAGAGTCTTTATTAAATAAAAATTTCAGGAAAGTTTTGTATACTGCCAAGAACAGCCAGCTAGTAGTGATGTCTTTGCTTCCCAAAGAAGAAATAGGCGAAGAGATTCACCAATTAGACCAATTTATCAGAGTGGAATCCGGACAAGGGAAAGCGGTTTTGAATGATAAGGAGTATGAACTGGCCAGCGGCTTTGCCGTCGTGGTCCCCGCTGGAACTAAACACAACATCATCAATACCTCCCAAACAGAAAAAATGAAACTCTACACCGTCTATTCTCCGCCCAATCATAAAGACGGCACTATTCACGCCACCAAAGAGATTGCCGAAGCCAACAAAGAACATTTCGACGGAAAAACTACGGAATGACACTTCATCTTATCTGAACAGCTTACGTAACCTCTATGCATGACTGCTTAGAATCTTTCTAAAACAAAATGGGCATTTAGCCCATTTATCTTGAAAAAACAAATCTATAAAGTCCGATGAATGGCAGAACTATGATTGCGACCAGAGCAACAATCACAATTAACCCCATTCTAATCGGTGAAACTACAAAAATATCCAGAAGCCCTTTTACCCAGAAAGTTGTCCTATAACAGAAGCAGTTTTGAGCAATCTGTTTATGTTTTTCTTGGTTGTGGCAATCTTCGGCAGTCCAGCCCTTTTCGTGTTTCATGCCACATTCGTTCAGCAATCGGTGGACTTCCTGAACTCTGTATTTAACACTTGTTTCCTTATCCCAAGGACAGTGGATTTTCAAAAAATCCAACGACCACAATCTCCAAGTTTCACGATTAGAAGTTATTAAAAATCTCCAAACATTACTGCTATCAACTTTGGAATCGTCAATTCTGAAGTTAAAATCAACGGCATTAGAATACATTGCCCAATAAAACAGAACGGAGCTCACCACATAGAGGTAAATCCATTCCATTACATTTCCTCCGGATATTCAATGTTCTGTGAAATATATTAAATTAAGATTATTGTTTTGTCAAAACAACATAAAATAGCAAAAATAAAGCGCAGGAACCCAGCCACCTGAAGACATTTGAGACCCAACTTTTGGCAGGGTTGAGGCGGTATAATATTTCTTGGACTGCCGAACAAAAGCTGTGGCTCACATAGCCGAGGACTCTCGCAGGGAGTCCGGAGGCGGGTCTGAAGGTGGCTAGTTCCGGAGCTTGTCTAAAGTTGACAGAAATCCAATTTTAATATATACTGTATATATAACTAAATCTCTTCGGGTTTTATAGAGTATTTATACTCTACGGCAAAGTTATCAACATAACGACCTTCAAGGTCGTTAGTCCACAAGTTAAACTTTTTCTAAAAACTCACGAGACAAAATAGTCCCAATTTTAATTATGGTTACAAGAAATTTTAGTAATAGGGGATTCAAAACACGTTCTTCCGGCAGACCGGCATTCAAAAGAGGTGGCAACTCTTCGCGTTTTGGCAGCCGCAGCAGGAATCAGGGCGTGTATATTAATCCGGCCCGTTTCGTAAACAAAGCGGTCATCACTGAAGAGGTGGAAGTTTTCGTTCCTGAACATAATTTTCAGGATTTTAATGTTGAACCGACAATAAAGAAAGCAATTGCTTCCAAGGGTTACATTACTCCGACCCCTATCCAAGACAGAGCTATTGCCCATGTCCTCAACGGTTCTGATGTGGTCGGAATTGCCAACACCGGAACAGGCAAAACCGCCGCGTTTTTAATTCCCTTAATCAATAAGGTGGTTTTGAATCGCAGAGAAAAAGTTTTGATCGTTGTTCCTACTCGTGAACTTGCGTTGCAGATAGAGAGTGAATTGCAGGGCTTTACCCGTGGGATGAGAATTTTTTCAGTCTGTTGCGTTGGAGGGGCCAGCATGGGCCGCCAGATATCGCAGTTAAGAAATCAATACAACTTCATAATCGGAACGCCGGGACGCTTGAAAGACCACATTGAACATGGATTTATACGTCTTTCAGAATTCAAGACAATAGTTTTGGATGAAGCAGACAGAATGCTTGATATGGGATTCATCAATGATATGCGTTTTGTGATGGCCGGAATGCCCAAAGAAAGACAGACGCTTTTCTTTTCTGCAACACTTTCACGCGATATTGACAACCTTATTTATGAATTTCTCCGCCAGCCGGTTAGGATTTCTGTTAAAACAAGAGATACGGCAAAGAATGTTGAGCAGGATATTGTCCGCATGAACGGCAAAGACAAACTGGAAGTTCTCCGTGATTTATTGGTAAAAAAATCAGAATTCTGCAAGGTGCTTATATTTGGAAGAACAAAGCATGGCGTAGAACGCCTCTCAAGAAATCTTTCCCAGCGTGGATTTAAGTCCGAATCCATTCACGGCAACAAAACCCAGTCCCAACGTCAAAAAGCGCTTAATTTATTCAAGAATAGCTATGTCCAAGTTTTGGTTGCGACAGACGTTGCCGCCCGGGGTCTTGATATTGCCGATGTCAGCCATGTCATCAACTATGACCTGCCGGCAACCTACGACGATTATGTCCACCGTATCGGCCGGACCGGCCGTGCGGACAAACGCGGCAAAGCCCTCACATTTTTAGAGTAGTCATGTTAAAATTTACTCATGAATAAATCTTCTGCATATCTGACGGCGGGTATTGCGGTTACCGTGGTTGTAGCGGGCTATTTTGTTATTACAAAGATAATTTCTTCTGTTAACACTCCGCTTCCGGAAATAACACTGCCCGGATTTACGCCGGTTCCCGGTTTTACAACGAGTCCTTCACAAACATCTTCTCCAGCTCCCGAACCGACCAGTACAACCGAACCGGAAGGTTTAATACTGATACGCAATGTTCCGTTTACGCCCCAGGCGCCGCTGGCCAATTGGGCCGATCCGAGGCAGGAAGACGGCTGTGAGGAAGCAACAGCATTAATGGCCATGAGCTGGGTGCAAGGCAGACAACTGACTTTGGCCGGAGCCGAACAGGATATTATTGCCATTTCTGATTATGAAGCCAAGAATTATGGCAGTTTTTACGACACCTCCGTTCAGGATACCATAGACAGGATCTATAAGGGTTATTTCCGTTATAATAATGTCGAAGCAAAATACGGAATTACGGACGACGACATAAAAACAGAATTGATAAAAGGAAACTTGGTCGTTGTGCCGGCAAACGGCAGATTACTCAACAATCCTTTCTATAAACCACCCGGACCGCTCCGGCATATGCTGGTGATAAGAGGATATGACCCCAACACTGATGAATTCATTACCAATGACCCGGGCACCAAGAGAGGAGAGCAATACCGCTATTCCGTCCAGACCATAATGGATGCTATTTATGATTATAAGACTGGCCACGCTGAGACCGTTATCTCAATAACCAAGGCGATGATCATGATCCGCCCTAAGTAAAAGTTCCTATTGCAAAACTGGAATGAGGAAATATACCATGTCTTCAAAAGCTAAAGAACTGCTCCAAAATCTGAACTCACTTTACGTTGATCTTCACCAAAAATTCGAAGAGCTATTTTGGCTTTTCAAAATGGGCGACCATTCGGTGGAAGAAGCAATGAATAAAGCTGAAAAAGCAAGAGATCTTTTCCGGTCTGACGCCGGAAATTTAAACTTGGTAAAAGAAGCATTGTCTGTTCCCGGTCTTGCTGTTGACGAGCATAAACGGCTCGAAATTTGGCAAAACTTTTTTCAGCTATACCAAACGCCTCCCGAATTGACCCCCTTGAGAGATAAAATATCTGCTCTTGAAGGAAAAGTCGCTAAAAAGTTTGCCACGAGAAAAGAAGGTTACAAAGATCCGAAAACGGGCGAATTTGTGCCGGCTTCGAAGGGTAAAATGCGAATGACAATAAGAACTAATCCCGATGTCTTCATTAGAAAAGCATGCTTTGATGCTTTGGAAGCAATGTCTTTGGACGCGGTTGAAGAATATGTGGAATTGGTTGCCATGCGCAACCAGTTTGCAAGAGCATTGGGCCATGAAGATTTTTACGCCTATAAGCTTCGTATCAGCGAAGGAATGGCCAAAGGTGAGGTATTTGATATTTTTGGGGAGATTTATGAAAAGACTAAATATGCTTTGGCCAAAATCAGAGAATTAGAAGTATCAAGGCCCGGATTGAGAAAGCCTTGGAATTTTAGTTTTATGATGACCGGAAGTTTTACTCTTGAGGAAGATCCGTACTTTAGTTTTGACGAAGCATTGTTGAGGTGGGGCAGGTCGTTCTCGGCTATTGGTATTGATTACCGAGGCGGACAACTCCAGCTTGATCTGCTGGACAGAAAGGGCAAATACAACAATGGTTTCTGCCATTATCCGATAATTGTGAATTTCAACAGCGGTAAGCGTAGTCCCGGCGCGGCGAATTTTACTTGTAATGCTATTTATGACCAACCGGGTTCTGGACATCTTGCTGCCGATACGCTCTTTCACGAAGCCGGACATGCTGCGGACCGGTTATGCAGCGAACAAACCGACGTTTGTCTGAATACCGAGTGGCCGCCGGCGTCTGTTGCGTGGGCTGAAACACACAGCCAGTTTCTGGACACAATGTTTGACAGTATTGAATGGCGGACAAGATACGCCAAAAATAAAGCTGGTAAGCCCTATCCATTTGAGTTATTCGAAAGAAAAGCCAGACAAGTAAGGGTGTTATCGCCGTTATCCTTGAACAGTATTATGATGGTTTCTGAATTTGAAAAAAGAGTATATGAAGAACGGAATCTTACCACCGGGAAAGTGGTAGAAATTGCCAAAGAAGTAAGTCGCAAATATTCCGATTTCAGCGAAGATTCTTTATGGATCCTTTCCGTGCCGCATATCTATGATTGGGAAAGTTCTGCCTACTATCATTCATACGGCTTGGCGATATTGGCGCTTGACCAGTGGCGACAATATTTTTACGACAAGTACGGCTATATCGTAGATAATCTTAATGTCGGAAGAGAAATGACCGAAGTCTGGAAACTTGGTTCGGCAAAATTGTTTCCTGAATTTGTCAGGTTGGCTACCGGTAAAAAACTTTCACCGGAAGCATTTCTTGAAAACGAGACCATGGATATTGAAAAATATCTTGCCAGAGCCAAGGAACGGGCAGAAAGGATAAAATCGGTGCCTGAATTTACCGGTCCGGTCGGACTCAATGCCCAAATCAGAATGGTTCACGGAAAAGAATTGGTTGCTGATAATTCCTTAAGTTTTGAAGACATGGCCTCGAAATACGGAGAATGGCTGCACAAGCAAGCTAAATAATTATGACAAAAATCCCGCCCGAAAGCGGGATTTATATTATTTGAATGTAACAAAAGAAAGACGTAGAATTATTTTATGTTAAGACCGCCATATAAAACAAAGGTTATTGAATATACTCCGGGGGTTTCGCTTGATACCGCTCAAAGGAGACAGGCCATAAAAAGGGCGGGATATAATACGTTTTTATTAAAGTCAGACGAAGTATATATTGATCTGCTTACCGATTCGGGAACATCGGCCCAATCTGACCGGCAAAAAGCCGGGTTAGAACTTGGAGACGAGGCCTATGCGGGGTCAAAGAATTTTTATCATCTCGAATCTGCTGTCCGAAAAATATTCGGATATAAATTTATAGTTCCCACTCACCAAGGCAGGGCGGCCGAGCATATTATGTCCCAGCTTTGCATCAAAAAGGGGCAATATGTGCCGAATAATATGTATTTTACAACTAGGCGCATGCACCAGGAATTTGCCGGCGGTATCTGGACCGATTTTGTGGTTTCTGAAGCATACGACCCCCAAAGCAGGTTTAAATTTAAGGGAAATGTTGATACTAAAAAATTAACCGCTTTTATAAATAAAAAGGGGGCAGGGCAAATTGCGTATTTAAGCATCGAAGCCTCGGTCAATATGGCGGGAGGCCAGCCGTTCTCGCTCCGCAATTTGCGCGAGGTGCGGAAAATTTCAAAAAAACACAATATCCCGCTTTATCTTGACGTTACAAGGATATTTGAAAACGCATATTTTATCCAAAGGAATGAACCGGGATATCGGAACAAAACAGTCAGGCAGATAACAAGAAAAATAACAGCGCTGTCGGACGGATGCACAATGTCGGCAAAAAAAGATGCAGTTGTGAATATCGGCGGTTTTTTAGCCATGAATGATGCCGAGTTTTTCCGCAAAGCAAAAGAAATGGTCGTCGCGTACGAAGGACTGCATACCTACGGCGGAATGGCGGGAAGAGACATGGAAGCGGTTGCTATCGGTCTTCAGGAGTTCTCCCGCGATGAAGAGGTGGCATACTATGTTTCCCAAGTAGAATACCTCGGTAAGCAGTTGGAAAAGAACGGCATCCCGATAGTCCGGCCCGTCGGCGCCCATGCGGTTTTTATTGATGCTAAACGATTTTTGCCTCATGTCCCGCAGAGTCAGTTTCCCGCCCAGCGCCTTGCAGCCGAAATATATGTTGAGAGCGGAATCCGGAGCATGGAAAGGGGTATTGTATCCGGACAACATGGGACAGAACCATATGGCGGGCTTGAACTTGTGCGCTTGACGCTGCCCCGCCGTGTTTATTCCCGCGAACACCTTGATGTTGTCGTTGAAGGATTAAAAAATGTCTATCGCCGCAGGAAATTTATAAAGGGCCTGAAGATGGTATACGAACCAAAAGTGTTAAGATTTTTTCAATCACGATTTAAACTTATTAAATAATAAATTTTATGGAAAAAATACCTACAGTTATTGAATCACCAAGCGACAAAATAGGCCGCCTGATCAAAGAGGTTATGGGTAGGATAGATATACTGGAGTTTCAAGAAAAAATGACGGCTTTTGCGGAACAAATCAGTAAAAAACATCCTGACTATAAACGGTATCAATGTTACCACAAGCTGATAATCAGTACTCCGCCTGAACGTGCGGATATCGAAGAAGATTTTGAAGGAGAAGATTCTGTGGCCGGATTTTTAGAGGGGCTATTGAAAACAAAGACCCAACTATAGTATGTGGATATCTTTTTTGGGTCGATAAGTTAAAATATAAATATGAATAAATTACACAACAGTCGGTATGATCATTATGGCAAGTATACAATATTTGCGGTCGTTTTTGCGCTAGTTTTTCTAGTTTCGTATGGTGCCCTTGCGAAGGCTAACACAACAGGGCAGGAACATTGGAGCAGTGTAGCAAAAGTTGTCCAGGAATTGAGAAAAGTTGCTGGACAGGATAGTAATATCGGCCAAGAAGTACGCAAGGTCGCTCAAGAGCAGGAAGATTCGGCCAAGCAGGTTGAAGAGGCGATGGATAAAGTTGTCGAAGTTGGCAAATTTAGGACGTTATTCCTTGGGACTGATTATAAGAATTTAGGCGTTCTTCGAAGCGAGCTTGTAAAAACGCAGAATATGATAGATCGTCTTACCAAAGCAATGGAACGGACTATGGATGCCAACATCAAAACCGATCTTCAGAAACAAATAGATGCACTCAAAACAACTTTGGCAAAAGCAGAGACGTTTGCCAAAGATCATGAGAGTCAATTCAGTTTCTTGGGTTGGTTCATCAAGTTGTTTGTTAAATAACGATTTTAAACAAAACACCCCTCAACGAAGGAGTGTTTTGTTTACTGGAAAAAATTATTAAAAAAGAGTAGAATATACTTGTCGTGCTAAAATTTATTAAAGATCACGTCTTATATGTTGCTTGGATGACAGCCGTGGCTTCAATGGCGGGGAGTTTGTATTTTGGCGAGATTTTGGGTTTTACACCCTGTGTGCTTTGTTGGTATCAGAGAATCGCCATGTATCCGCTGGTCTTGATCATAGGGGTTGGAATTGTTAACAAAGACAAGAATTTTCTCAATTATGCCCTCCCGCTGAGCGTAATTGGGGGTGCTATTGCTTTTTATCAAAATTTGTTGTACTATGGTGTTATACAAGAGAGATTAGCACCCTGCACTTTTGGTATATCCTGTACCACCAAATACATACAATTGCTCGGTTTTATTGACATACCTCTCCTGTCGTTATTCTCCTTTATTTTTATTACTGCCTTGTTATTAATTCACAAAAAATTAAATAAATAAAAACATGACCCAAGAAGCTAAAATTATTTCAGGCGTCGGAGTCCTCTTTTTCGCATTATTTGCGTTTTTGATCTATAAAACAAATACCGGGTCTCAAGCCGTTGCCGACCCTAATTTATTAATTGGCCAATTAAGCTATATGACCGGCACAAAAGATGCCAAGGTTAATATTGTTGAATTTGGCGATTACCAATGCCCGGCTTGCGCATATGCCAGCCCTATTGTTCAGCAGCTCGTCGACGCATACAAAGATAATCCAAATGTAAATTTTGTTTTCAGGAATTTTCCTCTTCCCCAGCACTCTAATGCTATGGTTGCCGCCGAGGCCGCCGAGGCTGCGAGAGCTCAAGGGAAATTTTTGGAGATGAGCGAGATGCTCTATGGACGCCAAAGTGAGTGGTCGGGAAGCTCTAAAGCTTCAGAGATCTTTACCGGATATGCCAGAGAACTTGGGTTGGATACCAAGTTGTTTACTGATTCTGTAAGTCAGGACAAGTTTAAGGACACTATCATTAAAGACCGTTCCGACGGCCAGGCGCTTGGCGTTAATTCTACCCCATCCTTCTTTATCAACGGAGAAAAAATAGCAGGCATACCAAGCTTTGAAGAATTCAAGAAAATTATAGACGGGAAACTATCTGCAAATTGATTCGACAATAATTTGTAGTATACTTAGTGTTAACTGACTAATGAAGATTTTACTAATAAGTTTATTAATGCTGTTTTTTTTGGGGATCTCCATCCTTAGTTTTGTGGCCATGTATCATAATAATTCTCATGGAGATGAACTTTGCGTCACCAAAACAGCGAATGGCTTAGATTGTCCTGCTAACCCGTTTGCTTTTGCGGATTTTCACCTGAACCTGTTTAGAGGATTTTCAAGCGCCTATTTCGGTAATTTTTTAAATACTTATTTGGCTTTGATTACCTTTTTATTGCTTGGGTTTATTTTTAATCTCTTAAGGCCCAACTCCTTAAGCGCCGGCAGAACAAGACATTACCCATTTGAAAGTTTTTTTGAATCGTTTATACCCTTAACTGAAAGCCAAACTTCTCGCTGGTTTTCTCTTCACGAAAATAGCCCCTCTTCTCAATAAACGCCGGCGTAAACCTGCAAGTCGGACAAGTTTTATGCCGTGCGTTTCCCTCACCCCTGTAATATGGGGATTTTTGCTAACTTAAATTTAATGAAACTATTAAATCAAAAATTATTTATAGGCACGGCGGTAGTTGTTATTGGCGGGTTAACTTTGTTTACTGGCGGTAATAAGCCTTCGGAAACAAAAGGCACGATCAGTCCGGACATGGTAGAAAAAATTTATTTCAAGGAAGCGGTGGGTAAAAAAGCTCCCGATTTTGAGCTGGAAAGCATTAGCGGAGAAACCGTTAAATTAAAAGATTATCTTGGTAAAAATGTTGTCCTTTTCTTTAATGAAGGGTCAATGTGTTATCCGGCCTGCTGGGATCAGATAGCCCAACTCGGCAACGACTCCAGATTTGAAACCGAAAGCATTGCGGCTTTCTCGGTTGTCGTTGATACCAAGAATCAGTGGCTTGACATTGTAAGTAAATCACCAAACTTGGCAAAGTCCAAAATTCTTTTTGACACCTCGCGTTCCGTATCCAAAGCTTATGATGTGTTGTATCTTGACTCGCCAATGCATCCCGGTGCTTTACCTGGCCATACTTACTTCATAATAGACAAAGAAGGTATAATTAGATTCACGCTGGATGACCCAAATATGGCTTTGGCAAATGATAAGTTAATTAAAGAAATAGAGAAACTTAAATAATCATAAGAATATGGAAACATTAATTATCGCATCACTTATAACGGCATTTGTCGCCGGAATAGCGGCACTGTTTGCACCTTGCTGCATTACCGTCTTATTGCCGTCGTACCTCGGCTCTATTTTCCGGGAAAAACGGATGGTTCTCTTTATGACCTTTGTGTTTTTTCTGGGCCTCTTAACGGTATTTTTACCGCTTGGCATGGGAGCAGCCGGTCTGGGAAAATTGTTCAGCAGATTTCACGACCCGATATATATTGTCGGCGGAATATTCCTTTTGTTTCTTGGCGCATCAATATTATTGGGCCGGCATTTTTCAATGCCGTTCTCGGTTCATCCTAAATTAAAAGTTACAAATGCCGGTTCTGTGTTTACGCTGGGTATTTTTTCGGGATTTGCGACGATGTGCTGCGCTCCGGTCTTAGCCGGCGTTGTTGCTTTGTCTATTTTGCCCAACTCTATTTTCTGGGGAGGTATTTATTCCTTTGCGTATGTTCTCGGAATGGTTGCTCCGCTTTTTCTGATTGCATACCTCTTGGATAAAAATCACTTTGTCCAAAAATTGATGGAGTCAAACAGGGGAGTGTCCTATTCAATTGGCGGAAAACGGATCAATCTTGCGATAGCCGACCTGATATCCGGCGCGACATTCTTTTTGATGGGTATCTTTATCTTATATCTCGCAAAGACGAACCAGTTAGCGATGGGCGGAGGAGAGTTCCAAACAACAATAAACATTTATCTTAACCAGCTTGTCCAAACGATAACCGGCTGGTTAAAATAATAATTTAAAAATGATAATAAAATTAAAACTATTGTTCACAAAAATTAAGACGAGACTATTGTTTGCCGTCGGCTGTTTTATTGCGGCAGGAGCGTTGCTTGCTTTTACGTTCTTTAATTTCTCATTTAATTTTCAGCTAAAATCGTCTACAGCAAGATTATTGGGCCTGCCTGAAACCCTGGAAGCGAGAGAAACGGCAAGGTTTGAAAAAGCGGTTTTGCCTTCCGAGGGAGTGGTTCTGCCGGTCAAATGGGGAGACTTGGGAGCCCAAATGATAAAGGCCGGGGTTATAGATGCTGACAAATTTGAAGGCGTCTATAAAAATGGCGGATTGAGTGAGGAAACACGGCGCCTTCTTTATGATTCAGGCAATGAAAATATTAAAATTACAAAAGAAAACGCCGGGGTTTTATTGAGTCTTTTGTGGGCGTTCGGTCTTGGAAACAAAAACACTATTCTTGAAAAGGGGCCGATGTCGGACAAAAAATATGGAGGAGCGGGCGGGTTTGCCTCAACCGGCGGGTGGACATTGGCTAAGGGGAACACCATGAATCACTACTCCAAGCATCAGTTAATTTCTCTTACTCCGGAACAGCAGCAGCTTGTCGAAAACACCAGCTGGAATATTTACCGCTCCTGTTGCGGTAATCCAACCTATTTTCCGGACTGCAACCACGGTATGGCTATGCTGGGATTTCTTGAACTGATGGCTTCGCAGGGTGTGAGTGAAGCGGATATGTACAAAGCTGCTCTGACAATCAATTCTTATTGGTTCCCGGAAACATATATCAATTTAGCGAAATATTTTAATTCTATGGGAACGTCTTGGAATAAAGTTGACCCTAAGGAAGTTCTGGGAACGGACTATTCCAGCGCTTCCGGATACCGCAATATTCTCAACAAGATAAAACCGGTTGAACGGCAAAGCGGGGGTAGTTGCGGAGTATAGAATATATTATGATAAAAGAAAGGAGGTGTTCATAATGGGAAAGTTATCAATTAAAAAATACAGTTTGCTTTGCGTGCTGGGCGGAGAGGTGGCATATATCGCTTGTTTGGTATACGGCGCGACCCTCACTGGTAAAGCAGCCGAACTTCATCACGCACTTTTTGAGTTGCTACCCGGATTTACCTGGTTTGGTTTAGAAAGCTTTATTGCCGGAGCAATTACTGTAGGAGTCTGGTCTGGCATAGGAGGCGCGTATATTGCCTGGATGCATAATCGCTCTCTAAAAAATTAGAGTAGAATCTCGTGCGCGGAGGATCTGCGCATGGGATTAACCTTTAATATTAAAAATTCTATGGATAACTGTTGCCATCATAAAAAAAATCACACTAAAGAAATTGCGGTAAAAAAAACGGGGAAGTTAGTTTATACTTGCCCGATGCATCCAGATGTCATTAGGAACGAACCCGGACTTTGTCCCGGCTGCGGGATGGCGTTAATACCTAAAGAAGCTGGCGGTAGTTATGACATTTCGGAAATGAGCCACAAAGACCACGATATGGCCATGTCCAGTCCGCAGATGGCCAAAAAAATGGAGCAAGATATGCGCCGGAGGTTTTGGGTTTCGTTTTTGCTTTCTATTCCTATTTTTTTGTATTCACCAGTCGGGGCCAATATTTTAAAGTTTTCACTCCCATCGCCGATTCCGATAAATTGGCTGCTTTTGATACTCACCACGCCAATAGTATTCTGGACCGGCTCCATTTTTATTACCGGCACATATTATTCTCTTAAGGCCAAGAAATTGAATATGTCTGTTTTGATAGCTACCGGCGTTCTGGCCGCCTATCTTTTCAGTGTCTTACTGACCTTAATACGGCCAGATTCAGAGACATTTTATGAAGCGGCGGCGCTACTGGTAACTTTTGTACTATTCGGCCATTGGATGGAGATGAAATCAAGACGCGGCACATCTGACGCTTTGCGTGCGCTTTTCGACCTGGTTCCGCCGCAGGCGAAGGTTATCCGTAACGGCAAAGAAACCGTCATTTCAAGCGCTGAAATAGTCCATGATGATATTGTAGTGTTGCGTCCCGGAGATAAGGTTCCTGTTGACGGGATTATTACCGAAGGGGAAACATCAATTGATGAATCCCTTGTCACCGGTGAATCAATTCCGGTGATAAAAAAAGTCAGCGATAAAGTTGTAGGCGGCTCGGTTAATCAAACCGGAGCTGTTAAATTTAAGGCGACCCAAGTTGGATCAGAAACCATTCTGGCTCAAATTATTAAGCTTGTGGAAACTGCTCAGAACTCCAAAGCCCCCGGTCAGCGCATTGCCGACAGAGCAGCCGGCTGGTTGGTTATTGTTGCTATTGGTTCGGGAGTAGGCGCGTTCATGGGCTGGTACTTCGGGGCGGGGACAGGACTTTTTACGGCATTAACTTTTGCCGTTTCAGCGGTGGTCATTGCCTGTCCGGATGCTTTAGGGCTTGCCACGCCGACAGCCGTCGCCGTAGGCACAGGGATAGGCGCCAAACACAATATTCTTATTAAAGATGCGGCAACACTTGAGAACACTTCAAGAATAAACGCAATTATTCTTGATAAAACAGGTACGCTTACAGAAGGAAAACCAAAAGTTACCGATGTTGTTGCATTCAGCGGTTTTACCGAACATCAGATACTTCAATATGAAGCCAGTCTGGAAGAGGGCTCTAATCATCCTTTGGCAAAAACCATTTTTGAAGAGACGAAGAAGCGCAACGCTTTGCCGCTTAGATCAATGGAAAATTTTGAATCTATCGCGGGTTATGGCCTAAAGGCGCGGATTGACGGCAAAGTTGTTTTTGCCGGAAAAGAAAAACTGCTTCGGGATAACGGCATTAACACTGAACCAATGAGAGATGTTCTTGACCGGCTTGCTGGAGAGGGGAAGACCTTAAGTTTGCTGGCCATTGACGGGATTTTTGCCGGCGTTATTGCTGCTGCTGATCCGGCGCGGGTTAATTCCAAAAAAACAATAGCGGCATTAAAAAATCTTGGCATGGAGGTTGTGATGATAACGGGCGACCATCCAAAAGTGGCGGAAGGTATTGCAAATGATCTGGGTATTGGCCGGGTGTTTGCCGAAGTTCTTCCGGAGGATAAAGCAAAATACGTCAAAAAACTGCAGGACGAAGGGAAGTTTGTGGCTATGGTCGGCGACGGAATCAACGACGCGCCGGCGCTTGCCCAGTCGGATATTGGTATTGCCATAGGCGCCGGAACGGATGTTGCTATTGAAACGGGAAATATTGTTCTTATGAAGTCTGATCCGTACGATATCGTGGCCGCTATCCGTTTAAGCAAAGCAACAGTTGTCAAAATGAAGCAGAATCTTTTCTGGGCCGCCATCTATAATCTACTGGCCATCCCTGTAGCTGCCGGAGTGTTTTATAATTCTCTTGGCTGGTCATTGCGTCCGGAAATTGCGGCATTACTTATGTCGGCGTCGTCAATAATTGTAGCCACAAACGCGGTATTGCTAAAAAGAGTAGAACCTAAACTAAAAATTTAGTATAATAAAAATATATGGACTTCTTGGCAATCATTCAAAGCAAACCCGTTCTTATAGGTCTCCACCTCGGGTTTGCGATTGTCGGTATTGATGCGTTTTTGTGGTTGTTGGGAAAACTAAAAAGTGACGGGAGTTCGCAAAAAAGCATGATTTTTACGGCGGCGATCGGCGTGACCGCTTTTGTTGCCAGCTGGATTGCCGGGGGATATTACTACGTGGTTTATTATGGCGGGCTTGTAAAACCTATTATTCAAAAAGGTTTGGCGCCGTGGGCTCACAATATTATCATGGAAACCAAAGAACATGTTTTTTTGTTTGTTGTCCCGCTTGCAATGACCACACTTTTCATTACCTTGCTTGATAAAAAAGAAATGGAACAGCTTAAAATCCGCCGGCTAGCATGGTTGCTTTCCGGAGCTGTTGCTGTGCTAGGACTCCTTATCGGTGCGATGGGGTTTATAATATCCGCCGCAGCCCGTTGGGGATAAAAATTTTATGAATAAACCACGACTTATTTCTGCATCTGCTCTCTCAGCGATTATCACTATTGTATTTGTAGTGACTATTACTATATGGGCGGATCTTTCAGTACCGCTAAAGAACTGGCTTAAAAGTTTTTCCGGCCACCATTGGACATCCAAAAGTATTTTTTCTGCACTTCTTTATGCGGGCGCTACAGCAATCTTTTATGGGAGTTTCCGTAATCCAAGCGGAGTCGTTCTGCGGAGATTATTGGTTTTTCTTTTAATATTTATGGTACTCGGCGTCCTTAGCATCACGGCATTTTATACAGGACACCATTTAGGGTTTTACTAACTCACCCATAACGGCTACAGGGGTTTACCCTTAAAATTCAAAGTGGTAGGATTGGAATCATCTAATGGGAGTCCACTCCGAGCATGAGTAAGCCGATTATCGTCAAAAAAAGCCCAATCGTAATCGTTAAGAATTTTATTTTACTCCAAGGCGTTGCGGTGATTGCCTTTTTTGTCGCCGGCGCGCTTGCTGATTATGGCGAGTTCTATCATTCCTTGTCCATTTCGAGGACTATTTCATTCCGTATTGCCGAAGCTTTGATCATTTTCTCAGCCGAAATAGCTTTAGTGTTCTTTATATTTTTTAGGTGGTATAGGGAATCATTCCGCATCCGTGACGGTGAAATTATTCACGCCTATGGCGTCTTGTACCGCCACAGAACAGCTATTCCTCTGGAACATGTTGTTTCGGTAAGCCACCGCCAAAGTCCGCTCGGCAAACTTACCAAATACGGGACAATAGAATTGACCGGCAGCAACATGAATAAAAAGATCCGGCTGAAAGATATTCCCGTTCCGGAAGAATATGTCGACCTCATTTTAAAATTTAAAAGATTTTCAGCAAATAAAAACAATGGAACAAATAAAACTATTGATACAAAGACAAGTGTCTTAGATTTATTGAACAAAGACGAGCATGAGAATCTGGAATTTAAAAGCACGTTCCGTTGGGATACGAGGCAGAACACGGTCAACAAGGTTCTTGAAAAATCGGTAATGAAAACCGTTGCTGCTTTTCTTAATTCCCAAGGCGGACATTTGGTGATAGGGGTTGGTGATAACAAAACAATAGTTGGTTTGGCTGCGGATTACGGTTCTCTTATCAAAAAAGATGCCGATGGTTTTGAAAATCATTTCACCCAGATTTTTCATAATATGATAGGAGCCGAATTCAGACAGCTTGTGAAATTAAATTGGTCACACGTAGACGGCAAAGAATGCTGTGTTGTCAGTGTTTCGCCAAGCCATAAGCCGGCATATCTCAAAAATGATAACAACAGCGAGGAGTTTTATATTAGAACCGGAAACGGAACTACAGCTCTAAAATTATCCGAGGCCAACGCCTATATTGATTCCCGTTGGGGTAGGATGTAATTAAATAAGACCACATTTGTGGTCTTATTGGATAGCGAGCATTCTTTCTATCGGTATGCGCGCTTGTCGGGCAAGTTCTGGGTCAACTTTAATTATGTGTTTCATATCGCGAAGAGCTTCATATACGTTCTTGAGGGTGTTCTGCTCCATAAATGCGCATCGGGCATCAGGGTTTGGCGGGAATAAATTCTTTATCCGGAGCGGCAACAGACATAGGATAGATATTTGTAACCGTAGTGGCAACAATGATTTTTTTGTGAGGCGTCTTGGTTATAAAATCAATCATGCCCCAAGTTGACCGAAGTTGCATCATCTCTTCCGATACAAGTCCCTGATCAAGCATCATGGAACACTTTGACATACAGCCACATTCAGGATGAGCAACAACGGCAGCATCCGGATGAAGAGCCATTTGCCTCATAACGTGGTGAGCGGTTATTTTTTCATGAACGTGGCAAGCACCCATCATCAGCCAGAGATTATCGGTCGAATACCCTGTTTTTTTAAGGATATTCATTGCATAATAACCCAGGAAAATATCGGGCAGGAAAAGCAGGGGACTATTGGGACTATTTTCCGCCATATATTGAATAACCTTAGCCGCGTTTCCAGAAGCACAACAGATATCGCTTTCTGCTTTTATGTCCAGATTGGTATTAACATAGCTTATAACTTTTCCTTTAGGATGGGCATATTTCCACTCTTTTACTTTTTCAACCTTGGCGTGAGCAGCAAGGGAACATAGAGCGTCCATGCTAGGAGCCAAAACTATTTGCCAAGGCTGCTTCATAACCCCTAAGATATAATTCATAAAAAGCACTGATGCTTCCAGTAGCACTTTCTTTTTTGAAGCTTGGCCAACTTTAGCCAAATGAAGCGAGTCACCTACGTAATCAGCTACTTCTTTGTGCTGGACATCCTCGGGTTCATAGTTATGTGCAAGCAACAGGACATCTTTTTCTTTTTTAAATCGTTTTATTTCTGAACGCCAGAAATGCCTTTCTTCTTCGGGAATATTTTTTGGATCAGCTTCGGGGGGAATAGAAGGCACCTCAATTGGCGGTCCCAGATCCACTTGCGGGATCATTTCAATAGCTTCTCTGGCTGGAAGAATGTCTCCAGACAATACCAGTTTGTCCACGGGTCTCCTACTTGTTAGTGTGCTGATTACGTCATATTATGTTTTTAAATAATCATTATGTCAAATGTGAGTTGACAAAAAATTTTAATTTGAGATACTCTATTAAAGTTTTTTGAAAACTGGAGAGAACATGGAATCCGGTCTTACCGTTTCAAACCAGCTTAGCAATCTTCTCGTCGGGCCGTTCAGCGAGGAAGAAACTTCGGCGATTTTGGAACTAATACATAAAACGATTGCTGTTAGCTGTTAAATTTGAAAAAGCTGATCCGGTTCCGAAGACAATTCTTATAGATTTTTTTGGGACACAAAAAGCGGGTAAAACCAAAACAACAGAAAAAATAGAGCAGCTTTTCAGAAGAAACAAATTCAAGGCATACTGTCCGCCGGAAACGGCCGAAATAGAAGAAGTGAGGAACATCCTTACTGGCGATCCGGTGGTGGAGCAACTGCAACATCTTACTGGTGTCCATGGCTATGTTTTGAACTTATCTCATCATCCAAGGTGCCACGTTGGTATTATCAGCCGCGGTCCTCAAGATATGCTTTATTGGTACGAAAGAGGTTTGCGCAGAGGAGACTTTACCGCACCTCACGTAGAGAGGATCAGAGATTCTATTTATGAACTTTTAAAGCTGGATTTCATTGATGCGTTTTTCTTTTTTACTTGTTCTGTTGATGCTGCCATGAGAAGGGAATATGACGGAGCGCTTACCCAGAAACGCGGTTCGAAAATGAACGAAAAAGATGTGGCTGAAACCCTTGATATTTATAGTTCCGTCTTACGCGGGGTTCAGGAAAATGTTCCGAATCTGCCACTTTTTCACATTGATACTTCGGATATGGATCTTAGACAGGTCGGTGAAGAAGTACTGAAATTTTTACTTCCGACCATTTGCGCCAGATTTAACGTTCCAGTATCTCATATTATGCCCTTCGTGCCCTCTTTAATACGCAGACACGCCAACCCGTCTTCTCATTTTGAGGAGCAGGTCAAATTTATTGACCATCCTCTTCCTGGTGAATCTACGATTTGTGCCTATGGATGGCATTTTGTTGCGGAGTACTGCCAGGAGGATACTTACCTGAATCCAAAAGGCGAAGGACAGGCAGTGGATCCTTTTGGTGAGATCATGAGAATTCGCAAAGATGATAGCGGTTTCAAATTCATGTATAAGGGAGCACAACAGGATAGTCTGCTTTCTCATCGTTTTCCTTGTTCATTTACGGTTGACGAAGCCGAGGTTCAAAAGATACAAGAAACCTACAAAACAGTACTCACACTTAGAAAGAAGCGCCGCTGTTTTGAAAGAGAACTTGCGGGGCATCTTTTTACACTGCACCTGGATGAAATCGAGGGACTTGGCAAGTTTACTGAATTAAGAGTTCAGGGTTCACCCGGAGTAACCAATACTGAAGCACTGCTTACCTTAGCCGGAACTCTTGGATTTCCTCTTACCTCGGTCGTAGAGGGTAACTACCTTTCATTGGCATTAAGCCGGCAGACGCCCTAAGGGGCGTTTTTTATTTTTAGAGGTAGTGATATACTTGAGTTATGGAATTTGTAGAGTCTATAAAAAGTTTGCAAAAACAACTTCAATACCAGCCGGAGCTGGTGAATGGAGATAAGCTTGGCAAATACGAAAGGTTTATTTTTGTCGGTATGGGTGGGTCGGCTTTGGCGCCGGACCTTTTGAGGGTTTCCAATCCGGAATTGGATATTGTAATTCATCGGGATTACGGCTTGCCAGATTTACCCGATAAAGTATTACAAAATAGCCTAATTGTTTTGAATTCTTATTCCGGTAACACAGAAGAGGTTTTAGATGCATTCAAACTGGCGCTAAGCAAAGGCCTCTCGGTAGCAGCAATTTCTGTCGGTGGTAAGTTACTTGAGCTTGCCCGCCAAAATTCAGCTCCCTACATAGAAATGCCTGATTGGGGTCTTGAGCCACGGGTGGCCCTGGGACTCAATTTCAAGGCCTTGTTGAAGGTTTTGGGACAGGATGAGGCATTGGATATGGTTTCGCGGGTTAAACTTGAAGATAATGAGAAAATGGGCAAAGAATTGGCAGAAAAGTTAAGAGGATTTGTACCGATTATCTATTCATCCAGAAAAAATGGCCCGCTGGCCTATACCTGGAAAGTTAAAATCAACGAGACAGCGAAGAAACCCTCGTTCTCAAACGTTTTTCCGGAATTAAATCATAACGAAATGGCTGGTTTTCACGCGGGAGAAGTGTCTAAACTCCTTTCCCAAAATTTCCATTTTATTTTTTTGAAAGACACGGCGGATAATCTAAGAATTTCAAAAAGAATGGAAGTAACGGCTAAGTTATTCCAAAAACAGAAGTTAAGCGTGGAAACAGTTGAACTGGCAAGAGACAATGTCTTTGTTAAAATATTTTCTTCTCTGCAACTTGCCGATTGGGTCTCATACTATATCGCCAAAGAATACGGCATTGATCCAGCGGACATCTCCGCCATTGAAGAGTTCAAGAGATTGATTTAAAATCTCGCTCCACCCAGCACCTTATTTCAGCTCTTCGCTCAACCCATCCCCATTTCTCGGCCTGTTGGATTACGACTTATTGTCTTCTTCGG
>CAZPLD010000006.1:0-27383 GCA_964587505.1 uncultured Candidatus Saccharibacteria bacterium | reverse complement strand
GCGCAGGCGCGGTGCATTCCTTCAGCTACGACAATATCACTGTTTGGCATGCGAAGCGCAGTCAGGGTAGTTGATGCGGGAAAGTTGTTCGCTATTTCACGGATATACCAATGGTTATGGACTCCGGGGTGAGAAAGGAGGTCTTTAAGGCGAGGCGGCCTTTCCGCTAGTACTGGATAAAACCACTTATTCCAAGCATGAAACATTCCGGCTCGCCATTGAGGCACAGATTTTAATGGCTTATTTATCTTGTATAAATTCCAGTTAAGTTGTTTTTCAAACAAGGGAGCATGCGAAGTGCGCCGCCACTCCTCCCAAGATTTAAATCCTTTGGATTGCCAAAATCCCTTCCAGTGTTCAAGGGACTCTTCCATGCCTCGCCAAGTTTCCAAAACTTCTTGCGGGGTCAGAGATTTTATTTGTGTTAAATCTTCCATATTATTTGAGTATTTTGTGGGTTTTTAAAAAGTCGCCCTGCTCTTTGATCATATTCTCTGGAATGATATTAAATATTTTAATCTCAGAAGCTTCTTTATTTGGCTTCATGGCGTTTTGTGGTGACGAGCAAAGAAATACCAAGCTTATGGTCCATCCGAATCCGCGCTCTTTCTGTTCGGTTTTTAAATATTCAAGAGTTCCAATTAACTTTTCAATTTTGACTGAAATTCCAATTTCTTCTTGCGCAGTTCTTTGAATAGCCTGAGTGATGCTCTCTCCGTAGAGAATGGTACTGCCAGGAAAATGCCATTTGTTGTTCCATGATGATAACTTGCGTAACGTCAAGACAACTCCTTCCTGACTTTTTATCACCAAATCAACACAGAGCCGAGGTACCTTGGAATAGATATTCTTGAATTCCTCGTATGTAAATGGTTTTTTAGACATAGAATGGGCTTAATTTTATCTGCCAATCAGAATTTCCACAACGTCGCCTTCCTGGATTATATAATCCCGCCCGACGGTGCGGACAAGACCTTTGGCGCGGGCGGGGACTAAACCGCCTGCCTCAAGAAGTGTTTTCCAGTTTGTGACTTCGGCACGGATAAATAATCTTTCAAAATCGGTGTGGATGGCGCGGGCAGCTTTGGGGATTAGGTCGCCTTCGTGGGCGGTCCAGGCGCGGGTCTCGTCTTCTCCGGTGGTCAGGAAAGTTACTAAGTCAAGTGTTTTATAACTCTGCGTAATCAGCCGGTCCAAACCGGACTCTTTCATATTAAATCCTGTCAGGTATTCTTTTTTCTCTTCTTCTGTTGCCTCGGACAATATCAATTCAAGCGGAGTGGACAGAACGACGTAGTCGCTTCCACCCATTGCTTTTAACAAGTCGGGTCCAGGTTGCCACCCCTCGGATATTTGGGATTCGGAAACGTTGAGAACAAAAATAACTTTTTTGTCGCTCAATAGGTCTAATTTTGGCAGATCTTTGTTTTTCTTTTCATCCCTTTTTTCTTTTGTCTGAAGGTCGGCAAGCTCAAGTTCGGTCTGGATTATTTCTATGTCTCCGACGGGGTCAATTTTATTGTGGACATGAGTAATATTTTTATCTTCAAAAACCCTGACAACGTGGGCGATGGCGTCCACTTCGCGGATATTGGCAAGGAATTTATTTCCCAGTCCTTCGCCTTGGGACGCGCCTTTTACTAATCCGGCAATGTCATAGAATTCTATGGTCGTATTGATTATCTTTTTTGAGTTGGAAAGCTCGGCCAAGGGTTTTAGGCGCTCATCAGGCACCTTTACTATCCCAATGTTGGGATCAATTGTTGTGAACGGATAGTTTTGTATATCAACAGCAACATTTGTTAACGCCTTAAATAAAGTAGATTTTCCAACATTGGGTAAACCGATAATTCCGATGGATAATGACATCTCGATAATTTAGCATTTTAACGGCATTTTTTCAATGTTTTTCTGGCTTGTTTTATGATTGATGAGTTATCCACCATCTTTCTGGTCGCGTTAATGTAATTATTGTAAAATTAGTTTAGTTATAGTTTATCCAAACGTAAAATCCAATACTGATCAGGCGGTTCTACGGCCCGCATCAACCTCACTACGGTAAGGGGTGGTGTGGGCTTTTCTGTTTAACTTATGAAAAATAACAAATTGAAAATTTACAAGAATCACATTGCCCAAGCGATTGTTCACTGCGTGGGCTGCCGCGGGATAGTTATAAAAGATATTGAGGCTTTCGGATTGGAAGGCGAAATTTCTTTCCTTGCCCGGTGTCCTCATTGTTCTCGGGACTGCAAGGTTAAAATAAGCGCCCACAAAGAAGTAAAAACTTTATTGGAATGATCATGAAAGTAAAAATTACCGTGACAATATTCATAATTTTGGGAATAATAACCGGTTTAGTTGTTCTTACGCGGAATGGTATTGAGAAGAAAAGCATGGTTTTAGATAAGGTTATTATTGCCGGAACCGGAGGTAGCAGCGGTATGCCTATTTTTCTAGCTCAAGAAAAAGGTTTTTTCAAAGACGAGGGTCTGGACGCGGAGATTAAAGAATTTGAGGCGGGCCGATTTGCCGGCGACAATCTAATAGCGGGTAACTCAAATTTTGCCACAATGACCGACTTTGCCTTTGTAAGTTTGTTAGCAAATAATAAGAATGATTCGAACTTAAAAGTGGTAGCCCGTATGGCAACCGTTAAAAATCATGAGTTGTTAGCAAGAAAAGACGCGAATATCTCAAAACCCGAGGACCTGGCCGGCAAAAAGATAGGTGTTACCAAAGGCACGACCGGTCACTTTTTTCTGGGGCTATTTTTGGTCCGGCACGGTTTAAAACTGGCTGATATGAACGTGGTATTTCTTACCCCCTCCGAGTTAGTGGAGGCGATAATAAACGGAACAATTGACGCGATTTTTACATGGGAGCCGAATGTGTATAAAATTAAGAAAGCGATAGGCGACAATATAATAAGTTGGCCGGGACAGGATAGCCAGCTGATAAATTTTCTTTTAGTGTCCAGACAGGACTGGCTGGATAATAATGGAGAACTGACAGAAAAATTTCTGCGGACACTCCTTAAGACAGAGGAATATATTGCATCGAATCAGGCAGATGCCAAATTGTTTATGAGCCGACAAGGAGGATATGATTCGGAGTATATAGAGTTATTATGGTCCCGACATAACTTTTCTCTCGATCTGCCTCAAGACCTGATCTCCTTGTTTGAGAGCCAGAATAAATGGAATATAAAAAACAACATAGGCGACGACAGCACTCCCAATTACCTCAAACACATCTATGTGGAGGGCCTTTTAAAGGTTAAGCCTAATTCTGTTAAAATAATAAGGTAATTTTTGTTCTGGTGAGAGCATGCTAATAAGAACCAAAATTAAACTTGTTGTTGTCTGGTCAGTTCTATTTGTGGGTATTTTATACTCTTTTATTTTTTGGTTTGGAGAAATTGCCGAAAACAGACGCGAGAAAGAAAATACGGCTACTCAAACAATAAAGATACTCTTTGAGATAGATGTTCTTGTGAACGAGTATCTTTTGCTTCCTGGCGAGAGAACTATTCAACAATGGCAGGAGAAGCGGGCCGGTCTTGATAGCTGGCTTTCGACAACGGTGTTTGAAAATGAACCGCTTGAACAGGAACTGCTGGACAAGATCAAGCAGAATAGTGCTACGTTGAAGACAAGTTTCGAAGAACTAGTAGCCGTAGATAATATAGGATTCTCTAATTTGGATACGGAGATAATCAGAAACCGGTTAGTCAGCGAGTTATCAAGATTGGGTAATAGTATGGTTGGGGACGCACTTTTATTAACAGAGAAATTGAGGGTAGGAGAGATAAAGATTCAAGAGTCTACCAACAAAGTGGTAATGGCCATTGTCGTCGTAGCTTTGTTGATGGGGTTTTATGGCTCGCGGGTTCTGATCAGAAATATTGCCTCTCCGCTAAAAGAGCTGTCTGATTTTGCTGCTAAAGTTTCAAGAGGTAAATTCACGGGAGTTATATCGCCCGATCTTTTAAAACAAAAAGACGAGTTTGGTCAGCTTGGTAAATTATTTAATGATATGGTCCAAGATTTGGAAGTTCTTGACCGTGCCAAAACAGAATTTATCTCCATCGCTTCCCACCAACTAAGAACTCCGATATCCGGCTTAAATTGGCTTACCGAAGCGCTACAGTACGGCTCCGAAAATCTAAATCCAAAACAAAAAACATATGTCAGAGACCTGGCAATGTTATCTAAGAGGCTGGTCAGTTTAGTCGAAGACCTCTTAAACATTTCGAGAATTGAGCTTAAAACAGCGCTTATAACAGAAAAAAGTCAGATTGATATTTACAATTTTTTGGAAGAATTTGTTAAAGAAATGGAGCCCTATGCAAAATCAAAAAAACACACGATAGTATTCAACAAAAGCATTGCTAGACCTTTCACTATAGAAGTTAATAAAAAATCATTATATAATATTTTACAGAATCTAGTATCAAATGCCATTGAGTATTCTCCTGAAAATACGGCAGTTACTATAAATTTAGAAAAAGCTAGTTCGACAAGCTCACCACAAGCTGACGGTTTTATAAAAATTTCCATTTCTAATAAAGGCCCGGTTATTCTCAAAGACGAGCAAACTCATCTTTTCGAGAGATTTTATAGAGGAGAAAGTGCCAAAAAGATGAAAGCCGAAGGGACTGGTCTGGGGTTGTATATTATCAAAATGATTATAGAGGAAATGGGAGGCAAGGTGGGCTTTGTATCCGAAGAGGGCAAGGATACAACGTTTTGGTTTTCTATACCGTTAAAAGGAGTTATAATAGATAAGTCCACGGTTAATAAAATTAATTAAATTTTTATGAAAAAAATATTAATTGCAGAAGATGAGGAGGTATTGCTAAATGTCCTTAAAGACAGGTTTGAGGCCGAGGGCTGGGAAGTTACGACTGCAAAAGACGGCGAAGAAGCAATTGAATCCATTAAAAAATCTCAACCTGATCTGGTTTTGCTTGATTTGCTCATGCCCAAGAAAGATGGTTTTGAAGTATTGAAAGAAGTAAAGAGCAATCCTGAATATAAAAATTTACCGATTATAATCGTTCTCTCAAATTTGGGTTCCGATGAGGACATCAAAAAAGCCTTAGCGTTAGGAGCGAATGACTATTTTGTCAAAACCCAGCACCCGATGAGCGAGATAGTGGAAAAAGTAAAGAAGTATGCTGGGATTTAGTCGCAAAATACATAAACTGATATAATGTAGGTAGTGAAAAATATCCGTGCTCTAATTTCTTATTTAACCGTAACCGTACTGATTACTAATTTTGTAATGTATGGTTTTTTTGTTTTTGGACTGCAAATGGTTGAGGCCGATACCACTTCTGTTTTAAGACCTACTGCTGACGGCGGAAACGATAGTGCAAGCTGGACAAATACTACAGGCGCGGCATGTAATACAGCAAACTGCTATACCGAAGTTATTGAAACGAGCGGGGCTTTATGCACCAACAGCGACGGTGATACTACCTTTATCTCCAGCCAAGACGTGGACGTAAGCCAGACCTTTGATTTAAATGAATCCAGCATCCCGGACGGTTCAACGGTATCAAGTGTTGAAATTTCAGTTTGTTACATAAAGCAAGGCGGCGGTGCTGGAAATCCGACTTTTCAAACACGTATTTGTGTGGATGGCAGTTGCTCTAATTCTGGTACCACCTTAACTACCGCTACATCATATCAAGAAAGCAGTCAGACGCACTCGGTCAGTCTCAATAAAACATCTTCAACTGACATCGAAATCGGCGTTATGGCCGCAAAAAAGAATGTTAGGGTAAGCCAAATCTCGGCAATGATTACCTATACTACACCTGCTCCAACTTCAACTCCAACCCCAACACCCGACGAAGGGGACGGCGCTACGGTTGAAACGGTGCATAGTGGCATTGGAGGCAATACGCCGGCAAGGATTGTTTTTTCAGGCAAGGCATTTCCCGGAGCAACACTGGGGGTTTACTTGATTGGCAAAGAATACGGCCAAGTGTTAATTGATGAAGAGTTCAAAACTCAAGATGATGGTTCATTTCAAAAAGAAATAATAAGCCCAGTCCCGGAGAGGCGTCTTTATGGACTGCTAATCAAAGATAAGGATGGAAATCTCGGAAAATCCAAGTTTTTTACATACGACTTAAAATTCAACACGATTGTCCATCAGGAAAATCTTATTTTTGCTCCAAGTATTAAAACAAACAAAGTTTCGTTTACCCGGAACGAACTGCTTCTTGTATCAGGTTATGCTGCACCCGTAAACACCGTTGAAGCGTTGGCTGACGGTAAAGTTATCGGTAAAACTACCGTGGAGAGCGACGGTCAATATAAGTTATTGATAAATACCGACGACTTGGTTCTGGGCAGCTATAAAGTTCAGGCACGGCAAGTTGATCCGGGTAGTGGGAAAACAGGCGATGTATCCGAGACAAAAACTGTGCGGATAAGTTCGTTTCCGTTTGCAAACATTGATTTTAACCAGGACGACCAGGTCAATATCAGCGATTGGAGCATCTTTTTGAGCAACTGGTCTTCTTCCGATGCCAATACTCAAATGAGGGATGATTTAAACGGGGATAAAAAGATCAATGTAACGGATTTTAGTGTCTTCTTGGTTTCTTTCCAGTTAAGCTCCGGACGTTAATGTGATATAATTAAATTATCAGTGATTACACTTAATAAATACAGATATTTAATTTCCAGTGTAATGGTTTTTGTGTTTTGGTTGTCATTCAGTTACGCTGCTGATTTTAATATTTCTCCGCAAACAGGCATATTTGGTGCAAAGCAGGAATTTGAAATTAACCTAAAAATAGATAGCGCCGGCGAAACGATCAATGCTGCCCAAGCAAAACTTAAGTTCCCCGCCAACGTTGTAGAGGTTAAAAATATCTCCAAAGACGGTTCGATATTTAACTTTTGGCTTCAAGAACCCAAATTTTCCAATGCCGACGGAACTATAGAATTTATTGGCGGTACCCCAAGCGGCGTTTCGGGGTCTTCTCTGCAGGTATTGAAAATAACGTTTACGGCAAAGGGAACCGGTTCAAGCAATATTTCTTTTGTTGATGCTTCTATTACCGCTGCCGATGGCAGCGGCACAAATATCCTGTCAAAATCCAATGGAGCTAACTTTACTATTTCATCAGTTTCAGTGGTGCCAAAATCTGAAACCATATCAATACCGACTCCGGTTCCTGTTACCAGAAAACCGACCCAAGCCAGCGGTTTGCCGGTTATTCCAAGTGTTATAGTGTCTTTATACCCAAACCCTGCCAATTGGTATAACTTTGTTTCCCAGTTCTCTCCTTCCTGGAAACTTTCTTCTGATATTTCAGGATTAAACACGGCTTTCAATACCAATCCAAATTTTGTTGTTCCGCCAAGCCCCGAAGGATTATTTGAAAGCAAGACGTTTCCGGAGATAAGCAAAGACGGCATCTATTATTTTCATATTAGATTTAAAAACAATGTAGGGTGGGGTCCTACCGTTCATTACCGAATTGCTGTGGATACTCAACCGCCGATACCCTTTAAGATCAATGTTAAGAGCGGTTTAGCGAGTGATAACCCGTCGCCCAAGCTTTCATTTAATACGGCCGATTCTCTTTCCGGTATTGACCGTTATGAAGTGGTTATTAATTCCAAAGAGCCGGTTATTATAAATAGTCCCGAATATTCACTTTTGCCCAGCCCGCCGGGGGAATATGTAATTGTGGTCAAAGCATTTGATGAGGCCGGCAATAGCGTTGAGGACAGAGTCAAGATAGAGATTCTGCCGATTGAAATGCCGTCAATTAGCTCTATTACTAAAAAAGTCGTGCTTGGCTCGGATGAAGCGTTAGCCGCAAAAGGTTCGGCAATACCTAACGCAAGCGTTGTTGTAACCATAGAAGACAACAAAAAATTGTTAGTTTTACAATCCGAAAGCACGACGAATGCTCAAGGGGTTTGGGAGTTTCGTTTTGACAGAGAATTGCGCCAAGGCAGTTATTTTGTGACCGTGAGAGCCAAAGATTCAAGAGGCGCTTTAAGTTTTCCGACAAGCCCGGTCAAGGTCAGTTTTGTTGAAAAACCGGTGATTTCACTTTTTGGCGTGGATGTTACCCTGAAAGACCTGCTTGCCATTTTGACGGTTGTCGGTATTTTTATAGCCCTATGGTTCTATAGAGAAAAATTATTGCATTTGGCCAAATCACAAAGGGAATCAATAATCATCAGCCGGGACATTAAAAACGCCTTCAGTATAATTAAAGAAGATCTGGATAAAATTGCCGGCATAGCCAAGAAAGAGGCCCCGGTTAATGCAAGAGAGCTGGAGTCCAATGCTATCAGTAAAAAAATCAAAGATACTTTGGATAAAGTAGAAAATTACTCTAGTAAAGATATAGAAAAATTAAGGTAAATCTTCGGGGCAGTTTATTTGAACCCATTTTTTCATTAATATTCCCTTGATGGGAATATTTTTTGCGGCCGTCAGCATTGTTTGAGGCAGGCCGTATTCTCCGTTCGCCAATTTTGCGGGCTTGTATTTGAATATTCTCGAATCCATTACGTAAGCCCCCGTGGATACGAGTATACCCGTTTTCATTTCTTTTTTTGTTGGATAGAGGGCTTGGGTGATGTACTTTTTTGAATCAAGGATTAGGTTCAAGTATTTGGGAGATGGGGGAATGGTTTTGGCTAGGCCGAATGCCCACGGGAATCTGACCAGTTTTTCCAATTCCTCCTTTGAATATAGGTCGTCCCCGTATAGGACGAGGAATTTTTCTTCGCCGAGATATTTTTTTACGCTCCAGACAGCGGTTGCAGTACCGGTTAAGTTCTTTAGTTCTATGTACTTTATTTTCAGCCCCCTGTATTCTTCGCCGAGATGTTTTTTTATCTGTTCGCCAAGATGGCCAACCACCAAAAAAACCTCGGTTATGTTCGAGGGCAGGGAATCGAACGTACGTTCAATTATTGGCTTGCCGGAAATTTTGATTAACGATTTCGGGATAGTTTTTGTAATTTCTCCGAACCGCGTACCTTTTCCGGCGGCAAGTATGACTGCTTTCATTTTTATTAAAAAAGGAGAACGAGTCTCCTTATTTACCATTCAATATGGGGCGGATCCGTAGCCAGAGCATAAACTGGCAGGGGAAGTTTCGGGTAGGCCGACTCAAAAATTTGTACTAGTATTCTTTGCGCTCGGTAGACCTCCTGATTGTCTTTAATGTCCTCTTGTTTAAAAAATCTGACATCGCTTATCTCATCTTTGCAGAGGGGGTTAAGGATGCCATCCCATTGGGTTGTCGTAAACAAAAGCACTTTGTGCCTCCAGTTTATTACCAGTTGGACATCGGCAACCAAAATAGGCCGCAGGATTATCAGGCCGGTTTCTTCCCGAACTTCTCTGATGATCGCCCTGTTAGAAGGTTCTTCTTTTTTTATACCTCCGCCCGGCAATGACCATTTCTTATCTTTATAATTATGCCTGACGAGCAGGATATCACCCTTTTTGTTCTGGATGACTATATTTACGCCATTATTTTGAAGGTCTCCAGGTTCTCCCAAAGTTTTCTCCTACCTTAAAGAACATAAAATATAGTATACTTAAAATTGTATGAATGGCAACAACTTACTAAATCAAATAGATAAAATTCCCCAAAATAAAAAACTGATAATTTTTGACCTTGACGGAACGCTGACTGATAGTAAGGCCGAGATTGATCCGGAGATGGCTATTCTTTTGGGCGGTTTGTTAAAGATAAAAAGGGTCGGTGTTGTCGGAGGCGGAGCATTTGAGAGGTTTAAGATTCAAATCATAGACAGACTTAGCCAAGATGTCCGACTGGAAAATCTTTTTTTGTTGCCGCTAAACGGGGGCTCTTTTTACCAACGTCAAAACGGAGAATGGCAGAAAATATATTCTCAAAAACTTTCGGACGAAGAAAAAGAAAAGACAAAGGGATCTTTAGAAAGGGTCATTAAAGAAGCGGACTATGTTCAGCCGGAACGAGTGTATGGAGAGCAGATTGAAGACAGGGGAGGCCAGATAACATTTTCAGCGTTGGGCCAGAATGCTCCGTTGGATGAAAAGACAAAATGGTCAAAAGAGCATGACGCTGACCGTCTTCGGATGGCCATGAAACTTCAAGAATATTTGCCGGATATGGAGGTCAAAACTGCCGGTTTGACCTCCATTGATATAACCCGAAAGGGAATTGACAAGAAATTTGCTATAGAAAAATTGACGGATTATTTGAACATCCCTATCGTAGATACACTTTTTATAGGTGACGCCTTTGGGCCTGACGACAATGATTCTCCAGCTCTTGAATCGGGGGTTCTGTGTTTTAAGGTTAAAAAAACCGAGGAAACAAAAAATTTAATCAGGCATTTACTGTCAGAGTAATCCCATTTTTTGTTTTATTTCTTCAAGATTTGAATTAGCAAGTTCCCAGGCTTTTTCTTCGGAATTTTTCAATATCTTTTCAATTTGGTCTGGATTTTTCTTTAGCTCATTGTATTTTTTCTGAAACGGCTTTAAAAAGTCCACAACAACTTCTCCCAAATCGGTCTTAAAATCGGCATATGATTTGCCCTCATACATTTCTTCTGTCTTTTTTATGTCTTTGCCGGAGAGTAGGTGGTGAATAGTTATTAGATTAGAAATAGCTGGTTTGGTATCTGGATTAAACATAACTTCTTTTCCGGAGTCGGTAACGGCTTTTTTTATCTTCTTTCTTATCTCGTCCGGCGAGTCGGAGAGGGCAATACCCTCGTCTCCCGTCTTGGACATTTTCTTTCTGGGGTCTTGGAGGGATAGTATGTGTGCTCCTTCGGTGAGGTGTGGTTTGATTGGCTCAAATGTTTCACCAAAAAGATAGTTGAATTTTTTGGCTATTTCATTAGCCACGTCTAGATGTTTCAATTGCTCGTCGCCGACAGGAACAAGGTTAGATTTGTAAACCAAAATATCGGCAGCCATTAAAACAGGGTAGTCCAAAATGCCCATGTTGTTTTTCCAACTGGCCGCTTTGGAATTATTAGATTCTTCTATTTGGTCTTGCTTCTCTTTGTATGTTGGAAGTCGATCTAACCACCCGACCGGGGTGATAGTATTAAAAATCCAGGCCAATTCGGTGTGCTGGGGAACTTTTGACTGGCGGATGAGAAGAGCTTTATCAGGGTCAACTCCGGCGGCCAGATAATCCAAAACCACATCCATGACTTGCTCGTGATATGTCTTGGGGTCAAAAGGGGTAGTGATGCCGTGATAGTCAACAACGGCAAAAACACATTGTTCTATCCCTTCGGCTTCGCTCAGGGCAAGCCAATTTTTGATGGCCCCGAGGTAGTTGCCCAGATGCAATTTTCCTGACGGACGGATACCCGAAAATACCTTTGTCATATTTGCCTTAATAATACACGAAATTTAGAATTTCAGCCAAAGGGGTATCTATTTTTGAAAAATATGGTATAACTTTATAAGTTTGTACTGAACCTTAAAAAGGAGAATTTATGAGAAATAGTCATTCAGAAGCAGAACTATTCCATTTAGCAAAAAAGCATCTGGCGCCCAATTACGAACCATTTCCTGTTATTGTGGAAAGAGCCAAGGGCTGCTGGGTTTGGGATATAAGGGGAAAGAAATATCTGGAGATGCTTAGCGGCTATTCCGTTGTTAATTGTGGCCATGTGCATCCAAGAATTATTAAAGCCGCAAAAGAGCAACTTGATAGGGTGACAAATTGTCCCAGAAAGTTTCTTTCAATAGAATTGGTGCTCCTTGCGAAAGAGCTGGCTGAATTTTGCGGAATGGAGATGGTTTTGTTTATGAATTCCGGAGCAGAAGTTTTTGATACAGCAGTAAAGCTTGCCCGTAAATGGGCATATACCAAGAAAGTGAATAAGGTTCCCCTCAATCAGGCGGAAATAATTGTGTGCAGAGACAACTTTCATGGCCGGACAATTGCGGCCATAAGCGCTTCAACCGTTCCGCAGTACAAAGACCTGTTCGGTCCTCTTGTGCCGGGGATCAAACATATTCCCTTTAACGACGTTCAAGCACTCAAAGAAGCAGTTACCCCCAATACGGCCGCAGTTATCGTTGAACCAATTTTGGGTGAAGGTGGAATTGTTGTTCCCAATAACGATTATCTCAGGCAATGTGAGATAACTTGCCGCAAAAACGATGTACTTTTAATTCTTGACGAAGTTCAGACGGGTTTTGCCCGAACCGGCCGGATGTTTGCCTGTGACCATGAAGATGTAAGGCCGGATGTTCTACTGTTAGCCAAAGCTCTTGGCGGCGGAATTCTTCCGATTTCCGCGGTGGTCAGTTCCCGTAAGATTTTGTCGGTATTTAAATCCGGAGATCACGGCAGCACTTTTGGCGGTAATCCGCTCGCTTGCCATGTTGCCAGAGAAGCGCTTAAAGTTTTAAAGGAAGAAGAGCTTGCCGATAGGGCCTTAGAGATGGGCAACTATTTTCAAGAAAAACTCAAAGCGCTAAAGAGTCCGTTTGTGAAGGAAGTTCGTGGGAAGGGGCTACTGATAGGGATAGAACTTAAGAAAACCGGCCCGACGGCTCATGAATTTTGTGAACGCCTTATTAGATCAGGAATCCTTTGTAGTGATACCAAGGAATATGTTATCCGGTTTGCTCCGCCGCTTATTATAACCAAGCGTCAGCTGGACTGGGCACTGAAAAAGATCAAAAAAGTCCTGTCGTAGCCTCAACCCCTCATGGGGTTTTTAATTACATTTTTTAAAAATAGGTTGACACAGGTGCCCATTGTATTAAAGTTCTAAGTAAGTTCATTGAAATCAGGTGACTGCCAGATGGGACCACCAAAAATGAAAAGATTGCTTAGGATATTATTTTTGGCGCCGATAGCGCTTGCCGTCAATTTATTGATAACGATCGTTTTTATATATTTTGTTTTTGTTTTAGATATGTATGTAAATACGGACAAATTGAGTGAGGTAAGTTACCCCCTTGAACTTTATTGCGGAAATGTTGCCCGCTACTACAAATTTACCAAAGGCCCGGTAGTTTTCAGGGTAGATAGAGGAACTTTGGTCTATCGTTTAAGTCCATATGTCAGCGGGGGCAACCTGTTGGGATATGCGCCTTTTTTTATATTTCCTCACCACCGGACGGTTATTCTTAGCGAGGAGGCAATAAGAGGACCATATCTTGATGTGCTTGTGGCTCATGAGCTCGGACACATCCAGGGCGGATTGGCATCTTTTGGAACAGTAAGGGATATGGAAATGTATGCAAATGATTTTGCTAAAGAAATTTTTGGAAACGAACACTTCAATCTCTACCTTAAACACCTCGAAGAACTATCCAAAAAAGAACCTCAAAAATAAGAGGTTCTTTTTCATTAGTCTTGTAGACGGTATTAATCGACCTCTATCAACACTGGCAGTATCATCGGCCTTCGTTCTGTTTTTTGGAAGAGAAAAAGGCCTATCTGGTTTCTTATCTGGTCTTTAAGGAAGGGGAGATTCGGCTGTTGGTGGGCGCCTTTGCCCTCAACGATGAATTTGATACGCTTCCGGACTTGCGACAAAAGTTCTTTGTTCTCTTTCAGATATATGAAGCCGCGGGAAATAATATCCGGACTGCCTCTCACTGTTCCGGTCTTAGAATGTACCAGAACGACAATTACAAACATTCCGTCTTCAGCTAATATCTGTCTGTCTCTTAAGACAACATTGCCGATATCGCCAATACCAAGCCCGTCAACGAAGACATAGTCAGATGGAGCCCGCATTTTATCAAACCACCACTTTTCTTTTTCTATATTAACAACCGTTCCGTTATCGGCGATTATCACATTTGCTTCAGGAATTCCTTCGGTCTGGGCCATTAAGCCATGGTTGACCATCATTGAGTATTGGCCATGGATAGGGAACATAAATTTCGGTTTAAGCAAACGGATCATTTCCCTTAGATCTTCTTTGTTACCGTGTCCTCCGGTGTGAACATCCAGCATCTGGTAGTTGAAAACTTTTGCCCCGTTCCGGTACAGCTGGTCTTTCAAAAATTGGACATTAACTTCGTTTCCCGGAATAACAGAAGATGAGAAAATATAAGTGTCATTCTTGCTTGTTCTCAAGTGGCGGTGTTCTCCGTTGGCAATTCTCATCAGAACGGCGTTTCCTTCTCCTTGGGCGCCGGTGACACAAGCAACCACCTTGTCTTTGGGATAACTATTTACCTCCTCCATGCCTATCTGGGTGCCTTTCTTTATTTTCAGGTAGCCGAGCTTTTTACATATTTCGACATTTGTTTTCATGGAGTATCCGTCAAATACGACTTTTTTACCGAATTTTTCGGCTATGGTTATGATCTGCTGGATACGGTTGATAAGAGAAGCGAAAGTTCCAAGAATTATCATGCCGGTTGCTTCGCTGAAAAGTTTTTCAAGATTAGCGGTAACTTGCTGTTCCGATAACGAGTGTCCTTCTTTTTCAGCTCCAGTAGAGTCAGACATAAGAACCAGAACCCCTTCCTCGGCGAGTTTTTTCATCTCGTCAATATCAGCCGGCAGGTCGTTTACGGGAGTATTGTCGAACTTAAAGTCGGAAGTGTGGACGACATTGCCAACCGGGGTTTTGATAACTATTTCAAGGTCGTCGGGAATAGAGTGGTTGATACGGAGAACTTTGACGGTCAATTTGTTGCTTATTTTTATTTCGTCTCCGGCTTTTATGTCGTTTATCTCCAAGGGCTTTTGGAATTTAAAATCATCCTGTCTTTTGATGAGGATAGCTTTAGTCAGGGGAGCGGCATATATATCCGGGTCGCCTATCCTGTCTCTGATGAATGGCAGAGCCCCGATATGGTCCATGTGGCCATGGGTAAAGAACATGGCTTTGACCATGTGTTTTTTGTCATCCAGATAGCCGGCGTTGGGGATTATAAAATCTATTCCCGGCATGTCTTCTCTTGGGAATCTCACCCCGGCATCTATCAAAATTATTTCGTCGTCATATTGGATTGCCGACATATTTCGGCCGACCTCTCCAAGTCCTCCGAAATGGATAATTTTAAGACCGCCGACTTTGTTTTCGGTTGCTTTGTGAGGGACGTCTTTATCGTTCTTGAAAACCCTAATTTGTCTGATTACCGGTTTCATCCAGCGTCTTTTGGCTGAAGGGGCTCTGCTATTTTTTGGACTCATCATGCGATAATTGTCCGCGAATACAGTGAGTGGTTACAATTATCAGCACCCGCCTTAGGCAGGTAACTTTTTGTACCCAATCGTTTCACTCTTGGACAAAAACTAAGAGTATTAGTTTTTTACTAATTATTAATGTTGTCGGATAAGTTTCTTGGCCGTGCTTTAGCCGGCTTAAGAATCTCTGTGGGCGAGGAGGGATTTGAACCCTCAAACCTTGCGGTATACGGCTCTGAACCGTACGTGTATTCCAGTTCCACCACTCGCCCGAATGAACTAAAAAAGAGCTATTTGCTTAATCCTGAGCTTTAATAAGATACGAGAGAATTAACGTTATTCCAAGTATACACCAATTTTATAAACAATGCAAGACCTAAAGTTTTTTGTTATTTCCAGCTCCTCTTGGTGTTTATATGCCACTTTTCTACATTGGAAAATCTGTCGGAGGGCATTGAGATTACTTTGCTGTTGAATCCTTTGATGCTGTTGGTTTGGGCATAGATATACAAGGGGTTGTATAAGAACACGGCCGGGACATCTTCAACAACCAATTTCTGGAAATCCTGATATTGTTTCATCCGTTCAAGCGGGTTCAGTGTCTGTCTGGCTTTTTCCAAGAGGTCATCTACGGTCTTATTATCATAAAGAGCCAAATTCAACCCCGGGTCGCGCTTCTGGGAAGAATGCCACAAACTGAACGGATCCGGATCTATGTTCAAAATTTCTCCGAAAAGAAGCATCTGATAGCTCCGTTCTTTTATTATCTGTTGGAGCTCCGGTGTCGGCAGTACCTCTATAACTAATTCTACCCCTATCTTAGCCCACTGTTCCTTCAAAAGGTTGGCAACGTTGGTAAGTTCCGACCAGGTAGGGGTAGTTAGCCGGAGAGTCAGTTTTTCGGTAACGGGTTTTTCTTTGCTGGATTTGGCTTTTCCTGTTTTGTTTAGTATTCCTTTATCGTCGGGACTGCCCCAGCCGGAATTAGCGAGGAGTTTCTTGGCTTTGTCTAAATCGTAATCGTATGTTTTCGCATCCTCTACCATATCCAAGACCTCTTTCATCATCGGCGAGTTGGTTTCAAGGCCTTTGCCATTGAGTATCTTGTTGATCATGTCTTTTTTATCAGTGCCATAACTTAAAGCAAGCCGGACATTTTTGTCCGAAAGTATTTTGGCCTCACTTTGATTGAAGAAAAGACCGAAGTATCTTGGAAGTTTGAGCTCCTCTATATTAAGTCGTTTCTTGAACTTAACTTTTTTGAGGTTGTTGGCTGAAACAAAAGCCATGCTTTCTATATTGTTCTTGTTGTACTCACTTATCATCTCATCTTCCGAGTTGTAGAATTTAAGCTCTATGCTGTCTATATACGGCCGGCCGTCATAGAAGTTCCTGTTCGAGTCCAGTTCATAGGATGTTATTCTGCCCGTAGCATCTTTTTTGAGCTTTTTGAACTTGTAAGGGCCGGAACCGACGGGTTTTAAATTGAAATCAGAAAGTGCGAAATTCACGGGCTTAACATCTTGCCAGATATGTTTAGGGAGGATATTGAGGGTCAGGTTATTAAGGAATTGGGCGTATTTGTTCTTTAATTTCAGTATTAATGTATATTCGTCTACTACCTCAACATCCACACCTTGCCAATTTATCCTCTGTAAACTTCCATAATCTGGATTTTGTGCCGTTTGAATAGTGAATGCAACATCTTCGGCTGTTACCGGAATACCATCCTGCCATTTTGCATCTTCTTTCAGATAGAGAGTGTAATTTAGGCCGTCACTGGATATCTCATAAGATTTCGCGAGATCCGGCACGAGCTTTCCTTCCTCGTTATATTTCATCAGGCTTGAATAAATCAAACTGACCAGATCGCGATCGACATCATTACTTTGCGAAAGCAGGGGGTTTATGTAACGCGGTTCGCCGACAATTCCCTCACTGAAAGATCCGCCGTAATCAGGCGAGGCCTTGGTGTAGTGATAAAAAGAAGTAAACGGCAGGGACAATAAAGAACCTAAAAAGATAAACAAAAAAGCTATAATCAAATATCTTTCTTTCCGGGAGAGAACCTTTGGCAGTAATCTTATTTTGGCGATGCCGATATTTTTTAAGAGTGTTTCCTTGATGCCTTCTTTTCGCCGGCCGTCGGATTGGCTTTTCTTGTCATCTGATTTCAAACCAAAGAAATCGTCTAATTGGTCGTTGTCTTTGAACATTTTTATAACTTGCTGGCCGCTCTCGCCTTAACTAAGGCGAGCACGCTCTTAGTCAACTTCTTCGTTAAATCCTTCCGCTTGCTCCTCACCATACATTAGTATGACTCGTCGCAATGCTCAGGTTTGCCTCGAATTTGGCTAAGCCAGCTGCGTTCTAATTTACCGATTTAGTTAAGCAAAAAATACTCTGGCGACAGATACGGCCAGAAACAGAATAGCTAAAACTATTGTAGCCCAAAAAATTATTTTTTCTGCGCCTCTTTTGGTGCTGTATTCCAAAGAGCCGCCCCCGAAAGTTGAAGAAAGGCCCGTTCCGCGCTGTTGCAGCAAAATAGCCGCGATAAGCAGCAAGGACAAACCGATCTGGGCATAGGTTAATATTTGTGTAGTATTCATTATTTTTTATTTAATAGCTTTTGCGCCTGCCGATACGAAAAGATTTACTATGGAAACTATGATAACAGCAGACAAAAGCGCCGTTGTGTCCCTGATCGACATGAAGTCAAAGATATAATCAACTGTCCATAAAATCAACCCGTTAATGACCAAAGCGAACAACCCAAGCGTCAGGATTATAATTGGCATGGATACCATTTTTAATACCGGTTTGACTGTAAGATTCAATAATCCCAAAAATGCTCCGGCCAGCAAGTATTCTTTCCAACCCCCGTTAATGACAAAACCGGGAACCAAGTAATAAGCCGCATAAAGAGCCAACGAATTGCCGAATATTCTGATTATAAAACCAATCATATTGTAGTTATAACGATAGCACAGAATAGATTAGATTTCAACCGCTCCGTCCAGCACCTTATTTCAGCCCGTTACGATTGCTCCAGCGGCAATCTCCACTTGTCCTCACGACGGCGGGTCCAGCCTGCCGTATCACTAAGTTTATTGCATAGCGTTACTCATCTGACGGAAAGCCTAAACCTTGAATAGCTTATCTCACGAACTCCGGCGTGGACACCAAGCCCGCCTGTTCGGACGGGCTTCAATAAGATGCCGGGCTGCGCTTATTAATTTGAGTTTTTATTGCCAATTACCACCTGCCTTCAAGGCAACCGGCGAAGGGCGTGCCCTTTTATAAAATTAGCAATATTTTAGAAAAGGGGCACCCCGCAGTCATGCATAGAGGTTGTGTCAACTATCTAAACAATCTTCTGTGGAGTTTTCTGTAATATCCGATTGCGAAGCGATGCGCTTCGCTATTGACGACAAGAAGGAGGTTTTTGTCGGCGGGAGAGAGTTTGGTCAGGGCAAGAGGGGTTTTTCTGCCCGGGACAATCAGTTGGTGGCCAAGGTGGCGTTCATTTTTAGAAATGCCGACAACTTGAATTTTTATTGCCATATTTTTAAGTGTTTTCACTGCCATGTTGACCTGTCCCTTACCGCCATCTATCAATACCAAGTCGGGGAATGGCCATTCGTCATGCCTGAAACGCCGTTCAAGTATTTCTTTGAGCATTGCCGTATCGTCAGGAGAATGTTTTGTGTAAATCTTAAACTTGCGATAAAAATTTTTGTCAGGCCGGCCCTGAATAAATGTAACCATAGAACCGGTGGCATGAGCGCCCTGGATATTTGATATATCATATCCCTCAATGCGGATTATCGGTTTTTGCAGTTTTAATAATGACTCCAATCCGGAACGGTAAGTTTTCAGAATATCAGAATTTTTTATTACTTTGGCATTTTCGAATACCCTTTTTAAGCCGGATATTTTATTTCTTAAATTGATAGCGCTTTCCAATTTGCCCTTTTTAGCCAATTGACCCATCTCTTTTTCCAGTTTTTTGACGAGCGACTTTCTTTTTCCGTTCAGGATATCTTTTATAGCGTTTATATTGGCTGCGTAAGATCTTTTTTCATAGGCAGTCCTTCGACTTTGCTCAGGATTGTCTTTCAGACAACAAAATCCGAGACATTTACTGATATGATAGTTTAGGCAGAAGTTGTTGTGGGGCTTAGTGCAGGTGCAGTAGGGGAAGATGCGTCTTAAGAATCGCAAGATCGACTTCAGCGTGTTGCCGTCAGTGAATGGCCCGATAAAGTTACCCGAAGGCCACGGTTGGTGAGTAATGAAAATTTTTGAGAAATTTTCATTACTAAAGCCGACATAAAAATACTGCTTGTCGTCCCGCAGCATTATATTAAATTGCGGCTGATATTTTTTTACCAGTTGTGATTCGAGTATCAACGCTTCAATATCTGACTCGGTGCGTAAAAATTTTAAAGACCGGGCTGAATCAAGCATTTTTTTGATTCTAATATCCTTTGTTTTTAAATACGAATTCAGCCTATTTTTTAAATTAGAGGCCTTGCCTATGTATAAAATCTTTCCGCTATGTCCCCAAAACAAATATACTCCGGGTTTGGGCGGCAATTTATGGGCCATATTTTTTAGCTGGTCAGGAAACATGGTCTATTATTATATAATAAAAATCTTATTTGACAATGACTGACTGATTTGATTAAATCTCGATAAGTACTTTGACAGAGAGGTAGAAAAGACATGAAAACTGGAACTGGAGTGGTAGTTACCGCCACCATTTTTGTATTACTAAGTTTAACTTCAGAAGTTTACGCGCAAACTGCTTCAGTAGAATTACGACAACCAATTGATAGACAATTTGTATATGAGACCGGCAACCTCAAATATATTAGGATTATTCGCCCTTCAGACCCTGGTAGATTGAAGCGATATCGCACGTTTGGCGTGGAAGCTTGGGCGAGGTCTATCAAAAAAGCGGCGATGATACTTCCCAAAAGTTTTATTGAGAGCATAGGGATAACGGAGTGGGAATTCCGAGCTGATTCATGGGACTGGGTAACCGGAAACCCTGGCCTGATAAATCTTACTCCCAGCAAAGAAAAACCGGACTGGATGATATGGGAACCATTCAACCAAAATGGCTTTACTGAAGCGGAAAGGGTTTATGTTGCATTGCATGAAATTAGCCACTTGTATAGTTTTGGAGGTGAACTGATTATTCTCAATACTTATCATTTTGAGTCGGGAGGCGAAGCATTTTGGGCCTGGGATACAAAGCGGAGAATGCTAATTCTCGAATCAACCTTCTATATTCACTGGGATCTAAAGGGTGTTTTAGAAGACGAGTCGACTCTTTATGGTCGGGAAATGGGCCGAGCAGAGGACTTTGCCGATACGTTTGCTCTATATGTTATGTGGCCTGAATATCTTAAGACAAACTTCCCTCTGCATTATTTGGTTATAAAGAAAATTCTTGGCAAGGAGTACAAGTCGGAATATCCTTTACCCAATTCCGTTAAATCACGACTGGCAGTAAGATGGTAAAAAATAGCAAAAGACTCTTGCTGTGGTTTGTGGGCTGTCTGCTATTAGCTATTAGTTGCGGTCCGCCTCCGGCAGAGAATATTTATCGTAAAGAAGGACGTTTCCCCGGAGGCCTGAATGTCCCTGTTTCACTTATAGTGATTGAATGGGGCGGTAAGCCCAGAGTTATGGGTTCGGGGTGGCTTATTGACGGCAGCAGGGGAGTACAGTTTAGTGCCAAACACGTTACGGGTGCTCTTATGAACAGCATTATAGAGTTGGGCACTAGTGAATGTAAAATATTTTTGGGCAGCAGGGTCTATACTTGTTTCGTTGACCGTGTTCCGCCATTGAGAGATGCGGTACTTTTAAAGACACTTGAACCGATTGACACTACGGAATTATTAGCGCCCTATAAAATAGCGACCACAAAACTAAAGGTTGGTGACAAGGTCTTTGTCCAAGGATTTCACCCCCACCCTTCTGAAATTACAAAATCTAACATGGCCGATGGCCTTAGGGATATGATAGTGCCGATCTTGAGAACCTTTTATGGGTTAAGGGAAGCCGATCCTTTGAGGCAGAGAGAAATTGTCTTTGATAGTTTGGAGGCTACGGTAGTTAAGCTCGATGAGCATATTAAAATAGGAGGCCAAGAACCGGATCCTTCGGATGAAATTAAATTTAAAACAAACGAATACATCGAGGTTGTTACTTCAAGAAACCACAAATTTTCTTTTGCCGGACTAAGCGGCGGAGTGGCAGTTAGAGTTAATGAACAAGGCGTAGTTGAAGCGGTGGGAATTGTAACAGCCGAAATGCCAGAGAGGTTGGAATATGACAAAAGAGGCTATCTTAAAAAAGACTCAGTTCCTGTAGTCGTTTCTGATACCATAATGATAACCCCTATCTATTCGGTAAAAGACCTCTATGATTATGCGAGACAGGTAAGATGACTTTGACCCCGCTCTTTCTATAAACTCCAAGAAAGAGCGGGGTTTTTGATTGATCCATTCGATAAACTCAGGATCAATCGTGAGCTTGCCGAATCGATTGACTTATTTCGATATTTTCAGTATTCTCTTGAACAAGTACGTTGAAAATTGAGAGGCGAAAATGGCGAAGAAAGAAGAGATTACCAAGGAATTTGTTTTTGATAAGAGAGACAAGATTATGGCGGAATACAGAAAAATTCTTATTGGTATCGACGAAACCGGAGAAGAGCTGATTAGAGACATTTTAACCGGAGTTCCTTACTCGGAAAATGGCCGGAAAAGAATAGGCAAACCGCCTACACTGCTAATGGCTGAACCCGGAGCAGGCAAGACCGATTCTGCTGTTACGATTGCCAGTTCTATTGACGGCAAGTTCTCTTTTGTGCCTTTTAATCCGGAAATGAAGGTAAGCGATCTTATTGGTGCTGATATCTATGATCCATCATCAGGCTCATTCTATTTTGCTGATGGCCCGGTCTGTTCGTCTCATATTATTTTGGCCGATGAGATTAGTCGAGGCCATCCAAAAACCCAAGCCTCTCTTCTTCAAGTTATGGAAGAAAGAGTTGCCATTGCAAGTCGAATGGACACGATTCTCAAAAGAATCGTTAGTAAAGTAAAACGTCTGGTTCCTATCACGGAAGATCCCGAAGAACACAGAATGATTTCCTGGATTATCGGTACCGGCAATCCTTTTGAACAAGAGGGAACTTACCCAATTCCCGAAGCTCAACTTGATAGATTTACCACTTGTCGTGCAATTAAGCGTCCCAAAAGAGAAGACGAAAAAAAGGTCCGTTTAACCAGTGTTTATAATCCCCACGATGAAAACACCAGTCCGCGGGTACAAAAAGTTACTAATCTGGAAGAAATATATGACATGACCAATTTTATTATCAGGTATGTGAGGCCAATTAATAAACTTCCTGACGATCGGGCCGATGAGTTAGTACAACGTTTGATGGAAAATTCAAGACCGAGAGACAGGCAGGATAAGGAAGACAGAAGGATATGTGCTCCAGCCGAATTAAAAAAATTCGTCGATAACTATGTGAAAGCGGGTTTGTCTGTGCGTGCCAATTTTCACTTTGAGGCAGCAGCAAGGACTCTGGCTTTTTTCAGAGACCAAGATCATATCTCTGTTGATGATATTAAAGACATGGCCCGGTTGGTTATGCCCCACAGAATAATGCTTAAACCGCTTGCACGAGGACGCAATATTAAGCAGCATGATGTTGTTGAAGAGATTTTACGTCTGACACCAATGCCGTGATGACTTTTACTCTTGATGATATTTTTGCAAGTATTTATAGAGTAGCCAACACTCTGCCGGTTGAAGATTTTTCAAAAAGTAATAAATTCGGAGAGCATAGAAGTCAGTTTCGGGGTGACGGCCATGATTTTGACCGGGTGGTGGAATATGATCCCCAAGTTCATTCTTTATCTCAAGTTGATTGGCGCTCAATAGATTATAAACGCAGGGTTTATGTAAGAGAATCGAGAGTTGCCAAAGAGTTCCCGGTTGTAGTTATGGCGGACATGTCGACCTCAATGCTTTTTGGAGTGAGTGCTCAAAATAAAGAGAGAATGCTTCTTGAGGGGTTGGGAGATATTGGTCTATCTTGTCACCATGCCCAAGACCCAATGGGACTGATAGGTTTTGCTGAAAATATTATTTTTGATGAAGAACCTCGAGTTGGAGAAGGCCAACTATATTATCTGATAGGAGAAGTTTATAGTTTTTTTGAAGGTCTTACGGAAGACAGCAAAGGCAAACTTACTAAGCATGCAACAAACTTTCATAACGTTTTTGATTTTTTCTCGAGGAAATATGCCAACAAGCAATGTCTCCTCATTGTAATCTCCGACTTTATAGGTATAGAAGAAGTTGTAAAATCACCGGTTTTGCAGGACGTTGCAGGCCGGAATGAAGTCGTATTTGTTTTTCTAGACGATCCGCTGGAGTTTACAATCAATAAGGGACCAGGTTCTATCAGGATCGAGAATATAGAAGACGGCGAACAGTTAGTGGTTGCCCAAAAAAAATTAGAGAAAATTGGTTATGAAATCAGACAAGCAAGAACAAATATGAGAAATGAAGATTTGAAAGAGTTAAGAATTGACTCAATAGTTTTGGAGTACGGCAAGCATTTTCAGAGACTTTATAGATTTTTTATTGGGAGAGAAGAATCTTTCCGGGCTTAAGGGCCCGGTTTTTGTTACCGTCGCCCTTTACGGGGCGGTTTTTATTTCGTCTAGCGAGGAGCATATGGACGAGTAATCTCGTCCATAGTGTCCGAGTGAAGACGAACTATAATCCCGCAGTCTTGTCGTGGGGGATTATATGTTATATTATCTCCGCAAGAACCTTTACATTTTAAAGGCGATAAAATGCGATATAAGCTCCTTGCTTGCGCATTCGTTTTGCTGATTGCTACACCGGCTTTGAGTGCGGAATTTTCCCCAATTGTCATTAAAACCGGCAAGCCGACTCCCAGCGTCGTCAGAAGCGGGGAACCTTTCAAGATCACTTACCGGGCTGAATTTTTCGATACAGTTGTTATTGATGAAGCTCAAATGCAACCGGGCAGTATTGCGCTTGAAAAGGTTGAGGTCATCAGCCTTCAGATTAACAAAAATCCGTTCGAAAGGTCTGAAAACTACGACCTCGGCTTTGTAAATGTCTGGGAGTTTACCTATACCTTCAGAGTTCTTCAGTCGGAAAAAGGTGAATACAAAATCCCGTCGTTTGACTTCATCTGGGTTGAGAAAAAGGCGGGCGTAACCGAAGAAGAAGCCAAAGAAAATAAAGAGCCGCAAAAACGTGAAACCGATGAGGTTGCGGTTGGCTATGTTACTTCTGTTGTGCCGCCCCCTCCTCCGACCCCTCTTGATATCCGGGACGAACAAAAATTTGTTCCGCCGGTAGCGGATGGCGCGGTGTTGCGGTGGTGGGCATATTTCGCAATGGGGATTGGGTTACTGCTGATGATAGTCACTATATTTATATTTGTCAGAAATACAAAAACCCGAAAATCTCAAGATACTGACCAGGAAGAAGCGGGAGCCGAAACCACAGAAGTTGAGGCTACCGTGGATACGGAACCCATTCTTCCACCGAAAAAGGCCAGGAAGAAATTTTTGAGAGAACTGAAAAAACTACAGAGCAAGCCGCAACTTTCAAAGATTCGTCTTGAAGTCAGGACTCTTCTTTTGGCTGAATTACGGAGAACAATTCAAGATTCAATGTCCGAGAATGAAATTTACGCCAAATTAAACGGGCTTAATACTAAGCAGGTAAAGCAGATTGGCTGGAAGTATGCATTCTTTACTGACTTGGCCCGAAGATTAAAGGGCTATCAAGAGGATATAGATTCAGGGAAATGTTCTGTGAATCCTGCCGAAGAAATTGCAGAGTTAAGAGAGACGGTTTCCGGCTTCAAGTTTAGCAAAAGACTTCTTTCTTTTGTTAAGCGTTTAACGAGGGGAAGGCAATAGTATGTCCCAGAACATGTCTTTTGTCTGGGAATTGGTCAGAGCGGGCCTGATAAGTTTTCTAGACACTTTGAATGTTTTGAATCTTGTCAGATTTAATTCATTGGGCCTTGCTTTCGGAGCGGGCCTTTTTCTTGTTCTGGCTCTGGTTTACAAGCTGTTGTGGGGGTGCAATAAGTTCAGCCAAATCGTGTCAGGACACAGCATTCCCAGAGAATATCAGCAAGGGAAGTTGGCTAAGTTGATTTTATTAATTCCCAAAATACTTTACAGCGTGTCCGCATTATTTCTGCTGATCAGTTTAGCCAATCCCTACTTACCCAAAACTACGATAGAACAACTGGTTGAGTCGCGGGAAAGGATAGACCTGATCGATGTCTCTTCTTCAAAGGGCTGGGAATTTGAAAATACCGGCAAGTCTGCCGGCCAGCTTGGCCGGGAAGCATATCTAAAGTTCTTAAATATGCGTCAAGGACAGAATGACAGAGTTTCACTTTGGCTTTTTGCCAGCGGGCCCCATATTCGCGAGGAGTTCATTATTGACGATGACATTTTGTATATGGAAGCCGAAGATGCTCCATATGTGATGACCGTGCAAGACCATCCAGGTTTTTCGGAAAATGACGAAAACGACGAACGCGTCGACATCATCGCTCCGCGAGATAGAGTTGAGTTTGGCGATTTGGGGGGTACCGACCTTAATTTAGCCCTTGACGCTATCATCAAATATTCTGACAGAGAGGGGAATAAAAAGATTAAGCATAAGGGACTACTGATAGAAACTGATGCCGCTGTTGAAGCAGACCCCGAAAAACAGCTTCGGCAGCTCCAAAAAAGAAATATTAAAGTATACCTTCTGCACATGAAGCCGAATGTGCTTGGAGAAAGCCAGTATGGGAATTTGAAAGGTCTTGAACACGCCAAGTTGTTGAAAATTAGGGTTCAGCAGTTTGGCGGCCATGTTTACGATATTCAGGACCGAAGGAGTCTTGAGAACGCTTACCATGATATTAACAAACTGGAAAAAGCGTCAATATCGGTAACAAGGCACCTGTTCAGAGTCCTTATTTATCAGAGGCCGCTTATGGTGGCATTTGTGCTGTTGGTCCTAGCCATGGCCCTCGGCTCCTTAATGGCAAGATATGACGAGAATCCATAAACTCCGTTTCGTAACGGGGTTTTTAATTTTTGACAGTGCTAAATTTTAGTTTTATATTAACGCCAAGAACTTTCACAATTAAAGGACGAGCGAAACTATGCGGAAAAGAACTTTTGCGAGCTGGATCGCTCTTTTTGGGGCATTGAGTTCAATTATTTTCACTACGGCAGCTGTGTGCCTTGTCCTGTTTACTCTTGCTAATTTTAGCGACAACATAAAAAGGTTTTCTTTTTATGTCAGATCTGCTGATGCCGAAATGGCGAAAAAGGAGCTTGTCGGCCTTCACTACTTTTATGACTTAAGCCGGAGATGGAAAGTCCAATGGCTGGCCGATAAATATTTATTCAGAGATGCGTCTTTTTATGAAGTCGCCGACGCCTATCTGATACATGACTGGAGAAAAGTCCAGGATGATCTAAAAGACAAATTAGATGATCCCAGAGCATATCCTTATGGGAATGCTAAATTCAGAGAAAAGAAGGCTCAGTTTCAGGAGAAGGGCGCGACTTTTGAAGAAGCCCTCAACTTTGTTATGACAGAAGTGGCCGCTGATTATGAAAAGGCCTTGAGAAACTGCTTGGACTCAGATGTTCCTTACCTTGAATGCTACGACCGCGTCTGGAATTACGATTTAGCTACTAACAAGAAAAATGCCGGAGATGCTTTGAAGAGTCCTACGCCTAACGTGAAATATATTCTCGGACCGCCAAAGACTCATCCCGAGCCGGTCTTGCCGCCGCCAGACAAAGCAGGCGGTAAAGAACCAGGAAAAGAACCCGGCATGCCTGGACCAAGAAAAAGGCCATGATCCGTTTCCTTGAGCCGGATTTTCTGTATCTGCTGATACTTTTAGTCCCCTTGTTTTTTCTGTGGTTAGCTGTCATCGCGATTAAACTGATAAAAAGACCCCAGCGTACTTTTGGCTCAAAATACCCTTTTATTTTTGGAAAAGGGAAACTATGGGGCCTGTCGGCTCTTACCGGGGCTTTAATGGTTTTGGCTATGGCAAAACCAAGCTTAAGCCAAGATTCTCTCAAGA
>CAZPLD010000005.1:0-28470 GCA_964587505.1 uncultured Candidatus Saccharibacteria bacterium | reverse complement strand
CAATGCCGAGGGGCGAAGCCCCGAGGCAACTTCTTTAACAAATTCGGAATGGTGGTGTTTGTTTGAAAAAGTCAGAACCCATTTTGCAGAAAATCCCAACGAATGAAACTGAAACAATGCGGACTCGGCGGGGCAAACTATTTTTCTGGGGCTTTGGGTTTGCCCCGCCTCGACTGATTTCCCGCCCGCAGGAGGGGTCTGGGGAGGAATGCGGGCGGGTTTCGGACTGGGGGTTTTCGGAAATTCGGCGACTACAAAATCATTGAATAATACTCTCATATTTGTTATTATAATACTGCAAGTAAAAACAAGCAACAGTATTATGTTATCAATATATGGAAAGTAATCAATTAGGACAAAAAATAAAGAAACTACGAACAAAACTTGGTCTTTCGCAAGACGATTTTGCTCGTAAGGCAAATGTTCCTTACACAACGCTTACCAAGGTTGAAACTGGCGTTATTAAAAAACCCTCTGTATTTGTTGTGAGCAAAATCGCCAAAGCTCTTAGTGTTGATATTGAGGAATTGATAAAATAATTTTATGGAAAATTTTGAACCAAAATTTCATCCAAATATGGAAAAACCCAAAGAGCCAGAGAAAAAGGAGGCGACTTTTGAAGTTATGAAAACTCCCGAAATTAGTATACAGGAGGAAAGAGGTGCTCAACTGTTTTCTCTATTGTTGAAAGCAGAAAATCAAGAATGGGGAGAAACCGAAACCCCGTTAGCAAAAGAAACAACCGAATATTTTAGGGCTAATCCATTAAGCCCTGACATTTTAAAAACTATTCGTGAATTTCACGATCAAGGCGTAGATGAAGAAACACTTTATAACCTAGCACTAACATATCAACACCCAGAAAGAGCAGAAGGTGTTTTTGAAATGGCGGCGAAATATAAACCCCATGTAAAAAATCCGCAGGAAATTTATCAAAAGTTTTTGGCTGTTTTAGAATCTTTTGATCAATCCTTTTCTTTGTCGCCATTAGCAGAAAAATTTACCGCGGAAATAGAACGAGACAAAAATGAACGTTTAAAAAGACTGGGAGAAACAAGAAAAAGGATTGAGAATTTAATTGATTTTTTCAAGCCAGATTCAAGAACTACAAATGTACAAAAATTAAGTTTTGTTCCAACAGATCCTCTTTACAGAGTAAATTCCGGCAGAAATTTTTCTGCTTTTCTGGGTGAACAAATAATAATATCTCATATTGATAATGTTGATAATCAAGATCACGAATTTTCTCATGGCATGATAAATCCAATTGTTGATAGACTGTCGCAACAATTAACAGAGGAACAGAAAGAAAAAATATCGCAACTGGCAAGCATAAAATTAAAACAAGATTATGGCGAAGGATTTTATAGTTTATTGTGCGAGGAATTTATAAGAACCTACAATGATGTTCTTAAAAAAGGAAGGGAGCCACAAACATATGAAAGTTTTGTGCAAAAAATTTCTAGTATTAGTGAAGATCAGTTTCAAAAAGAATTATCCCAAAGTAAGAACTTCAAAGCAAGGTGTGATGAGTTTGGAATAGTCACTATTGAAGATTTCAAAAATAAATCTCAAGAATATTTTGAACGATTTGAGAGGAACCAATTAAGAGATTTGATTTTTGAAATCTACCAAGAATATTCAAATCGTCCAGATAAGGAAACCGAAAATTTTGAAAGATTTGTTTTAGCAAAATTTTCGGTTAGAATATAAGCGTTGATTTGAAATTAGTCGCCGAATTTCCGAAAACCCCCAGTCCGAAACCCGCCCGCATTCCTCCCCAGACCCCTCCTGCGGGCGGGAAATCAGTCGAGGCGGGGCAAACCCAAAGCCCCAGAAAAATAGTTTGCCCCGCCGAGTCCGCATTGTTTCAGTTTCATTCGTTGGGATTTTCTGCAAAATGGGTTCTGACTTTTTCAAACAAACACCACCAAAATCCACAACAAACTACTCTAATCTGCATATGTCTATAAATAAAAATGTAATTTGGATAGACGATAACGATAATGCTTTAAGAGAAGTTTCTCTTATAAAAGCACATCAAGAAGGACTACTGCACAGAATTTCCGTTGTGTACCTCACTAATGATACTAATCAAATCCTAATTCAAAAAAGAACTGATGGTAGACTTGATCATTCAGCGGCAGGACATGTTGACGTGGGCGAATCTTACGTTGAAGCCGCCACAAGAGAACTGGAAGAAGAACTTGGTGTGAGTGGGGTTGGTTTGCAGGAAATTGGTAATTGTAGCTCAAACGAGGACGGCAAGAAAGTTCGGCACAGATTTAAGGTTTTTATGTGCAAAACAAATCCTGGTAAATTAGATCCAAACGAGGTTGAAGAAGTTTTTTGGGCTAACCCAATGGAAATTTGGGACGACATGAAAAACGATGACGATGATAAGAAATATTGTGGAGGATTTAAGGTAACGCTTGAGTTATGTTTGAAAAGTCTTTCAGCATAATCATAATTTGGTTCCAACTGGCTCGGACGAGGTTCACATCTAAAACATAAAACTCCCAGATCTGGGGGTTTTATGTTTTACAGCGCCTGCAATTCTTTTAGAGTTTTCTCATAGAGACCGACTGCCCGTTTGGCTTCGGTATAACGCAGAAAGTAATTGGTGTCGTGAACAAGACGGTTCCTGATTTTGTGTGCTTCCCAAAGATTTTGAAGAGTTATCAGTTGTCCGGGCTGGATGTTCATCAACCGGTCCCCCATTGTGTCTCCGGGGAACCCAGCTCCTTTTAATAGTTCATCAACTAATTTATCGGCTTCAATGACTGCGAATTTCCATTCGGCTTCGCGGGTGGAGTTAATGTGTCTTTCAATTTCATCCCAGCGGGCATTTGATCCCGACGTGGCAGATTGAGGCGGCAGGAGCTCCTTGGCCAGATTTACTTTTATGGCAATTAGTTTATTTATTTTTACTACCACTATGACAAGCAAAATTCCCAGCAAGACACTGAACACTGTAAGAACTAATTTTACGATATTCCAGGTTTCGTCAGGCCCGAACCCCGGCAGATAATCCAAAATTTGGGCAAGTGAATAATTACCGATCTTAAAATCAGGAACTTGGTATAAATTTCCGATTGTACTTTGTATTAAGTTGTTGTCATAAATAGGCATTATTGTGTCAGATTCAGTGTTTGTTCGAGCTGGTAGGATACCCTCAAAACAGTCTCTTCGTCAAACGGCCGGCCGATGATCTGAAAACCGACAGGCAGATTACTTTCCCGGCCATTACCGCATGGTAAAGATAGAGCAGGAATACCGGCTAAGTTGACGGGCACAGTATAAATATCAGAAAGATATAACGAAAGCGGGTCCGAGGCCTTCTCCCCTATTTTAAAAGCTACGCTGGGCGAAGTCGGCCCGACAATGACGTCGACCCTTTTAAATGCGTCGTCGAAATCTTTTTTGATAAGGGCTCTCATTTTCTGGGCTTTAATATAATAGGCATCGTAATAACCCGAGGATAAGGCATAAGTTCCGAGCATAATTCTTCTTTTGGGTTCAGCGCCGAGTCCTTCCGAGCGTGATTCAAGATATGTATCCAAAAGAGTTTTAGCTTCTTTAGATGAATGGCCATAGCGAATTCCGTCAAACCTTGCCAGATTAGCCGAGGCTTCGCAAGGTACGATTATATAATATGCAGCTAAAGCATATTTGGCATGGGGCAACGAAATGTCTATTATCTCACAGCCCAGATCTTTAAGTTTAGAAATTGATTCCTGAACTTTTTGGTTAACTTCTTCTTCAAGCCCTTCTTCAAAAAATTCTTTGGGAACCCCAACCCGCAATCTTTTTATGTCCTTGTTCAGATTTTCCGTGTAATCGGGCACCATCCTGGGTACGGTTGTGGAGTCAAAAATATCATGGCCGGCTATAGCGCCCAGAACCAAAGCCGAGTCATAAACATTTTTTGTGATAGGGCCTATTTGGTCCAGAGATGAGGCCAGAGCAATGAGGCCGTGGCGGGAGACTCTGCCATATGTGGGTTTTAACCCCACAACTCCACATAAACTTGCCGGTTGTCTGATGGAACCACCGGTATCTGAACCTAATGCAAAAACAGCCAAGTCGGCGGCTACCGCAGCGGCAGAACCGCCGGAACTGCCCCCAGGAACGCGGGTATGGTCATGGGGATTTTTAGTTACCCCATATGCGGAATTTTCCGTGGAAGAACCCATGGCAAATTCATCAAGATTAGTTTTTCCCAAAAATGTTGCCCCTATTTTCCGGAGTCTCTTGATAACGGTTGCATCATAAGCTGAAGTATAGTTTTTTAAAATCTTGGAGCCCGCGGTAGTGATAGTTCCCTCAATGAGTAAGTTGTCCTTGATTGCGCAGGGAACGCCCCACAGCGGCGTAGCCGCTGTTTTGGAATTTGGAATTTGGAATTTGGAATTTGGGAGGTCGAAGACCGACAGGTAGGCGTTTAGCTTTTTATTTTCCTTCCCAATCTTGTCGGAATACTTTTTAAAAATTTCTTCAGCCGTAAAATGGCCCTTCTGAAGGCCGTCTTTGATATCTTTGATTGTAAATCCTAATTCCATGTCTTTATTTGTGCGAGAGAACAGATTTAACCTTTACAAATCTGCCTTCTTTGTAAGGTGCTTGGCCGATTAATTTTTCATTAAGATTTTCGTCCATCTTGAATTCTCCCCTTGGCTCATCAACTCGGAATGAATCAACCAGCCCAGTTGTCTGATATAGTGGCTCAACTTTTTCGGTATCAACTTCATTTAACTTATCTATATATTCCAAAATCGAAGAAAGGTCTTTTTTAAGACTCTTTTCTTCTTTCTCGGTTATTTTTATCCTCGCCAAGCTGGCGATATGTTTGACCTCTTTGTCGGTAAGCATAACTTCATTTTACCATGTTTAAAAATTCTTTCTCATTTATGATTTTAACGCCGAGCTTTTGTGCTTGGTCATATTTGGACCCCGGTTCGGAACCGGCCACGACGTAATCAGTGTTTTTGGAGACCGAGCCGGAGACATCCCCGCCCAGTTCTCTGACTTTATCTTTGGCCTCGTCTCGTCCTAAGGATTCAAGCGTGCCGGTCAAGACAAATGTTTTTCCGGCAAATTTAGCAGATTCTTTGGTGGTTTTTTCTTCTATAACTTGAACCCCGGCTTTTTTAAATTTAGTCAAGATGTTTTTGTTATAAGGTTTTTGGAACCAAGAATATATGCTTTGAGCTACTATCGGTCCTACGTCTGATACATTTTGAAGTTCTTCCAAACCCGCTTCTGCTATATTTTTTAACGATTTGAATTTCTTGGCCAAAACAAAACCTGTTTCCTCACCGACATGGTCAATGCCAAGAGAGTAAACAAACTTATTCAAAGTGACTTTCTTTTTGGATTGGATTGCGTCTATGACATTCTCGGCTGATTTGTCGGCAAATCTTTCCAAATTTAGTAAATCCTCTTTTTTGAGACTGAACAAATCAGCAGAATCGCGTATGAGCCCGGCAGCCATGAGGTTGTCTATTATCCGGGGACCGACGCCTTCCATGTTCAGAGCCTTGCGGGAAACAAAATGGTAGATTGCCTCTCTCTTTATGGCCGGGCAACTTTTATTGACACATTTATAGGCCACCTGATCTGCAAACCGTTCGACAGGCTCACGGCAAGCAGGACACTTCTTGGGCATGTGGAATTCTTTTTCTTTTCCAGTCCGCAATTCTTTCAAAACTTTTTTTACGTCAGGAATTACGTCACCGGCCCTACCCACAATAACGGTATCTCCTATTTTGACTCCAAGTCGTTTTATTTCGTCAAGATTATGGAGAGTTGCCCGGGAGACGGTGGTACCGCCGATCTGAACAGGACGCAAAACAGCAACTGGAGTCAGAACCCCAGTCCGGCCTACTTGTACAACTATGTCTTCAACTACCGTTTCAGATTCTTTTGGCGAAAATTTGTAAGCAATTGCTCCCCGGGGTGCTTTTCCGACTACGCCCAGCCGGCCAAGAGTGCTAACGTGGTTCAGGATGACTACTACGCCGTCTATTTCATAATTTAGTTTCTCTCTTTCTTCTTCCCAATGATTTCGGAATTTATTTACCCCTTCCATGTCCGGAACCGCTTTGTTGTGAGGATTTGTTTTAAAGCCGAGAGCTTTCAGTATCAGATGTTCTTCTTCGTGGGTTTTTTGTCCGAAATCGGTTATCAGGGAATAGGCATAAGAATCCATGCGGCGAGAAGCTGTAATTTTAGGGTCGAGCTGTCGTATAGAACCGGCAGCCAAATTACGCGGGTTGGCATAAATTTTCAATCCAGCTTTTTTCTGGGCCTTGTTTATATTTTCGAACTCTTTTCTGGTTATGAAAACCTCGCCTCTTATAACCACATCTTTTTTTTCGTTTAAAACAAGCGGTATAGCATCTACGGTTTTGAGATTTTGGGTCACGTCTTCTCCTATAATTCCGTCTCCTCTTGTAGAACCATTATCCAAAAGACCTTTTTTATAAGTTAGTTCTATGGCTAAACCATCTATTTTCAGTTCGCAGTAATAACCGTGTTTTTTAGCTCCCGGAGATATTTTTTCAAAGCGTGCTTCCCATTCTTTCATATCATTCTCGTCAAAGGCATCATTGAACGAGAGCATTGGTTCGGGATGATGTACTTTTTTGAATTGTTTGAGCGGTTTGCCGGCTACTCTTTGTGTCGGCGAATCGGGGGTTATTAAGTCTGGAAATTCCTGTTCTATGTCGAAAAGCTCTTTCTTGAGCGCATCCAAAGCTTCGTCTGATATCTCCTGGCGGTCCAGGACATGATAAAGATAGCGATGGTGGTCGATCGTTTTTTTGAGCTTCTCTATCCTTTCTTTTGCCGCATTTTTATCGGTTAGTTTCGAAACCATCGCTTTAAGAATGGGCTCATTCTAACAAAAATAAAATGGCCTGAAAAGGTCTGAAGTTAGTACTCACTCTTTCTTTTATTCCTCTATAATAAATGACCTAGAGATTCCTCGAAAGTTTCCGACAGCGCGGTGGTTTAAGGTTGATTCGTAGCAGGTTGCCGGGGTTGCTGTTGTTCCCTGGTAAACCGTAGCCGTTGCCCCGTTGCTTAACGGCAGCATAGGAGTTGCCGAAGGAACTGGTTTTTTTCTATTTACATAAAGACACCACTCCAAAGCACTATCACCTGCATATAAGGCTGCTGTTGAATTTACCTCATTGGTAGCTGTTCTTAGTTTAGGCAGCAATATGTTTCCCAAAGCAAAAGTTATCGTCAAAATAACCCCCAGCATTAAGACCGAATAAATTAGTATTGAACCTCTTTGGTTAGCCATCATGGATATTGAAACTCGTCAAGCACGTCTCTGGACGAGACTGATGTTTGGAGATTTATTTTTAAAATTTCCCGGCCGATTCTGTTTTCGACCGTTGTAAGAATAGCCACCCGCGGTGTTTGGTTATCGTTTATTCCGGAACCCTTTACGCAAAAATTCATTCTGGTGAAGTTAACATCTTGACTACTAATGGTCAAAAAACTTCCCCCATTCTCGCTTTTTTCTACGTATCCATTGGCTACTCTGTAAATGACCGTGTTCTTAGTTGGATGGGTTATGGTAAGTGCCGTTAAGTCGCAGTTTGACGATTCTTGGCTGGCAATCCTGCTTACTCTGATATCCCTCGACATCATTTCAAGAACAAACAACGAGTCGTTTTGTATTTTTTGGTTGGCCAGCGTCCTTCTTTGCAAGCCGATTATTTGGACAAAAATAGCGCTTATGGACATGGCTATGATAGAAAAGACCAAAGAAGAAACCAAAACTTCCACTATCGTAAAACCATTTTTAGGAGCATTTGTTTTTTTGTTGAATATAGTAATCATTTCCAGTCAAATAAACGGGATTCTACTTGAATATTTTTAACCCTGTCTCTCCTTTCTGTCCACGTAATATCGCTTACAACTTTTAATTCGGCAGCGCCAATGTTGGTTAAGGTTATGGTTCTTTTAAAGACGGTATCTTGTCCGACGGAATAGTTATAAAGCCCGTTACCCAATTTCAGAGGAGGGTTTGTACCCAGCGATAACAAAGCGTCAGAGTTCCATTCTGTTCTATAAACACCGTTTGCAAGACCGGTATTGAAAGCCACTCCGTTAAACCAATTAGTGTCTCTTATGGCCCTGACAACTTCAACGCCTTCTTGAGCCAAGTTGGCAGCGATAAGGTTGTTTTTGGCAACAGAAGCTATTTCCGAAAGATTACTGGAAAGGATAAGGGCGGGAACGATACTTATCGATAGGATAACCAAAGCCACAAGAGCTTCAATGAGAGTGAATCCGGCTCCGGTATTTATTTTTTGGTCTTTCTTCATTAGGGAATATATCTAATTATAACAATACCCGACCCGCCAACGTTGCCGTTAACAAACCAACCTCCTCCAGCACCGCCGCCGGTATTTGGGGTTCCGGGGTTACCGCTTTGAGAATTACCATCTCCTCCGCCGCCTGATCCGCCACTGCTTCCGTTTGATTCATTACTGCCTCCTCCTCCTCCGCCTCCACCGTAGTTAACAGGTCCCCCACTAATAGAGGAAGATATTCCGCCACCGCCAGCACCTCCCCGATTAGGACCACCGTCTGCCCCTACACCTACTGCTCCGCCTCCGCCACCGCCGGAAGCACTTCCGCCCACGCCTCCATTATGTCCTTGTCCTGCCGTACCGCTTCCTCCCGGATAACCGGGATAACCGCCTCCCCCGCTGCCGCCAGCAAAACCCGCTCCGCCACAATTTCCTCCTCCGCCTACCGCAACTAAAGATATGGCCGAGCTATTTTGGCCGTTTCCACAAATAGCGCCGCCTCCACCCACGGCAACCGAGTATGACTGAACGCTTATAGAAACCGAATTATTTATGATAACTCCTCCTGCACCTCCGCCTCCGACGTGGCTGCCTCCGCCTCCACCCACAATAAGGACTTCGACTGTGGCTCCCGGTTTTATAGATATAACATTAAATGTTCCACTTGATGTAAATGTGTGAATAGTATAACCCCCGGAGTTAGTAATAGTTCCTCCTGTTGCCGAGGTTACGGCATTAGAAGTGAAGGTCGCTGTTACTGATTTATTAGAATCCATGGTTGTAATACAGGTTCCTGTTCCGGAACAAGCTCCTGACCATCCGGTAAATGTATCGCTTCCCGCGGGGGTTGCTACCAAAGACGTAATAGTTCCGTCAGCCAGATCAACAGAACAAGTACTGCCGCAGTTAATGCCGTTACCAGTGACGGTGCCGCTACCCGTCCCTGCTTTGGAAACCGTTAAGGTCCATGTGGGAGTTGGCGTCGGTGTGGGGGTCGGCGTCGGAGTTGGCGTGGGAGTTGGTGTAGGCGTTGGAGTAGCTCCAGAACAATCTTCAATTTTTCCGGACGAATAAAAACAAGTGCTTTTACATACTGAAATTGAGCAATCCAAGGAAGCTTTTCCAATTGTTATTACCTCGGGATTGGAACCTAGAGAATATACATTATTTATATATGTTTTCGGGTCGGGCGGTTCAAAGAAGATGTCCGCAAAAGGTTCTTTAAATTCAATTCCCAGATCGGTAAAAACATTTGTTGATATGATCGAGTCTCCGCTGCCAAAATTTTTATTAAGCGTTGAACAATCTACCGAAGACGCGATAGGCCCCGCATAAATACTATAAGATAGAGGGTCTATGTAATGTATTCCATATCCGCAGCGTATGGCTAAGCCGGCTCCCCCGCCGTCATCATATTTTGAACTTGCATTGGCTTTAGCCTGAAGAGCTCTTACTTGCTCGGTAAATACAGCCGAAACCACATTCAGGTCTACCCTCGTTCTTGGGAAGCTGATCAGCATAAAAGTACTGATGACTCCAGTTATTGCTGCTACCACCAAGATTTCAACTAAAGTAAAACCTGAAGAGTCCTTCATATTTATTGAAACCTGATTTCTATTTTATCTCTCTTACGAACCGTCTCTCTATTTAAATCTTTTGTGGCTATTTTCTTGGAGTTGAGATAAAAAGTGAAGTATTTATTGCCGCCTCCATTGGTATAGCCGTCTATTTCCCAGATATTTACATTACCGGACTTGTCGATAACGTAGTTCAATTTTATCTTACCCACTGAAACTACAGCGCTCAATGCATCCAGCATGGTCATGTCTTTAACGACTTCTCCCTCAAAAAATCTTTTTTCTGTCTCGAAGTTTATTGCCAATGTCGCCAAGCCGGAAGTGTTGCTGTTTGAGAGATTGAGAGATGGCTTCAAGAAATATACCAACCCCGCCAGTGCTAATAAAAGCGCGATTTGAACAAAGAGGGGTTTTTTAAAAAAATTTTTGTATTTCATGTTGAAAAATAATTATCAGAATTGAAATGCCGGCCAGGAAAGAACCGAAAGGCAAAGCGGTTTTACGGTCAGCCTTCCCTAAGAGCATTAATACGATCCCCACTGCCGCTGCTGTCCAAATGGAAAATAGCATCGACAGAAATCCCAAAGGATAGCCGAGCACTAACCCTATTAAAAACAAAAGCTTGGCATCTCCAAAACCCGCCCACTTTCCGCTGGAGACTATGTGTATTATAGCAAAAATACCACCCAGAACTAAGGCAGATAATAACAAGCTCATGAATTCAGGCCGCCGGAATAAATAATTGAATAGAACGGAGATAATAATCAGTGGTAAAATTATTTTATCGGGAATCAAGAAATAAAGGTAATCAAAGAAAATCAAAGCGATAAACGAGACAATGATCAATAGGTAGTAAAAATCCATCACTCCAAAGACCGGCTTATAGACTAAGTAGAACGATAAAAAGCAAAATGCTGTAGCTAATTCCGTCAAAGGATAGACAGGAGATATCTTGTTTTTGCAACTCCGACACTTTCCGCCCAGCAAAACATAGCTTAACACCGGAAATAGGTCATACCACCTAAGCTGTTTTAAGCATTTAAGGCATTCTGAACGGCCCGTTAAAAGACCGCCTTTTTTATCCAGCCGGAAAATGACTACGTTTAAAAAACTTCCAATACTTAAACCTGTTAAAAATACAAACAAAGCGGTAATCATTAGTAAAGTATAACAGATATAAAACAAAATCCCGTCAATAACGGGATTTTGTTTCTTAACCTTCTATTTACTAATTACTATTTTCCACTCACTAATTTATTGGTTTTGGCCGTGGTCGTAAACACAGTCGATGGCACCAGTGGTACAGTTGGCACCATTGGCATCAGCTCCATTTTGTGTCTGTCCAAGCCATCCCGTGGAATCAATATCCGCATCGCTTTTTAGGCCGGCGGCAGATTGTTCAAGTTCCGCCCAAATATGAAACTTAGTCAGACCGTTGTAAGCATAATTATAAGAATAGTTGCCAACGTTTAAGGGGTCTACAGGGAGCTGGGTCATGTATTTAGGAACAAGAAGAGCGCTTAAACCAGCAAAGGTCGCAACTTGAGGGTATTGGCCGGCATCATCAAAATAAAGTTCGGCGGCTGTTCTTACTTGGCTTACGTCAACAATTCTTTTTGCATCTCTTGCTCGTTGTCTTGCAACTCCTAACTGAAGTAAGAGTAATGTGGCTAAGATACCAATAATGGCAATGACGACTAACAATTCGACCAATGTGAAACCCTTCGATAAACTCAGGGCGAGTCCTTTTTGGCTTTTATTTTTCATATCTTAAGTATACAACTTACGCATTTGTTCTGACAAATTATAGTTATCAACACACTCGATGGAACTAATTAGGTCACGTTGACCAGATTATATATCGGAAGCAAAATTGCGGACACCAAGACTGCTACAGCTACACCGAGGACCAAAACTAAAATAGGCTCGATGAGAGTGGCGATATTGTCTATGGTGTTATCCGATTCGGATTTGTAAAACTTTGAAATGTGTCCGAGCATAAAATCCAATTTTCCCGTCTTTTCCCCTATCGCCACCATAGATGACATAAGGGGGGGGATTTCCTTGTGTTTACTGAAGACGTCGGACATGTTACCTCCTCCCCTGACGCTTTCTTCAGCATCTAAAAGAACTTTCTGGTAGTTAACGTTGCCGACTAAGTCAGAGGTAATATGAATGGCATCGAGAATAGCTATTCCCGATTTGATCAAGGTAGATAAGCTTTCGGATATTCTGGCGAGGTACAAATTTCTTACCACCATTCCTAAAGCGGGCATATTTATCTTAAAGTTATCCAACACAGCCCTACCCTCGGTGGTTTGGACATATCGCCATCCTAAGAAAGCGGAGCCGAAGATAAAGGCAACCAGGTAATAAATATATTTATTGATAAAAGTGGTTACCCAAATGAGCGTCCTGGTAGTTAGAGGCAGGTCAGTGACGCCGACATCCTCGAAGATGGCTAATAATTGAGGCAAAACATAAACCACCATGATTCCGGAAACGACAATAAGAGCAAAAACCACGAATGCCGGGTAAGCCAGAGCGCCTTTTATCTTAGAATTTATTTCCTGGCTTCTTTCAAGATGGTCAGCCAGGTAAAGCAAGGCCTCATGCAGTTTACCCGATACTTCTCCTGATTGGACCAGTTTAATATAAAAGGAAGAAAAATGTTTGGGATGGGCGGCTAAGGCATTAGACAAAGAAGAACCTCCTTCAACCGCATCTGATATTTCAGAAATTATTTTTTTTAAAGTTGGTTTTTCGAATTGACGGGCTAAGGTTCTCAACCCTTCGGCTAACGGCATGTCGGCGTCGATAAGAGTCGAAAGCTGGCGGGTAAAAATAACGATGTCTTTATTGGTCGGTTTTTGTAGATATTTATTAAGATCTATCGAAAAAATATCACCCTCTATTTGTTTAATGGTTAAGATTATATACCCCTTTCCCTGAAGAAGATTAACAGCAACGTTCTCGTCGGGAGCTTCGACTTTTCCTTCGATTATTTCTCCGCTTTGAGTTTTAACTTGGTATGAAAAATTCATCTTATCTCATTAAATTTCTTAATTCAGCCTGGTTCAGGGAGTAGAACTCCGCTCTTTCCCAGCTTATTTCTTTTCTCCTGACCAGGTCAGCTAATGACCTGTCTAAGCTTATCATTCCCATGTCTTGGCTGGTCTCGATCACCATGTCCATCTGTTTGGGGCGGTTATCGCGGATCAAAGTTCTGATGGCCGGGGTAGCTATCATAACTTCAACTGCCGGGATAAGGCCGCCTTTTATTCTCGGGATCAGTCTTTGTGAAATTATTCCGGAAATAGTGTTGGCCAGCTGGTTCCTGATCTGCAATTCTTGATTTGGCGGAAAGCTATCGATGATCCTTTCGATAGTTTGGGAGGCGCTGTTTGTGTGCAAAGAAGTTAAAACTAGGTGTCCTGTCTCTGCCGCAGTTACTACCGCACTCATGGTTTCGTAGTCCCTCATCTCTCCCACCATGATCACGTTGGCATTTTGCCGGAAGGTGGACCGCAAAGCTTTGTGGAAAGAAAATGTGTCCTGATAAACCTCTCTTTGGTCGACGATACTTTTATCAGGAGAGAAAATATATTCTATCGGGTCTTCAATGGTCACGATCTTTTCTGCCCGTTCTTTGTTTATCATGTCTATTATTGCGGCCAAAGTCGTAGATTTGCCGTGGCCGTTCGGTCCTACCACCAAAACAAAACCCTGGGACAGTTTTGAGAATATTTTGGTTATTTGGGGCAGATTAAGCTCGTCGATAGTCTTAATTTCGTTAGGGATCAACCTCAAAGAAGCGGCCATGCCGCCTTTGGTTTGATAAGCATCTACTCTGAACCTGTTCTTCCCCTCCAATTCATACGAAAAGTCCAATTCTTTTTCCGACAAGAATCGGGCCTTGCGTTCTTCTCCCAAGAGGGTGAAAACCAGCCCCTCCAAAGTCTCTTTATCCAAGATCTTTTGCTGGCTGAGCATTATCAAACGGCTGTCCACTCTTATTGTCGGATAATGGCCGGGAGACAAATGCAGGTCGGTCGCTCCCTGTTGGGCGGTTGTTAACAGCAACTCATCTAAATATTGTTTTGGTTCCATCTTAAGAAATAAAGCAATTCAGAGACAAGCAACAAGTTAATTTTATTCCTTGATTGCTTGATTCCTTGCCTCCTTGCCTCTTTATTACTATTTATGCGCTGTCGCCTGCTTGAGCGATCTCAAGCAACTCTTCTAATGATACTATCCCCTTTAATACTTTCAAAATTCCGTCCTGGAACATTGTTATCATTCCCTGCCTCTTTCCTTCTTGGCGAAGAGCTGCTTCGGAAAGCTCCCCCAATATTATTTTTTCCAACTGGTCGTTCATTTCCAGCATTTCAAAAATAGCTATTCTTCCTTTAAACGCTTTGCCTCCGCATTTTTTGCAAGGATTTTCAATATTCGGCTTATATATCGTATAACCCGACTTGGAAAGATACTCTTTTTGATAATCGGCAGGCATATCCAGAATGGCTTCGCTTATCATTTTTTCTTCGGCAGTGTTGGCTTTAATTTCAAGCTTGCAGTCTGGGCATAATCTACGCAGCAATCTTTGAGCTGCGGCAACGTTCAGGGTGGAGGGAATTAAATATTTCTCAACGCCCATATCTATCAAACGCGGCACAACGCCCATTGCGTCATTAGTGTGCAGTGTTGAAAGAACGATGTGGCCTGTTAAAGCGGCTTGAGTAGCCAAACCGGCCGTTTCCCGGTCTCTTATCTCTCCCACCATTATGACATCCGGGTCCTGTCTTAAGATGTGGCGTAAACCATTGGCAAAAGTGTACCCTATTTCTTCGTGAACCTGCGACTGGTTAACTCCGTCAACAAAATACTCGATTGGGTCTTCGAGTGTAACTATGTTCACATCTTCGCTGTTCATTTTTTTAAGCATGCCGGCCAGAGTCGTTGACTTACCGGAACCGGTGGGACCGGTTATAAGAATGCTTCCGAAGGGTTTCGCTATTGCTCTCTCTATTACCTCTGCCGATCTTCCTTCTAACCCCAATTCAGGCAACTCCACCTTGCCGGTTAACGGATCCAAAATACGCATTACCACCTTTTCTCCGTTCTTTGTCGGAAAAGTTGAAACACGGAAATCTACTCTGCGGCTGCCAAGTTTGGTGGAGAATCTTCCGTCTTGAGCAAGCCGTGTTTCGTCTATTTTTAAATCGGATAAAATTTTAATGCGGGTTACTACTGCCGACTGAAGGGTTTTAGGCAAGGTCAGGGTTGTTGTGAGAATACCATCTATTCTGAATCGGGTTCGGACGCGATCCTCAAATGGTTCGATATGAATATCGGATGCTCTGGACTCAACAGCGTGCCTTACCAAGACGGCCACTATTTTTGATACTGGTGCTTCGGCGGTAATATCCTCGATCGTCCTAATGGAAGCTCCCTCTTCCTCTTTCTTCTCTCCTTTTTCTTCGGCCAAGGACTCGAGAGCTTGTCCCACCTCGCCCGATAGGGTTCTATAATTCTTGACTATGGTCTCAAAATCTCGGTAGCTTACCAAATATTTCTCCAGTACTAATTTCTTATCTTCGGCTATGAATTTTAATGCTTCAAGGGCATCTATAGCTTCGGGGTTGATGATTACCACTTTCAGAACATCCCCTGACTTTTCAAAAGGAGCAATTTTGTAAAAATTAACTATATCCTCGGAGAATTCTTTTAAAACGTTACGGTCAAATTCATAACCTTCCAGATCGACCGTTGGTAGGCGGTAGAGCTTGGATTTTATTCCCAAGAGATCCGGATCGGAAACGACGGCGTTTTCTATGAGAACTTGGCCGAAATCTTTATTTTCTTTTTGGGCCAAATCCGAAAAAGTAGCAACATCTTCTGTTGAAATTATATTCAGACGAACCAGTTCGCTTACGAGGGTTTGAGGTATCTTGATGGGCATAAATTAAAAAATCCTAAATTCTAATTTCTAAATCCTAAACAATATCTAAATCCTAATATTCAAATCTCAAACTGTTTTGAATTTTTAATTTTGGATTTGTTTAGAGTTTGGTTTAGTGCTTAGGATTTACTATATCGGGGCAAAAAGGTCTTTTTTGCCCGTAACTCCTGGGTTAACCGGCGATTCTCCGAAAATTTCCAGCGCTTTGTATTTAGCGTTATCTAATATCGAAAAATCTATTTTCAAGTTTTCGAACATCTTAAGATCATCTCTGCCTGCTACCGGAGGCGGTTCGATGAGAACTCTAGCCGGGACTGCCCATTGGGAATAATAAAAATATCCGGCTGCAAAACCGAGAACTATTATCAGGGATGCTATCAGAACGCTTTGGTTGTTTGATTGTTGTGGAGCCATTATTTTAAATAATATGCATTCCCTTTTATGGTAAAAGTCAAAACAGAAGTGTTTACCGTACTAGCCGAGGCGTCAATCGAAATTATATCCACGAGCCGCAAATTTTTCTCGAGTGCTTTAAGAAAATTGGTCAGTCCCGAATAGCTTCCATTTACAGACAATTCCAGAGACAAAATGTTATAGGGGTTGGTGCCTGTATCGGAGCTAACTTGGCTGGTCATTGCAGAGCTGAACAGCTCAATGCCGTTTTTGCTTGAGATATCGGTAATAGCAGATAAAATTTCAGCGACGCTTTTCTTTGACGGAACGATAGCCGATAGTTTGGCAATCTCGGGGATTCTTTTTTGATACTCTTTATTTAACCCCCTGATGTTTATTATGATAGCATTTCTTGATTCCAGAAGGTCTTCTCTCTCCTTGATGGCAGCATCCAGGTCAGAAATGCCGTTATAAAAAGGAAGGGCTAATGTCCAAAACATAACTATTGCTGCAGCCATAAGTCCGGCTCCGATGTAATTTTTGTTCGGATTCATTGTTTTAGGAATTTAGTTTTATCGAAGTCCAATTTTATGCTGAACTCTAATTTTCCGCTTGTGAGAACGTGGATATTGTTCAAAGAAACGTCCTTTATTGAGTCGTCGGAAACCAAAGCGGCTATTTGTCTGGCCACCACGGTATAGTTGGGGGCTAAGGCCTTAAACTCAAACCTATTATCGGAAACAGTGGCAGAAAACGATATAAACTGAACTTGTGGCTGAAACAAGCCCTCAATCTTGCCCATTGCCTTAGACCAGATAATGTGCGAATCCAAAAGGGTCGATATCAGTGATAATTGCTTGTTTAGCGTCAAAAGATTGGCCTCAATCTTTTTGTCCCTTTCTTTTTCGAGGTTGATTATGTTTGCGTCTAATTCGCCCTTCTTGTCTTCCAGAGAAATCTTATAAAAATAAAGACCGCCCGTCAGAACAAATATCAAAATAAGGGTTGTAATTCCCGTGTAAACAAGCCTATTTTCTCCCGGGATCTTGATCTCTATCTTTCTTCTTGTCTCGGGAAGCAGTTGTAACCCGTTTTGATCAGGCATCTGACTTTATTATACCCCAACAGATTGCACTTGTTATCAACATGAGCCTAAGCAGGTGGAGCCGGTGGAGTTATGGGCGGAGTTGGCGGTATGGCTTGTTGATTTACTCGTCTTTTTTTGAACAAAAACCAGAGAACGAGCAGGACAATTGGCAATAATATGAGCGGGGACCAAAGCAGCGCCGTACGGATAAAAGAACCACTTTGAGGCATTGGCGGATATGGCGGGAATGACGGCTCAATCGTTGGCGTAATGACCCTATTATTGCTTGATTTTAAGATATTGATTGGAGTGTCGGACAGTTTTTGGCTTAGTAATATCTGGCTATTGCGGCTTATCGTGATGGTTCCGTTGCCGGCTTGGACGGATCTGGTCAGAGCTAATCCGACTGTCGCGGAATAGTATTTCGCGGAACCATAACCCCCGGTATCGTTGCCCAAACTTTCTACCTCTGCGATTGCCGGATCAGGAATAAAAAACTTGGCTTGGCTCAAAACCCCTTGTGAATCCTCGAGAGTTATTGTATGGTCTCCGACATCTTGTCCAGTTATTTTTGATGAATCAACGACTCGCTGGTCAGCCGAGACGTTACTAAAAACCCGCGTCGCATAATCGTAATCAAATGAAACAAATAAATAATCCTGCGAACTCGCAAAAGCAAAAATAGGAAAAACGATTAGAATTACGGCAATAAATTGTGCAATGTGTTTAAAATCCATATTTGTCTAAAAGGCCGGCTTTTTGGCCATATCGAGAATCCCCCGATGCTTTATTCTGATTAAGTTTCGCTGGATTTAGCCGTGCTGTTTCGGTTGAGGTGGCCACGTCTTCATAAAACTTTGGAAGTAATAAATCTTGTACCCGATAGGCCCCGTATGACCAGTCAAAACCGCAACGGGACGGTTTCCTGGTCTTATCAGACCAGCTGTTATCATTTAATAACGGGAGATAACTGCATGACTTTAAATTACCTAATATCGCTTTCCATTCTCCGTCAAAATTGTTTGCCGTTGACGGCACCGGAGCATAATTGCCTTCGTAATAAAAATGGAGTTTGTGGGCTGATTCGTGAAGGATAACAGTGCCCGTGGTTTTATCGCTATCCGGACTGATATATTCCGAAACATAAATAACACGGTCGCTTGGACTCGCGCATCCAGCAACTGCGAATGAAAGCGGGCAATATTTTGCCATCTGAAAATTTTTCCAGGAACTCATTTCGTAAATTTGAATCATTATACCCAGCCGATTATAGGTATTTTTGTTAATTGCTTGAAGCCCCTTCCTCACGGACTTTTCCAGATCCAGCACTCTTTGATAAGGCATGTAGTCCGGCCAGTCGCCGAAAAATTTCACATTGCTGTTGTCGGCAAATTTGCGCTGGAGATATTGCGTGCCGGTAATCAGGATCTCGATTTTAGCAGTTGCCGATTTACCGGCGGCATTGGTAAGCGTCAGCAGCGTGTTCCCTTCCTTGGCCGTTGGTTTTATGGTTGTTTGAGCGGCCACCATTGTTCCGTCGGCGCTTACTCGAATGTCCCTGAATTCTATACCCGGTCTGCCGTCAAGACCGATATTATCTGTTTTAAGGACCGCGCCGTTAAGATTCTTGCCCTTAATGACCAGAATCAGGTTATTGTCCACGAACGTCACAATGCCAATTTGGTCATGGAAAAATTCCTTGCCCGCCGATAGCACGGCGCTGGTGGGACTGGTGGTCACGGAATCGATAATCGGCGCCTGATCGGTGATTTTAGGTGAAGCGCTCGATGATGAAGAGTCAGTAGTTGTCGAGATTGCGCCGCCTGCTTGATTAAGAATTAACCTTAGAATCTCTTCGGCCTGTGCTCGTTTAGCTGGGTCATAGAATAGAACCGAGGCGCTATACTTGCCCTGGGATGCCGCGACTGCAAGATAATCAAAACTTGCCCCGCCGCCCGAAAAGGATACATCAATATAGTAATAGTTATCGCCTATTTTATTGGAGGTCTCAAAATCTTTAATCGAGGATTGCGGCACTCCAGAAAAAAAGTCATTTTTACTATATTTCGGTGCTTGACCGGAAAATTCGGCGTAGCCGACCATAATTTTATCTTTCAGGCTGTCAAGAAAACTTTTCGCGTTACTTGCATCAAGAATTGAAAAATTAATGGTGCATTCCGCATAATATGTTTGTCCTGCGTGGCTATTGGCTACAGGTAAGGCAGGTTCCGAGTTACCTAGAGTGCCTGTTCCGGCTTGAGAGCGTAATTGGGGCGGTATTAAATCCAGTAATTTTTGACCCTGTTCTTGGATGCGCTTTATCTCTTCGTTGGCTCGGGCGGCTGTGATAGAGTCAAAGTAGGTAGTATACACAATTTTTTTACCCCAAATAGATTCGATTTTATCCGCCGGAAAAAATTTATCCCCCTGGGTTTTAATTACTTTTGGTTGTGAAAAATTAGGAGTTCTATTTTTTTGAAAATCATCGAGGCCTTGGGGCGATAGCAGATCGCCAAATCCGCTATAGATATCTACATATTCACCGCAAGTTTTGGCGATTGGTATCGGAGAATAGCTATTTATTACAATCGGTGTTCGGGTGGGTGTCCGATAGGGCGTAAGGGTTGGTCGGAGTGTTTGAATTGGTTTAGGGAATAGACTTTGTCCAAATTGAAAAGCATAGTCAATGAGGGTATTCACCTGCGCTTCAGTTATCGCGTGAGAAACTACATCTATTTTCACTAATGCCTTATCCTTACTTTCGGTGAACGTGCCGCCTGCATTATCACGGTAGATTTCCGCATACATCGTGGCGTCAGCCGCGTCATAATATACCTGGTACCGGACAGTCACCGAATATATTCCGCCTCCCGGACCAGATACCTCCAAAGTGCAGTTAAATGATGGCAGGCCGCCAGCGCTACTACTGCAGGATTTGCTGGTATAAGCAAACCCCGGACTAAATGAATCCACCGACGCAGCTTTCACGGTCAAATTAAATTCAAGCTTATCGAAAATAAGAATTGATAAGAAAACAAGGCAGCATATTGATATAATTTTTATTTTTGACTTCATCTTAAGCTTAAGATAGATATTCTAATGATGGGTGTAGAAAAGCAGAGAGTCGTTATTGCCAGCATCGTAGACATAAAGCACCCCTTTGGAATTGTCGATAATCTTGATTGGCTTTAGACTTCCTAGATTCTGGGAATAACCGGCTGGCAAAGACGCAATATCTCCGACTGTATATCCACCCAAGCCCTCATAATAATTAGCTACGGCGGAAACGCTCGTAGATTTAGCGCAAACCACCAATAATCTGATGGTAGACCCCTGGGTGTTTCTATCAATCAGTTTAATGGACTGTGGGAATACCGCCATCCCGTTAGCTTCATTAGATAAATTTTCTGTACTTATAGCTTTTGAGATTGAAACGTAATCAATATCCGATTTTATCTGCGGCCAATTACCGCAAAGTTTTTGCAGTGATTGAATGCCGACGGAATTATTGCTAGAGGAAGGCGGCTGATACAAATTATCGGCAACACCGGGCGGCAACACTGATTTTATCTGCCGGTATTTATAATAACCATATCCTGCAATTCCGCCCCAAATCAGCAGTGGTAAAACAAATAACAGAATCAAAACAATAATCAATGTCTTGGCCCAGCCGGGCATAGGAGTTTTTATCGGCGCTTGCGGCGCAACTCCAAGCGCCTGATCCAAATCTGCCTGCTGCCAGCCTTGCGCGGTCAAAGTTTGGCGAATTTGAGCATCGGCAATTCCTGCCGCGCGCTGTTGATTAATATATTGTTGGACTTCTGGTGTGGGCATATACATTTCCTAATTAGAACTTTTTTGAGATCGGTAAATAATAATATTACCTATGAATAATAAAAGCATGGATAAAATCCACACAAATGTACCGATAGATACATTTACTTTTATCATATGACCAGCTTCGTCCCGGAGAAGTTCATTTATTGTAAGGGCACTAAGTGAAAAGACAAAAGCAATACCTGCAAAAATTATGGATTTAACTCTCACTGGCTTATTTGATATGAATAATAAATAGGATATTAGCCATGGAAGATTACTTATCCAGGCAAGGAAAGCGAGTCCGCTACTAACCCAGCCAAGAAGTAGGCAATAATATCCGAAATAAGTTCCTTGTTTTGAATCGTACAGTGACGGAGGAAATATATAAGCGGGAAGAAAAAGAGCAATAATCCAGAGCGAGGGAACTAAAATAATAAAAATCTTTTTAATTTTTGAATTCTTAAAAGATGCTGACATGTTTGGTGTTAATACAGACATTATATCATTTTCAGGCCACCCCTGCCCGACCAAATTCTGCCGGATCTGGTCGTCGGTCATGCCCTGCCGGCGGGATTGGGTGATGTAGTTTTGGAGGTCGGGGGTGGGCATGTTAATAATAAAAAATCTTAAACATTAGATAGGGAGCTTAAAACTTCTTGAATGACTTTTTTGAGCATTGGCAAATCTGATTCGATAGTTTTCCAGACAATCGCCATTTCTACGCCAAAGTATTCGTGGATAAGCTTATTCCTCATGTCGGCAATATCACGCCAAGGTAAATCAGGGTTGAGGTTTTTGGTCTCTTCAGAAAGCATTCTGGTTGCTTCGCCGATTATTTCAAATTCACGAATAACGGCATCTCTTACCATCTTATTTCCTTCAGACATAAAATCTTCTTTAGTCATTTTCCCGACATATTCTTCAATGCTTTCTACGGCTTCAAGCACGTGTTTTAAAAGGGCCTCATCTTTTTTCATTTAAATTTTAGAGTTGATAAATTGTTTTGAGATCCTTTAGGATGAAGCTTTTTATATGCGGACTTAATGAATCTCTTGTGATTAAATCAACTTTTACTCCCAGAGTTTCGGACAGTTTCCTTTCAAGAGCGACAAACTCAAACAGGCCTAAAGTTTTACCTTCTTCAAACTGAATCAGTATGTCAATATCACTGTCTGGCCTGTTATCGCCTCTGGCGCGCGAACCAAAAATCTCGGCTGATTTGATACCGCTCTGCATTAAAATTCCTTTAATTGTATCCACATCTAATCCCGCCATAGATAAGCTTATTGTATCACGAAAATTTTTATTATAAAACCACCCCCCCCTCGACAGGATGTGGTGATGTAGTTTTGGAGGTCGGGGTTGGGCATATATAAATTCTACTCAATACTTCTTACATAATCATCTAACTCTCTCACTGTCTTATTCTCGATAGGGCACCAATAGTTTAAAGATTTTGAAAAATTTTCGTCAGTTAAGACAATGTCCCTATACAGATCATTGCATTGGATATTTTTATTAGCTAATTCAGATATTCGTGTCTTCCATATAATATTGAGCAGGTCGAGGACTTTTGTAACTTGTTCTTTATTAAGGTATATGGTGTTGGAACTATTTCTATTTTTAATAAAATCATCGTGAGCTTTAGTTACCAGAGTGGTTCTTTCAAGATCTATATTTTTTTGATAACCGTAGCCCAGCGTATTAAAATTGATTCGGATTCCTTTTGCTGGATAAGCATTTCTATTCTCAAGAGGTTTTGTGTCTGAATCTTTTTTAATTTTTGCATAGTCCTTAATTATATTTTCAATTTGGGTTTGATTTAGCGGGGTTCCTATTGTAACTTCTTTCGGTTTCTGTGAATTAAGAAAAACATATCCGCCTGTAATGCCAACGGCAAGAATAATTGCCGGGATTAAAAACATAAGATATTTTTTGGTTGTCATTTTTGATCACCCTTCATGCCCTGCCGGCGGGATTGGGTGATGTAGTTTTGGAGGTCAGGGTTAGCCATTTAATTCAGAAGGCATACTGAATAGCGGGTAAATGATAAAAAGGAATACCAGCGCTATTACCAGAGCAATCCAAGGTGCCAAAGCCCAAAGCAAAGATTTTCTGCGCCAAGAAATAATATTGGAAACAATAATAAATATCGGCATGAGCCAGATAAATGCAAAAATAGTTTTAAGAAGGGGCATATCTCCAGGTCTTGGATTGTCGGCTATAAAAAGGGATCCGAACATAATCCAAAGCCATGGCAGAATAGCAATGTAGTTCAATACAACAAGCATTTTCCGAAAAGTGGATTTAGGTTTTAGCACAGATTTTAATTCCTTCTCACCCCACCCCTGCCCAACCAAATTCTGCCGGATCTGGTCGTCCGAAACCCCAGCGGATCTTTGTTGACTAATATAATTTTGTATTTCTGGTGTGAGCATAAAAATTTACCAATTTGGAATAAATGCCAATACGGTTTGATTCGCATCTCTAAAAATCAACATCGTAACGTTAGGGGTAGCAAATTGCGTGCCCTTAGATTTTGTTGAACTATCCTTTGTGGCAATCAAGATCTGTGGCGAACTTCCAACATTTATTTTCGGGTAAAATTCTCGTCCTCGGGCAATTTGCTCTACCTTCCATGGTGTTTGGTCTGATAAATAAAAACTGATAATTTTATCAGGGTCATCATTTGTACAAAAGTAATACACAATGGCATCTTCAGCTATTTTAACTGCACCGGGATAAACACGGAAGTCTGTGGGCAATTCAAATTCGGGCCCAAGTTGTGAACTTTTAATAAGAGAAGCTTTTTCGGGATAATCACCTGGCCAGTCGCCACACAGTTTAAATGCTTGAGCATCAGCTAAATTTTTTATGGCATAAGGGTCAGTTTTATTTTTTAGGGTACTCTGCTTTATTTGTTCGCTTATTAGATTATAAGCATCTTGTTCCTGATCATGGCTATTATTAGCTATCCTAAACCAAACATAGGATAGTAGAGGTAAGAGTACAAAAATAATAATTATTGCCCAAATAATTTTTTTGGTGTTATTACTCAATGAAGCTTGGGGAGCAGTATTTGGTGCCACCCCAAATGCCTGATCCAAATCAGCTTGTGTCCAACCTTGAGTTGTGAGAGATTGTCTGATTTGAGAATCCGAAACTCCTGCTGTTCGTTGTTGATTGATATATTGTTGAACTTCTGGTGTCATTATTTAAAAAATTAAAAATTGATTAAGTTGTGTTAGCTAAGGAATCCGTGCGTCCATTGCGCAACGGAAGCCGATATCTACATTCGTCGTATTGGGCAGGAATCCGAAATAGAGATCAGGACGTATGCCGTAGAAGTTCTCGTTATAAAGCCAAGATCCGCCCTTCAAAGCCCGAGAACGCCCGCTATTTGGCCCGGTGGGATCCGAAGTCGGAAGCACCTTGTAATACTCTCCTGAACGATCTTCCCAGTCCTGAACCCATTCAAGTGCATTCCCGCTCATGTCCAGTGCTCCGTATGGGCTGACTCCCTGAGGGAAAGAGCCAGCAGGTGCCAGTTTTGTGAATCCGTCGTCAAGGCGAGAGTCGCGATAACTCATGGCACATCTAGTATCACAGAAATTTGCATGCGAACCATCTAATTTAGAGCCCCATGGATATCGCCGGCCATCAGTTCCTCGTGCTGCCTTCTCCCATTCAGCTGCAGTTGGTAAGCGCTTGTTATTCGCTTCGCAATAAGCTTTGGCCGCAAACCAACTGACCCATGTAACTGGCAAATTCAATAAACCAGTCTCGGCGTTGTTGTTCAGGTCAGACAAGTAACGCCCATCAGCCTTGTCGTACTTCACTTGCCCCTTCTGCCAATCCGGATGGTTAACGAGAAATTGGCTGTACGCCTTGTTGGTAACCTCGGTCTGGTCAATATAAAATGATCTTATATTCACCACCTGTGCAGGCCACACATTCGCACTTTGTTCGCCGGACGTTACACCAATTATAAATTTACCCGCCGGAACTGCGATCATACCAAGCTTGGCAGCATCTGCTGTCTGTTGCGCTGTGGCGACGATGAAGGGCTGTGCTGCAACACTGTTTGAATTTTGTTGAGAATTAGTTGCGGTCTTTGATTGACTAGTCGCCGGCGAATTTTGTGGAGCGCTCCTTTTAGAAAACATGAAGTAACCACCTGCCCCCAAGATAACCAAGGTCGTGATTACGGCAGTAATAACTTTTGTGCTGGATATGCTTGCAGTTACCGGAGCTACTGCGGACATAGCGTTCACTATAGGACTTGGCCCAAATGCCTGATCCAAATCAGCTTGCTGCCAGCCTTGCACGGTCAAAGTTTGGCGAATTTGCGCATCAGGAATTCCTGCCTCGCGCTGCTGACCTATATATTCTTGTATTTCTGGTGTAATCATCTTGCGAAAATAAATAAATACATAATTGGTAAAACATAGAGAAGGAAAAGTATTAATATGGGTCCAATTGTATTGCGCTTCCAGCTAAAAATACCCAAAATTATTAAAAGAATAGGATACAATATACCAGCTCCCATCGAAAGAAGAGCATAGTTTGCCCCAGCTTTTGTATCCGCTAAAAATATGCCCCCGAAAACAAAAATCAAAAGCACAACGGGCACTAGCAATACGCTAAAAATAGTAAGCGCCACAAGTCCATTTGCGATTTTATTTTTGAGCATTTTGTTTATATCACCTTCCTTCCACCCCTGCCCAACCAAATTCTGCCGGATCTGGTCGTCAGAAGTTCCGGCTGACCTTTGTTGACTAATATATTGTTGTACTTCTGGTGTGAGCATAATTTACGAAGTTACCAAACTAATAGCCTATATTTATAGGGTAATAAGTTAACTACTTCTTTAATAACATCTTCTTCATTCTGGGATTCTTGCCTTGAATATAATATAGTAATTTCCTTTCCATCTTTGTAGAACACAAGAGCTTTTTGATATCCGCCAACAAGAGGTGGGAGATCAGAATTTATCGGAACCGCAGGAACAAGTTTGTTCGCCTCATCAATTAATTTTTTGAAATCCGAATCAGTGACAGAAAAATCGCGATTATTTTTGCCTTCACAGCCAACATCCAAGTATCCACGTTGTTCTCCACTCTTCAACTTGGCTATGATTATTGTCGTGTCTTTGCACCCGGGCGGTGGAATAGAATAATTTTCATAATAAATTACTCCTTCTGTGATATTTTCAGTTTTGATTTCATGTCCTAATGCTTGGGGTTTGTTTAGATACCAAGATATTATTTTAAAACCTAAGATTAGAAATGTAATTAGGACAACAACTGATATTATTTTCACAACTTTAGAAATTAAAGTTCCGAGCAAATTGGCCGATAATCGGTAGTTCCTTTTGCTTGCCGGTGGCGGCGTTGATGATGCCGACTATAGTTAAAATGAGAAATCCTAACCCTAAAATCCACAGGATGGGGTAGATAAATAAACCGAGAATGCCTAAACGAAGCGCTGACAAAAAGATGCCGATAAAAACTTGCACTACAAAAAATATTATTTCCGTTATGATGAGCGCTAATCCCTGTTTCAAGTGGAATTTAACAAACGGGTCGTTTTTAGCTTCAGTCAGAAAAGGCACGACGATTAGAATGCCGAGATATGCCAGAATCGCCATACCGGTATTTCCGCTCGGTGTTTGTGGTTGAGGTGCGGGCGGTATGGGTACTGCGGGCGGCGCCGGAATCGGTGCTGGTTGAGGTTGTGGCTCCGATGGTATTGGGACAGGGTCTGGAACTGGCGGTACTACTGGCGTTGACTCGACTGGCTGTTGTTGTTCATCCATTGTGTTTTGGAGCATTGTGAATAGTCCCTCGCTTTTCACGAAGCTCTGTTAATTATAATTTAGATATCTCTCATTGCCAAACCTGCGGCTATGGAGAACGTGTTGCCAAGTTCTTGAATAACCGGCTTTAATGATTCAGGGTAAATAATTCTGGCAAAAGCGTTGGCGCCGTAAATATCCATATTCAATTTCTGTTTGAAATAGTTCATGAAATTTGGCATATTGGTCAGTCCGCCCACCAAAAGGACTCTTGATATTTTCTGATTCTTCGAGCTTTCATAGTTGTTTATCGTTTTCCTGGTCTCAAAAACCATCATATCTATCAAATTAATCATAGCTTCGTTTACAATGTTCTCATCGGCCTCTTTTAATCCCATTTTTCTTTTCAATTCTTCAGCCTTCTCGATGCTGACATTCAGGGAGCGGGATATCGATCTGGTTATCTCAAACCCTCCAATCTCATAGTTATGGCTGACACGCTCATAACCTTTATCGACAATAACAATCGAAGTACTGCGTCCGCCTATGTTCACGATAGCGGTCGGAGAAAGATCATTCCCCAGCAAAGCTCTGATAAGGGCCGTGTTTTCAAGTTCGAGTGCGCGGAGGTTAAGACCGGCACCTTTCATTATTCTTTTATATTTTTCTGTTTCATCCTTCGGCACCGCAGCCAGGAATACCTGAACAGTGGTGGGCTTAGAAGCCGAGCCGGCGGTCACTGGACCGGCTTGGTTAGTAATGCCTATTATTGACCAATCAAGGATGACCTCGCTTAAGGGTATGGGGATATATTTTCTGGCTTCAAACGGCAATGCTTTAGCCAGGTCTTGTTCCGACAGATAAGGCATCTCAATAATTGTGGTGAAAGTTGAAAAGGAGGGAATTGAAGTTATTGTATCCGTTGATTTAATACCGCCTTTCCTTATCAATTCTTTTAGCCCCCAGATTATTTCTTGGTCAGGAAGCTTAAGAATGCTCTGGCTTGTACCCGGTCCGGAGGACTGGACATCTGTGCCTTTCAATTCAAACAGGCCGTAATTTTTCAACGAGAAACGTCCGCCCACTTTTTCGAGCTCGACAATTTTAATTGCAGCTGTGCCGATATCAACGCCTAATTTGCCTTTTTCTCCGAAAAGTTTAAAAATGGCCACAATAAAAGTATAACATAATACCAACGTCTATATATTATGAATTATCCCCAGAAAAGCGTTGCTTGGCTCTTGGACCTTATTTTTCCGGTGAGATGCATTGGTTGCGGCAAATTCGGCGATTATATTTGCCGGAGATGTCTCGGAGCCATATCAATCAAGAAAAATTTTGAATGTGTCGGATGCAAAAGAAACACTCCTTTCGGGCAAACATGCTTTCTTTGCGCCAAAACTAACTCTGTAGACCGACTTCTGGTAGTAGCCGACTATAAAAACCTTTTGGTTAAAAAATCCATCAAATTTTTAAAGTATAAATTTATCCCCGATCTGGAG
>CAZPLD010000004.1:0-31586 GCA_964587505.1 uncultured Candidatus Saccharibacteria bacterium | reverse complement strand
AAATAAATATCATTAAAGTTGCCGGTCCGGAAGACAAGTTCGGCGCCAAAAGATACGGCTGGCCTTTCTGTTACGGCAATCAAACGAGAGACAAAACTTTCAGCCCTGAAAAATTTCAAAGAATAGATATTTCCTCGGATTGCAGAAAAACCGAATCACCGATAATTCAAATTCCTGCCCATTCAGCGCCTTTAGGTTTGGCATTTATATCAAATAACAAATGGCCGTCCGAATGGCAGAACGACCTACTGGTGGCTTATCATGGCTCCTGGAATAGAAGCGAACCTGTCGGATACAAGGTCGTCAGATATAATTTGGATGTTAATGGAAATGTTCTGTCCCAAAAGCCGGAAGATTTTATATCAGGATGGCTGGGAGATAACGGTAAAATATCGGGCCGGCCGGTCGATTTGAAGTTTGGAGCTGACGGCGCGCTTTATATATCGGACGATTCAGTCGGAATAATATACAGGGTAACTCTGAAATAACATAAGGTTGAAATTTTTGGAAATTCTGGTATTATGTGTTAATTATGCAGCAATTTACAAGAGAATCAGGATTAGTAAAGTTTTTGCGTTTCGGCATTTATCTGACGGCATTCGTGCCGCTTATTATATTTAAGGATTTTATCTCACCTTTTCATTTTGGAAAAGTGTTGGTTTTCAGGAGTTTGATTGAGATTTTGGGAGCGGCTTATCTGGTCTTGATATTAAAAGACCATTCTTATCTACCCAGAAAAGACAAGGTTTTCTGGGCATTTTTCTTATTTGTGCTGGCATTTTCTTTAACTACGCTGACCAGTGTTTTGAGATACTCGAGTTTTTGGGGTTCATTAGAGAGAATGGGCGGACTTTGGACCTTTTGGCATTATTTTATATTTTTTATAATTTTAATCTCGGTGCTTAATAAAAAAGAACACTGGCGAAGATTGTTTGATCTGACAATTTTTGCGGGAGTTTTATCGGCATTTTATGGATTTGGCCAAAAAACGGATCTGGAATTCTTTATCGGTTCCGGGGGACGAGAGAGAATATTCGGCACTATCGGCAACGCGGCTTTATTTGCCGGCTATGAACTATTGACTGTGTTTTTGTCTTTGACAATGTACTTGAATCCTCAAAATAGTCAAAATCGCAAGACGGGGTATTTATTTGCTTTTGCCATTACTTCTATCGCTGTTTTGATGACCGCGGTAAGGGGCTCGGTTTTGGGCTATGCGGTCGGACTTACGATCTTTGCGTTTTTGTTGATGAGGTATAAGAAATCACGCATTGGAGGGTTGGTGTTTAGGTTCTTAATCGGTTTTGTTATTTTTTTTGTTATCTTCTCGTGGTTGTTTAATGGCACTTCTTTTGTTAAGAGTTCAAGATATTTAAGCAGGATTACTAATTTATCGCTTACTTCCCTTACCGTTCAAACTCGTTTTTGGGCTTGGCAGGCCGGACTGAAGGGGTGGAGTGAAAATCCGAAAACAATACTTTTAGGCTGGGGTCCGGAGAATTTCAACATCCCTTTTTCAAAACACTTCAATCCTAAATTTTTTGTCGGTTCCGGTTCGGAAACTCTCTTTGACCGGGCGCATAATATGTTTGTTGAGATCCTTGTGACTATGGGTCTCATCGGTTTTCTGGCTTATATAAATACTTTTGTCGCGTTGTTTTCTTCCTTGCGTAAATTATTGAAGAATAACGAACTTGCTGTTTATGGTGCCGGCCTTGTATCTGCGATTATCGCGTATATGATCCACAACTCTTTTATATTTGACACTTCGGCAAACTTCGTTGTTTTCTTTACAATTGCCGGATTCATTTCTTATCTTAATTCAGATACCAAAAAGGAAACATATATTGTTCGGCCAGCCGCTATAAGCAGACCCCTTATCAACTCCGTAGCGATAATTTTAACTGTTCTGATTGCGGTATTAATATACAAAACAAATATTTTGCCGGCTAAAGCCAATTATGCGACTACCAGAGCCATTGTTCGGGGATGGGCGGGCGATTTTACCGGAGCTTTGTCTAAATATAAAGAGTCTCTGTCTTATAATGTACCCGGTAAGTATGAATATAGACACAGATTCGCCCAATATCTGGTTGGCGGGGGCGGTCCGAGCGTGAAGGAAAAATTAGTACGAGATGCGTACGAATACGCGATAATCGAGGTTGGCAAGAACGTAAAAGAAAATCCGGTTGATTATCTGCCGTATCTATATCTCTCCAGGTTGAATATTATACTCGGCAAAGACGATCCCCAATCTCCACATAACGATAAGGCACTAGAAAACTCAATGAAAGCGTTGGAACTCTCGCCGACGTTTATCAGAACTTACTATGAAATAGCCCAAGCATATCTTAATAAAAAAGATTATTCCAATGCTGTTAAATATTTCCAGAAGGCCGTGGATCTAAATCCGGAACCCGGATTATCTCGTTGGTATCTTGGGGTGGCCAAGATAGAGAGCGGCGATATGAGCGGTGTCGAAGACTTAGAAAAGTCACTGGTCGGAGAAGCAGCTTACGGTCCCAGCGAGCAGGATTATTTGAAATTAATAAATATATATCTTAAAAATAAAGATTTTGCTCGGATTATCACGACTTACGAAAGTTTAGTATTAAATTATCCTAAAAATCCTCAAAACTATGCGTCATTGGCAACGGCATATGCTAATGTGGGCAGAGTTGACGATGCTGTGGCAATGGCCCGCAAAGCGGTTCAAGTTGATCCGTCTTTTGAACCCGACGCCCGGGCGTTTGTCAGGAGCCTTGGCAGAGAACTCTAAAGCAGCTCCTCTATCTTCTTTACCATTTTGTCGAGTTCGAATTTGAAGAGCACTGTTTGATGGGCTTGAATACCGAGCTCGTTTTTTAGACGGTCGTTTTCCAGAACCTTTTTAATTTTATCTGCCAAACCGGCTGGGTCTCTGGGTTTTATTAGCAGGCCATTTTTATCGTCATCTATTATTTCCGGCACAGCTCCGACATCGGTGGCAATAACCGGTAATTTGGCAGACATGGCTTCAATTAATGTCCAAGGGAAGCCTTCTTTTACTGACGAGAGAACAAAAACATCAAAAGCCGGCAGGAATCGATATGCGTCGGGGATCTGGCCCAAGAGAAAAACTTTTCTTTCCAACCCTTTCTCTTGTATCATTTTTTCCAGTTCGGGCCTTAATTCGCCGTCGCCGATTATGAAAAAAACAAGGTCGTCATTGTCATTAAAATATTCAGCGGCTCCGATAAGATATCCCAGTCCTTTAGCTGGATAAAAATTAGCAATTGTGCCGATAATATTTTTAGCTTGGATGTTTCGGCTGGAATATTTTGCAGTCCTCTCAAGTAACTTTGTTCGTGCTTCCTCTTGCCGCATAAGATCCAATTTATAAACCTCAATTCCGTTATGTATCAAAACAGTTTGCATCCGGGGTTTTATTTTAAGTTTTTTGGCCTGTTCCAGATCGTATTGATTATTAACGATTATAACGTCTTTCCACTTTGCGCTAAGCCACTCCAAGATTATATAGAACCACCTTTTCCATTTCGGCCATGGATCGTTGAATGTCCATCCGCCGATCCTATAAACAACCTTCATGGCGTTTATCTTCGTTGGAAATACGGATGCCAAAGAACCGATAAATCCCGCTTTGGAACTGTTCAAAAACAAAACATCGGGACGATAATTTTTAATTAATCGGCGGATTTCAAAAACAGATTTTAAGTCACTAAATGCTGGTTCGCGCTTTAAAAACTTGATAGTTTGGCAAGGAATGCCTCCGGCTTTAAGAACTCTCAAGAAGTCTCCATTCCCGCTTGAACCAACCGCTACCTGAAAATCGTAAATCTCTCTATTCAGATGCGAAGTAAGATTAGATAAAAATCTTTGGGCTCCGCCCAGTTCTGATTGTGTAATTACGAATAAAACCCTCTTTTTGAGGTTTCCTTGGGTCTCTCGAAGTAGGTTGCTTTCAGTGGCCATTTATGGCAAAATAGTAACATTAAATGAACGAAAAATCCACTGTTTTAATATTTACCACGGCTTATCGGCCACTGGTAGGCGGATCTGAAATAGCGCTTGAAGAAACAATCCGGCGGCTGCCGAATATTTTTTTTGATATTCTGACCCCGAGGTGTAAGCCGGAACTTAAAAGAACAGAGAATTTCGATAACGGACGCATTCACAGAATTGGTTTCGGAGGCCCGATGGATAAATTATTTTTTCCTGTTTTGGGATTTATTTCGGCGATAAAATTCCGTCCGAAACATGTTCACGCCTATCAAGCTTCATTCGGCGCCGGAGCGGCATTTATTTATAAAACTTTTTTCCCGAAGACACTGTTTATTCTCACATTGCAGGAGGGCAAAAGACTCGAGGGGCAGAATTTTTTGATAAAATATTTAAGAAACTTAATAATCAGAAAGGCAGACGTTGTTACAGCCATCAGCTATTACTTGGTTAACTATGCCAAGAAAATCAACCCAAAAGCCGAATTGCACCTGATTCCCAACGGTGTGGATTTGGATAAATTCCGGCACATGCCCAATTCCGACGAGAACACGGTCATTACTGTATCACGCTTAGTACCAAAAAATGGTGTCGGAGATCTTATTAGGGCAATAGCAATAGTTCAAAAAGAGATAAGCGATGCAAGGCTTATTATAGTTGGTTCGGGACCGCTTGAAAAAGAGATAAGACGGTCTGTTAAAGATTTAGACTTGGAAGAGCAGGTCGTCATGGCTGGTTCTCAAGGTCCGGAGAACGTCGCCGGCTATCTGGCCAAAGCTAAAGTTTTCGCGAGACCTTCGCTATCGGAGGGACTGGGCAGCGCTTTTCTTGAAGCGATGGCGGTGGGTTTGCCGGTAATAGGCACGGCTGTAGGCGGAATTCCTGATTTTCTGAAAGACGGACAGACGGGGCTTTTTTGCAACGTCAGCGACCCGCAGGACTTGGCCGAAAAAATAAAGACACTTCTGACCGACAGGGAATTGAGGATGAGGTTAATAAATAACGGCAGAAAATTAGTTACGGAAAAATATGATTGGAACATTATCGCCTGGAAATTCAGGGAAATATATGGATATGCCTAATAAATTAAAATTGAGCATTGTTATCCCGGTTTACAACGAAGAAAGAACTCTGCAAAAATTAATCAGTGCTGTTGAAGCGGTTGATTTGCCGCTTACAAAAGAGATTATTTTGGTCGACGACGGCTCCAGGGACGGGTCAAGGGAAATATTGAACAGTTACATAGATAAATATAAGGTAATTTTTCTGGGTAAAAACTCCGGCAAAGGAACAGCCATAAGAAGGGGATTTAGTCAGGCAACCGGCGATGTTGTTCTGATCCAGGATGCTGATCTGGAGTACAGCCCCAAAGACTATCCGGCTCTAATTAAGCCGATTGCCGACGGAACGGCTGATGTTGTTTATGGTTCTCGTTTTCTTGAACCGGAGCATAACGCCATTGCTTACAGGCACGGTTATTTATTCAGTAGGATATTGAACTGGGCATCCAATATTTTAAGCGGCCTTGCTCTTACCGACATGTATACCTGCTACAAAGTTTTCTCTAAAAACGCAATAAATCAAATTTCTCCGCGCCTTGTGTCAAAAAGATTCGGTATTGATCCGGAGTTAACGGCGTGGGTGGCAAAATTTAATTTAAGAATTACAGAAGTGCCGATTTCTTATTCCGGGCGTACATATGGAGAGGGTAAAAAGATAAACTGGAAAGACGGATTAGCCGCAATTTGGCACATAATAAAATTGAATTTATTGACCATAAAATAATGAAAGACACTAATAAAAAAATATTGATAGTTACAGGCATCTACCCCCCTGACATAGGCGGGCCGGCTTCGTATGCCAGAACTTTGGCCCAAAGATTATCAAAAGATCACAAGGTTAAAATTATTACATATTCATCGGTCAGGAAATTCGAAGAAGATAAAAACTACCCATTTACCGTAAATAGAGTATGGAAAAAGAATTTCTGGTTTTTAAAACACGCCCTCTTCGGAACGAAAGTTTTCTTTGCCTGCAAAAACAGCGATATCATTTATTCGCTAAGCACTTTGAGTGGAGCAATTCCAACCTTAGTGGGAGCGATGTTTTTTAGAAAGAAGTTTTTTATTAGGGTAGTTGGAGATTACGCCTGGCAGGTGGCGGTAGAAAAAAATAAAACAGGCTTGCTGATAGACGACTTCCAAAAAGCCAAAAAAACCGGCTGGATAGGGTTTTTGCATAAGATCCAAGTTCGAGCCTGCAAAAGCGCGGACGCAGTTATTGTGCCATCTAAATATCTGGCCGGCGTTGTCCGGGGCTGGGGAATATCAGGCGACAAGATAAAGATTATTTATAATGGAGTTGATTTTAAAAGTTCAGAGATAAGTCAAGAAGAAGCTAAGAAAAAAATAGGAATTTACGGGGATATTATACTGTCTGCGGGGCGTCTGGTGCCTTGGAAAGGTTTCCGTATGCTGATAAAGATCATGCCCCGCCTTTCAGAGATAAGCCAGCTTTTCCGCCTGGTCATAGTCGGTGACGGGCCTGACCAGAAAGCATTGGAGTCAATAGTTAAAAATCTCGGTCTGGAGAGGAAAGTTTATCTGACCGGCAGAAAGTCGCAGGAAGAATTGGCGGTTTATTTGGCGGCTGCAGACATGTTTGTTCTGAATACCGGTTATGAAGGATTTTCCCATCAAATACTGGAAGCTATGACAGCCGGGGTGCCTGTTATCACCACGGCCATAGGAGGAAATAAAGAAGTTATGAGGCAAGGAGAAAATGGTTTCATGGTTAAATATCAGGACGAATTCAATCTTATAGAAGCCATTAAATCGCTATGGCAGGATCCTGAATTGCGGGAAGAATTCAAAAAAGAAGGCAAAAAAACAGCAGAGCGTTTCAGTTCCGAAAAAATGTTTGAGGAAACTATCCAAATTCTAAATTCTAAATTCTAAATTCTATGAAATTACTGATGATAACGGGTCTTGGCAGCGCGGAGGACTTGGCTTCCGAAAGACGGGGAGCGTTTTATAATACGCTCGAAGAGTTTCACAAATATTGGGAAAGGATCGATATAATTGCGCCAAGAATTACGAATTACGAATTACGAATTACGAATTTGTTTGGAAACGTTTATATCCACATTTCGCCGCTGTCTCTTTTTTTCCATCCGCTATTTTTTATTTATAAAATATTAAAACTTCATAGAGAAATTAAATTTGACCTGATGACGGTTCAGGAATTCCCGCCTTTTTATAATGGTATTGGGGCATGGATTGTTTCTATTTGCGCTAAAGTACCTTACGTTTTAGAAATTCATCACATTCCTGGCCATCCCAAAGCAGGAAATATAAAGGAAAAAATTTATAAACAATTAATGGTTTTATTTATTCGTTTTGACGCAAAAAGAGCCAAAGCGATCCGGGTAGTTAACCAGAAAGAAACTCCAAATTTTCTTATTAAAGCAGGCGTGCCTCCAGAAAAAATAATTTACATCCCCTCGGCTTATATTGATTTATCGGTTTTCAAGCCGATGGGCTTGCCTAAAAAATATGACCTGATCTTTGTCGGCAGATTGGTTGAGAACAAGGGAATCAGCTTGTTGCTTGAGGCAGCAAGCAAATTAAAAGTTAAAAATGAAAAGTTAAAAGTTTTAATTGTGGGGGACGGGCCGCTTTCAGCAAGTTTAAGGTTTAAAGTTAAAAGTTTAAAGTTAGAAAATAATATTATTTTCTATGGCCGAGCTAAAGATTCTGCGGAAATAGCGCGGTTATTGAACGAATCAAAGATCCTGGTTATGCCCTCATATAATGAAGGCGGTCCGAGAGTTGTTCTGGAAGCCATGGCTTGCGGTGTGCCGGTTTTGGCAACCCCTGTCGGGATAGTGCCTGATTTGTTCAAAAATCTGCCTGCCGGCAGGCAGGTGGCCCCAGGAGGCGAGATTATAACCTGGGAGGCCGATGATATAGCCAATAAAGCGGAGGGACTATTAAACAACCCCGAGGGGTACAGAGAATATGGTCTTAACGGTCTCGAGATGGCCCAACAATTTGAGAAGAAAGCAACGATAAAGAATTACGCCGATAAACTGAAAGAAATTTGGAGGTAAAAAGTTATCAACATTTTACTCATTGCTTCCCCTCCAAACCTTAGTTTATAATTAAAGATATGAAAAAATATTTTATCGTCTCTCTTTCGGTTATGGTCGTTGTTTTATTGTCGGGTGTAGCTAATGCCGCAAGCACGATCGGGACAAATATGAGTACTACCGGTACTTTTGCCCAGACTGTTGGTTCTGCTACTGCGGCTTTATTCCAAAATGCCGCGGGTACGACTACAGTACTCCAAGTTGATACCACAAACACAAGAGTCGGCGTCGGCGCCGCTCCTTCAACGACCTTTGAAGTTCAAGGTACGGCTTCAGCGTCTTATTTTTTCACATCGAATTCACTTCAAGTAGCTGGTACTACTGCGACGGTAGCTTATTCAAGATTTGGAACCGGTACGACCGGTAATGCGGGAGAAATGAATGCTGCAAATGACCTTCTCATATCAGGGTCTTTAGAAGTTGACGGCAAGGCCTCTGTGGCCAGCAACTTTCAGACATCGGGCAGGTTTATCGCAGACACGGGCGCTTCCCATTCGTTTGCCGGTGATTTATATATGTCCGGTAACTTTGTTGCTGGCGCCACTACCGCTTCCCTCTCCGGCGGATTGTATGCTGCCGAATTTGGCGGTGGATCCAATACCGCCACGGTAAGTATTCTGTTTGGCGGAAGCTCCGCTTCATCCAAGGGCACTTGCTTCCAGTTGAAAGATACGGTAGGAAACTGGAGATATGTACGTATTTTAGCGGCTGGCACAACGTTTACTATCAATGGTTCTCCGTGCCACCGTGGATTATGATTAGCAGTAAGCATGTTCCAATTATCGTAGCGGTAAGCGTTGCAATTCTGGCTGTGGCCGTAGGAGTTATAAGCATTCTGCCCTTAATAAGTTCTATTAAATATGACCGATATGATAAAGAAGGTTTCATTGATTCTGGCGCATACCAAGCCGTATTTTTGACAAATGACCAAATATACTTCGGGTATTTAAAGAATATCAGTTCAGATTATTTAATTTTAGCCGATGTTTATTATGTTAAAGTGGACGAAAGCGGCACCGGACGTCTTATTAAGCTGGGAGCGGGTGAGCCGCACGGTCCCAAAGACGAAATGATAATAAACCAAGACCAAGTGTTGTTCTGGGAAAATCTAAAACCGGATTCTCCGGTTGTTAAGACCATCCAGAATATGCAAGCTCAAGGAAAATAAAATGCAATTAATAAAAAATAAACTTTACCCGTCACTATTCCTCGCGTTTTTGGTGGCGAGTGTTTTTGGGGTTGGAATTAACCAGGCAAAAGCCGTTGGCGATGCTTATTTTCAGGAAGAGACCACCGTAACGATGGATGTGGGAGATTTTACGATACTTGGCGGTTCTGACGCTGACAGCGTAATTGCGACAAATACCAACATAACAATTACAATCTCCGCGGGGCAGACTTTTACATTAACATCACCTGACAGAAAACTCCTTACCAATGACGGCAATGTTTCATATAGTTGTTCCGCTAATCGATCATCCATCACCATTACCGGAACAAAAACAGTAGTTATTACCCCGGAATCAAATAATTGCGATACGCTTTCAAATCCGGGCGGTGGCGGCGGTGGAGGTGGAGGATTTATTACATCAACTCCGACCCCGACTCCCACACCGATTGTGAGCCCGGTTGTTTCACCAACTCCGACCTCAACTCCTGCGCCGATTTCTGTAAGCAAACCGACCCCGGCATCACGAGGATTTGTGAGTTTGACCAGCGTAAGCTTAAAGGATGGCGACGTGATAAGCGCTGCCGGTTCAAGCGATCCGGATGTTTATATAGTCAACCCGCATGGTTATAAGAGATTGTTCTTAAATCCTGTGATATTTGGATTCTATGGCCACCTTGGCGGATTTGCTAAGATTAAAACTATCGTTGTCCCCATAAGAGACACCCTTGTTACATCAGGTCTTTTCAGGAATTGTGAAATAAATGACAAAAAAGTGTATGGAGTAGAAACCACAGGCGAAGATACCGGCACACTGCACTGGGTTAACACAACCGGAGAACAAGCTGTCGCAGACGACCCCGACTTCTTTAAAAAGGTTTTCTGCATCAACACCAAAGAGTTTAGCTGGTATCCGCAAGGAGCGGCTTACACTTCCGTCAATCAAATACCGGATTATTCTAGAAAAACTACTTCTTCAACACCCGCATCAACTCCGGCTGTTGTTATAAAGCAATATAAAGTCGTTGGCGCTGATCAGCTAAACGTGAGAGCATCGGCCAGTACTTCAGGCGTTATTTTGGGTAAACTTATGGCTGGGCAGATTGTAGGAAGTTTGAGCCAGCAAGGTTCGTGGCATAAGATAAAATATCAAACCAAAGATGCCTGGGTGCATGGCGACTACTTGAAAGCGCTTTAAAATTTTAAAAATTAGACCACAAAAGACCCATTCTTTGCGGGTCTTTTGTGTTGATTTTAAGCCATTTTTATTGTAACATAAGGTGGTGAATCTCTTAATCGTTACCAAAAAAGTTGACGAGAATGATCAACTTCTCGCTTTTTTTATTGACTGGGTTGCTCGTTTTGCCCAAAAGTTTGAGAAAGTTACCATCCTTTGTTTAGAAAAAGGCGAGTTTAATTTACTCGGAAATGTTGAGGTTATAAGTTTGGGCAAAGATAATAATCTGCCAAAATTAGTTTGGCTTTTTAATTTCTATAAAGACATTTTCCGATACAGAAAGCAGTATGACTCTGTTTTTGTGCACATGAATCCGATTTGGGTGGTATTGGGCGGGTGGTGTTGGCATTTAATGCACAAGAAAATATTCTTCTGGTACACCAGTGGCGGAGTAACGGCCAAACTAAAATTGGCAGAAAAATTTGCCGATACGATTTTTACTGCTTCAAAAGAAAGTTTCCGCTTGCCTTCAAAAAAAGTGATTGTAACCGGCCATGGCGTTAATACAGAATTATTTAAGCCAGGCATAAATAAGAAGTCAGAAAAATTTAGCATTTTAAGTGTAGGCAGAATTGCCAAGGTTAAAAATTACGAAATACTTGTTAGGGCTGCTAAAATTTTGAAAGACCAAAATATAGAATTTTCGATAACGATGATAGGTGAACCGGCCTTAAAAAAAGACCCGGACTATGAACAAAAACTCAAATCGCTGATTGGCGAACTTGAACTTCAGAAAAGTTTTAATTTTTTGGGTAAAATAAACAATCAAGACCTTGTACCTTACTATCAGAGTCATCATCTGTTCGTTCATTTAAGCAAAACCGGCAGTTTAGACAAAACAATTCTTGAGGCCATGTCTTGCGGAACGAAAGTATTAAGTTCTAGCGATGCAGCAAGGGCTTTTTTGCCTCAAGAGTTGATTTTTTCAGAAAACAACCCTTCTGATTTAGCTGAAAAAATTCAACACGTTATGGGTGAAAACAAGGATTTCCGATTAAGAGAATATGTTTTAGAACACCACGATCTAAACCTGTTAATAGATAAAATTTCATCTATTATTAAACACAAATAAATGACCATTCATAAAATTCTTTATTTTGGTTTTTATAAGCCTGATTACGGTAAAAATCGGGTTTTGATCAAAGGATTTAAAGAAAATGGAATCGAAGTTGTTCAATGTCGAGTTTCCGGCGGCAGATTTATTCAACTTACTAAGTTGTTTTTTAAATATATAACCATGCGCAATAAAAATTTTGACGTTATGGTTGTCGGATTTCCCGGCCAGGAAGTTATGCCGCTAGCTAGGTTTTTAACCCGAAAACCTATTATTTTTGATATTCTTACCTCTCATTACGGCGGTTACATTTTAGACAGGCAGTATTTTAATAAAAACAGCTGGCGGGCCAAATACTATCGTTGGGTTGATAGATTTTCCTGTCGCTTGGCCGACCTCGTGCTTTTAGACACGAATGCCCACATCGATTTTTTCGTTAAAGAGTTTAATTTGTTTCGGGAAAAGTTTTTGCGGGTATTTGTCGGCACAGATGACGATATAATGAAACCCTTTGAAGTTAAGAAAGACACCGACAAATTCCTCGTCCATTTTCACGGCCACTTTATTCCATTACAAGGCGCTGACCAGATTATTGAAGCGGCCCGCATCCTTCAGAATAAACCGATACTTTTTCAACTTATTGGCAAGGGCCAAGATTATGCCAAGTCCCGGATGCGAGCTGAAGAACTAGGGCTTACAAATATCCGCTGGATTGACCAAGTCAGCTATGAAGAATTGGCTCGCCGTATCAATATGGCTGATATCTGCCTTGGCGGATTCGGCCTGACTGAGAAAGCAAAACAGGTAAGTATGAACAAATTGTTTGAATATATGGCCTGTGGTAAGCCGATAATCACCGGCGATGGGTTGCCGGCTCGCGAACTTTTTACTGAAGGTGAGAATGGACTTCTTTCCGAACGCGGCAATCCGCAAGACCTGGCTGACAAAATAATGATTCTGTTCCATGATCCGGCATTGCGGGAAAAACTCGGCAGCAACATCAAGAAAGAATTTGAAACTCGATTTACGCCTAAAATTTTGGTCAGCGGACTGCTTCAGTATTTGGAAAAATAAAATTAGAGACAAAATCTTATGAAAACAAACCCAGATATTAAAAATAGTAAAAAGATATTGATTACCGGAGGATCCGGAATGCTTGGATTTGAGATAAGTAAATTTATCTCTTGCATTGCTCCAAGTTCGAAAGAGCTTGATGTTACAGATCCGGAGATTTGCATTAAGACGATTAAGAAACATAATCCCAACATCATTATCCATTGCGCGGCTTGGACGGATGTGGTCGGGGCAGAGAAAGACAAAGTAGGGTGCTGGAAGGTTAATGTTCTTGGGACACAGAACATGGCGCGGGCAGCTGGAGGAAGAAGATTTGTTTACATATCCACCCACTACGTTTTTGATGGTAAAACCGGTAACTATAGTGAAGAAGACACGCCTAACCCGGTCAATTATTATTCGTTGACAAAATTAGTCGGAGAAGCTATTGTAAGCCAGTATCCGAATACGCTCATTATCAGAACCGGATTTAAGAAAGATGGTCTCTGGGAATATCCGAAAGCGTTCACTGATCAGTGGACCTGCGCTGATTTCGCTTCAGAACGGGCGCCGGATATTGTGAAAGCGGCTCTGATGACGGATCTGACCGGTGTCATCCATATTTCCGGAAAGAAAAAGACGATTTACGATTTAGCCAAAAGAGCTTCACCGGATGTCAAACCGATGTCTATAAAAGATGTGCCGGTTAAACTGCCGCAGTACATATACCTTAATAGTTCAAAATGGAAAAAGATTTTGTCAAAATCAAACCGTGCAAAAAAATAGATACCGTTGACGCCTATAAAAATCCTAATGGCTGGGTTTTGGAGATTGTAAACGATCGGGACGGCTTTACCAAACATCTTGCCGGCCAGGTGTATTTGAGCACAATTGATCCGGGGGTTGAAAAGGGTTATCATATTCACGCCACGGCGCGATATTTTGTAACTTGCATCAAAGGCAGGATTAGGTCAACAGTATATAAAGACCGTTTTAATAAACAGGAATTTGAGTCGGGAGATGATAATTTTTTGACATATGAACTGCCGCTTGGCTCGGCCCATCACATGAAGAACATCGGTGATGAACAAGCGTGCATAATTGTTTATAGATTTCCGGGATGGGGTCCGGAATTCAAAGAGCAACTCGACATCTCGCCAGTGGAAATAGAAACCGAAGAAGCGTGGAATAAAATAAATGCATTTGTGCTAAATTTTAAATAATGAAACAACAAATTAAAACAATAAAAGTTAATAATCAGCGAGAGGCAGGCAAGGTAGTGGCTCAATTGGCCAGCGTGCTTACTGCCGATGATTCGGCACAGCGTTTTTTTGTAAGCACGGCATATCTCGGACCCACGTTTTTAAGCAAAAAATTCAAGCCCGGCATAGATAAAGTCTATTACTCGTTGGCGGTTTATGGCGATGAAGAAAAAAAGGCGGTGGCAGAAGCGCTTGATAAGGGCTGGCTTGGGTTGGGAAACTACTCGGCCGAGTTTGCCAGGCAGGTGGCTGTTATTTTTGGAAAAAAACATGGTGTTTTGGTTAACTCCGGTTCTTCCGGCACGTTCCTCGCTTTAAAAATTCTTAATTTACCGCCCGGTTCAGAAGTTATTACGGCGGCTTGCACTTTTGCAACCACGCTTGCCGCTATTTTAAATAATAATCTGATGCCGGTTGTGGCCGATAGCGAATTAAATACATATAATTTGAATTTAGAGAATCTGTCTAAAATGCTTTCTAAAAAAACCAAAGCGGTTATTTTGCCCCACACCTTGGGCAACTTAAATGACATGAAAGCTCTTCAATTATTTTGCAAGAAAAATAACTTGTATCTCGTTGAGGATAGCTGTGACACTCTTGGCGGAAAAATTTACGGAAAACCAACCGGCTCTTTCGCTGATATAACTGTTTGCAGTTTTTATGCCTCCCATCACATTACCGCCGCAGGCGGAGGAGGAATTTTATGTATGGACGATGAGAAGTTATTGGCTAAAGCTCTTGCTTATAGAGATTGGGGAAGATTTGGAGATGACAACGAGGATATGGAAGAGCGTTTTAATGTTCATATCGACGGCATTCCTTATGACAGGAAATTTGTTTATTCAATGGTCGGGTACAATTTAAAACCTACGGAGATTCAAGCCGCTTTTGGGTTAGCTCAGTTGCAAAAACTAAGCAACTTTAACGCTATTCGTAAAAATAATTTTAATAAGTTGAAAAATTTTCTGAAAAAATACGAGCAATTCTTGATTTTGCCGGAAGAACTTCCCCAAGCCGAAATTTACTGGCTGGCATTTCCGATAACCATAAAAGACGGCGCCCCGTTTTCCCGGCTTGATATTTTAAAACACCTTGAATCTAAAAAGATACAAACAAGGTTATTGTTTGCCGGTAACGTATTGCGCCAGCCCGCATTTAGAAATACGCCGCGCAGAATTGTCGGAAAATTAACTAACGCCGATAAAATCATGAAAGACACGTTTGTAATCGGATGCCACCACGGATTAACGGACGAAATGGTCAATTATCTCTGCAAAACCTTTGACAACTTTCTCCGGCCATATTTAACTAAATGAATGTACTAATTGCCGGCTATTCTTATATCAGAGAAAATTATTTTAACACATTTCAATGTTATCCCGCCGAAGGGAAGGTTTTTTTTCTTTTGCCGGAATCATGGAAGGTCAAGGGGGGTAAAATAATTTATTACCCCCCTAAAGGTCCAAATGTTTTTAGAACCAAGACCTATTTCCACCACTCCCACTATCCGATTATCGGGGGGTTATTAAAGGGCTGGATGCCTGCTTTCCCTTTTGTTTTGTGGCAACTAAAGAAAAGAAAAGACATTAACCTTGTCTATAGCCCGAGCGAACCCACCCTTCTCACTACTTTGTATCAAGGATTTTGGACTAAATTTTTTGGGTTAAAACACATTATTTTTACTTGGGAGAATATTTCCCACGAACACAAGTTTACAGGATTTAATTTATTATTAAAAAAAATAATAATAAAATTGAACCTTTTTTTGTCGGACGGAGTTGTTTGTGGCAACAAAAAAGCAGAATATATTATTAGAAAATTAACACAAAAGCCGACTGCCGTAATTCCGTTGAGCGGAGTTAATGCTGACTTTTTTAGATCCCAGAATAAAATAAATTCTAAAAAAACATACGGACTGGAAGACAAAATTGTTTATGCTTTTGTGGGAGCCATAAGCCACAGAAAGGGTATCCATTTAATTATTCAGGCATTTGAAAATATAATCAAGATAATTCCAGAAGCCCGTCTTATAATTGCAGGGAGCGGGGAATATGAAGCAAATATTGACCGTCTGACAAAAAAACATAGATTAGAAAATTATATAATGAGGATGTCTTGGATTGGTCATAAGGAATTGATTAAAATTCTTTCTGCTTCTGATATCTTTCTTTATCCGAGTTTTCCTTATGGTGGTTGGGAGGAACAATTTGGTTATTCAATGGCGGAGGCATCCCTGATGGAATTGCCGGTAATCTCTACTCAATCCGGTTCCATTGAAGATATTGTGATTAATGGCGAAACCGGTTTATTAGTAAAACCAAATGACAAGGACGGTCTAGAAGAAGCAATGATAAAATTAGGTCTGGATTCGGAGGTTAGAATAAAAATGGGGCAAGCAGGGCGTCATTATATAGTTGAAAACTTTTCTAATAAAATTGTTGCCGAAAAATTCTATGAATTCTTCAAAAAAATTAATCTACATAGCTAACCTCCGTCTACCCACTGAAAAGGCCTACGGCATTCAAATCGCCAAGATGTGCGAGGAGTTTGCATCGGAAGGCCTTGATGTGACACTTGTCTGTCCCTCCAGGAAAAACCGCATAGCAGGCGATATTTATTCATATTATTTTTTAAAACACAACTTTAAGACAAAGAAAATCTGGGCTCCTGATTTTTATTTTCCAAGCCATCTAGACAGAATATCTTTTTACATAAAAAGTTTTATATCTGCGTTTTTTTTAAGCATCTATGCCTTATCCCAAAAAACGGATTTTATTTATTCTCGGGACGAGCTTCCACTTTTGTTACTAAGTTTTTTTAAGAAAAATTTGATCTATGAGGCCCACCGCTTTTCAAAAACCAGGGAATTGTTTTATAAAAGGTTTAAAAATAAAAACCTTAAAATTGTAGTTATTGCCAAGCGCTTAAAAGAGGACTTTATAAAAACAGGTTTTAAGGAAGAAAACATATTGGTGGCTCCTGATGGGGTTGACTTAGGGGAATTTGACATTGATATTTCCAAAGAGGATGCCAGAATTAGGGTTGGCCTGCCGTTGGATAAAAAGATTGTAATGTATACAGGCCATCTTTTCGAATGGAAAGGAGCGGATATACTGCTTGAAGCAGCAAAGAGTTTTCAAAATAATACTGAAGATGTTTTGTTTGTTTTTGTAGGGGGAACGGATTACGATGTTGAGAGGTTCAGAAAAAAATCCGAAAGATTAAGTGATGTTTTAATTTTAGGACACAAATCCCACAAAGACATTCCATTTTTCTTGAAAGCTGCCGATGTTTTGATTCTGCCCAATTCTGCCAAAGAAGAAATCTCGCGAGAATATACTTCTCCATTAAAGCTATTTGAATATATGGCTTCAAAGGGGCCCATTGTGGCATCTGACCTTCCATCAATCAGAGAGATTTTAAATGAAACCAATTCGGTTTTGGTTAAACCCGATGACCCAGATGCTTTGGCGGAAGGCATAAATAAAATTTTAGATGATTCCAAACGGGCTAATAATATTTCAAATAAATCATTTCAGGATGTTCAAGAATATACTTGGCTCAAAAGAGCGAGGGCTATAATAAGTTTTAGTATATAAATTAGCCGCAAAAGAGGTTGACGAGACCGCCTTTTTTGTTTAATTTATTGTAATGAACTTTTAAAAATTGTTTAGACAGGAGTGACTACGTGTCAGCTAAACACATTTGTCTAATCATTCCACCGTCACCGTTTTTGTTGAATGAAAGGGTATTTATATCATTGGGCATCTTGCGTGTAGCGGCGGTCTTAAGACAAGAAGGTTGGGAGGTAGAAGTTTTAGATCTTTCTGGTGTAAAAAACATTGAAGATGTTCTTACCGTCTATGCTCGGTTGTTGGGAAGAAATACAAATTTTGGCATTACGGCCACCACTCCCCAGCTGCCTAGCGCTATCAGGGTCAGAAACGCTATACGAAAAGTATTGCCCGATTCAAAGATTATTTTGGGCGGACCCCATGTCTCTCTGGTCCATGCCGCGTATTTGAGCGAGCAAAAGAAAAATATTAACGGCCGGGCCACAAAAGCCGTTGCCCAGCTTGAAGAAAATTTTGATGTGTCGGTTGCGGGTGACGGCGAGGAAGCCGTCTTTGACGCCCTTAAAGAAGGAGCTCCTAAATTAATTGATGCGGCAAATCCTAAGTCCGTTTTGTTTCTCACGTCTTCTCAACTTTCTGAATTGCCTTTTCCGGCCCGTGACCTAATTGATTTCTCCTCTTACCACCACTGGATCGGGGACAGAAACGCCACAAGCCTAATCTGTCAATTGGGATGTCCTTTTGGCTGTGGTTTTTGTGGCGGACGCAAATCATCGGCATTCCGGAGGATTCGTCTAAGAACTACTGAAAATGTAATCGCCGAAATCGAACATATCTATCAAACTTACCATACAGACGCATTTATGTTTCAGGATGACGAACTGAATGTAAATCCCGAAATGCTCAACCTCCTCAAGTCGTTAATTAAACTTCAGGAAAAACTTGGTGTGGATTTTGTTTTGAGAGGTTATATTAAAGCTCAATTATTTACCGAGGAACAGGCAATGCTTATGTATCAAGCCGGCTTTCGGCGTATTCTTGTCGGTTTTGAATCTGCCACTCCAAAACTTCTCAAAAATATTCAAAAAGCATCAACACTTGAGGAGAATACCCGCTGTATGGATATTTCCCATAAATATAATCTGGATGTTAAGGCTCTTATGTCAATTGGTCACCCCGGCGAGTCGCCAGAATCAATAAGAGCCGTTGTTAATTGGCTCCTTAAGGTTAGGCCCCACGACTTTGATGTTACGGTAATTACGCCTTATTGCGGTACATCTTATCATGATGATGCTGTGCCAAATGATAAGCATCCTGGTGTTTGGACCTATACTATTAACGGTGACAATCTCCATGTCATGGATGTAGACTACTCTGTTGTAGAGGATTATTACAAAGGCAAACCCGACGGCGGTTATCAATCATATGTTCATACTGATTTTATAAGCGCCGTAGAACTGGTTAAAATGAGAGATTGGGCGGAAAGGGAGGTTCGCACCAATCTGGGCATTCCTTATTATGATGCCGGCAAAATAGTGCAGTATGAATATTCAACAGACCAAGAGTTACCCGTCTATATTTTAAAAAAATAATTTAACAAACCCCAATTCGGGGTTTTTATTTACCGACTGGCCTCATAGGCCGTTTTTTGCTATTATTGATTTGCTATCCATTCGACTACCTAAGTATTTATGGCCGCAACATTTAAAAAAGAAATTTTCTATTTGTCCAGATTGTTGAACCCCAAAATAACTCCCGCCTGCGGGTATGATTTGCGTTGTTTGTTTCGCTACATAAAAAATAGGTATTTCGGGGATATAATGGCAAAAAAAGTACCCATATACGCATATACGTCAAATAATGACTTTGAATTACACATGCTGTCTCAGAAGGGGAATTTATGGGCATTAATAAACGCAATAGGATCTTTTTTGTTTCATTCAAAGTTGTGTCCAAAAATTGTGATTCATAGCGACGGGTCAATGGATGAAAAAATGATTTTTGTGCTGAAAAGTAAATTTAGTAACCTGGAGGTCATTACTCCCGAGAAAGCCGAGGAACTTATCGATAAATTAAATATCCCGGAGATAAACAAGAAATATCGTAAAAGTACGAATATTTTTTTAATGCGATTTGTCGATATATCCTATTTAAGTCGCGGTAAAAAAGTCATGGTCATGGGGGATGATATTTTATTTTTTAAACAGCCCCAAGAAATAATTGATTTTGTGGAAGATAAAACCTCCTATGATGCCATTGCTTCAAAGTGCGATGGAACCATGTCTTTGGGCGTTGATGATTATTATCTTAATAAATATAAATTAATTGAGAAAGAGGCTAATCGTGTAAATGCCGACTTGTTTTTATTTAACAAGAACAGCTTTAATTTGGATGGTATATCAGAATATTTTGAGCACACTTTAATGGATGAAAATTATTATTTTATGGAAATGGCCGGCTTTGCTTCAATTTTAACTCAAGGTAATTTGGGATTTTTACCCATAAATAAATATCAAATAAAAGGAATAGTTAACCAAGATACCGTGATGAAACATTTTACCAGTCCGCGCAGACACGAGTTTTATGCTTATGGTATTGATAAGGCAAGGCAGGCAATAAAAACATATCCTAAAAAAGATTGACAAGGTTTCTTATTTTTTTATAATGATACAATGAAATTTAAACCATCTAAGTTCAGACCCATTAAAGACAAGGTTCATTATGGCGGTGCAGTCATAACCAATAAGGAAATCGAGGCACTTTTGGCTACAATAAACAAGAACGGCGGTTTTAATTGGACGGTAGGCAAAAAGGGTTCCGAATTTGAAAAGGCACTGGCTGACTATACCGGTCATAAGAATGTGGTTTTCACCAATTCCGGCTCATCAGCTCTTTTGTTGAGTTTATCGGCCTTAAACCTACCCAAGGGTTCTTTGGTTGTTCTTCCGGCAACCACCTTTCCAACCGCTTTTAGTTCGATTGTATATGCGGGGTACAAACCGCTTGTTGTTGATTCGAAAATTAAAACCTTCAATATAGACGAAAAAGAGCTTGAAAAAGCTTTCAAAAAGTTTCCAAACATAAAAGCGGTTATTGCCGTTAACATAGCTGGAAACATACCGAACCTGACTGCAATCAGAAAAATTACAAAAAAATATAGCGCTAAATTGATTTTGGATAACTGCGACGGTTTCGGGGGAATATATGACAATAAGCCGGTAGAGTCGCTTGCCGATGTAGCCGCTACATCTTTCCATGCTGCCCATATTATTACAACCGGAGAAGGCGGGGCTGTATTTACAAGCGATAGCGGTATTGCTGAAAGAGCAAGGCAATATAGGGACTGGGGCAGAGAAGGCGGTGACGATGCGCCGACTCAGCTTGCCGGTTTGCCGGCCGATTATCCGCAGAGATATAGTTACCCGGTTTTGGGATTCAACCTTAAACCTCTTGAGTTACAGGCCGCAGTCGGATTAGTTCAACTAAAAAAGTTAAATAAATTCAAAAAGATTAGGGCAGGTAATTTTAAACAGCTTCATAAGATATTTTTAAAATATCCTTCTTTGTTTACACCTGTCCAGGCAGAAGAAAATGCCGACCCGTGCTGGTTTTCATTCCCGATTTTTATTCACGGAGTTTCAAAATCAGTTCTTGTTAATCACTTTGCAAAAAATAACATTGAAACTAGACCCATATTTGCCGGCAATATATTGCGCCACCCAATAGGTAAGGTCCAATCTCTGGGTAACTGTCCCAATGCAGACGAAATACTCAAAAAAGGTTTATTTATAGGATTATCACCTCGAACCACACCGGACATGATTAAGTTTATTGAAAAAACAATAGACGATTTTGTCAAAACACAGCTCAAATAATATTTTATAATGAAAAAAGGAAAGAAAATAGCTATCTTTGGCGGAAACGGTTTCATGGGTTCATGGCTGGTTAATTTATTAAAACTCGACCATGACGTCGTAACATTCGATATTCAGAAGAAATTCAGCGATTATGACCCCAAAAGAACAGCAAAGATGATGAGTTTTAGAAAAGATCTTCTTAGCGGCGCCAGGCAACATAAGGGTGACGTAAGGAACTTAAAGCAAGTTCAGCAGTTCATTAACAAAGAGAATCCGGAGGTCATCGTTTTTTTGGCCAGTATTCCGTTTGCTAATTTTCCTAATAAAATCCTGCAGTTTTCCATAGAGGCAACCGGAATGGCAAACGTGCTCAAAGCAAATGAAAAACTCAACGCTCGAATTGTTTATATGTCATCACTTTTTGCTATTGGTCATTTTGACCACGCGACTACCGAAATGACCCCACTTGAACCGAGAACGCATTATGGCATAGGCAAAGCCACCTGTGAGCATTTGATTAAGACCTCTTCTGATAATTACGGAATAATTAGAACAACTTCGGTTTACGGTGCCGGGGACTTTAATAATCGCATTCCGCAAATAGTCATTGAAAACGCGCTGACCGGCAAGGGTAATCTGCGGGTCAACAAAGCGGCTTTGCTTGATTTTACATATATTAAGGATTTAGTTGAGGGCATTAAAAGTGTCATGTTTTATAACGGGAACGGGGTCTTTAATATTTCTGGCGGAAGAGCGATGACCTTGCTTGATTTTATTAACGCCGTCGAGATCTCTATAGGTAAAAAATTAAAATACGAAGCCCATGCGGTAGAAGATAGGGGCAGAAGAGGCAGCTTGGTCAACGATAAGGCGAGACTTGTTTTGGGGTGGGAACCGAAATTCAACCTCATCGATGGGGTAAAAGATACCCTAAGTATTTATAAAAAAAGTATAAAAATTTAGTGGAGTCCGGTTTTTATAAAACATATTTTGAGGCAGAAAAGAATCACTGGTGGTTTAGGGTAAGAAGGAATGTCGTCCTATCGTTAATAAGAAAATATAAAGTTCCGAAAACAGCCAAAATCAAAGATTTTGGCTGTGGCTCGGGATATACTGTCGGCTATTTGCAAAGAATGGGTTATAATGCGTCCGGAACGGATGTTTCCGCTGAAGCTATTGAGTTTGGCCTATCCAAAGGCATACAAAACCTATCAGTAGTCCAAAGTGGCGAGGTTAGCCATCCGGAGGGAGGATTTGACCTAATCTTGGCCTTAGACGTCATTGAGCACACAGAAGACGACCTCGGGGCTATTAGAGGCCTAAAAATGGCTTTAAAACCGGGGGGGATGGCTATTATAACTGTTCCGGCCTACCAGTGGATGTGGGGGGTGCAGGACGAAGTTGCCCACCATTTTAGGAGATATACAATATCCGGCTTGGCCGATGTTGTTAAAAAAATTGGTAATTTTAAAGTTATTCGCAAGACGTATTTTAATACTTTTCTGTTTACGCCCATTGCCATTGTCAGAGCGTTGTCTAAATGGTTTAACTTAAAGGAAAGAGAATCTGATTTTGATATTAATAACATATTTCTGAACGGTTTACTTTATTTTATTTTTAATCTCGAAACCTTTTTTTTGAAGTTTTTTAGTTTCCCCTTTGGTGTTTCGATACTTCTTGTTTTAAAAAAGAATGGTCAATCTTCTCAAAAATAATAAGTGGCTCTTAGTTATTTTTGCCGTATTTATTTTTACCAGGTTTTTGGGATTGGGACAGATATATCACCAGGATGAATATAGATGGGCGACTATAGTAAATCCGGTATTTGATGAGGGTTCCGGTGTTCATCCGCCAATTACCAGGGTAGCTCTTAGTTTGACCGGGCGTGTCTTCGGCTACGATAACTTAAGAGTGGCGTCTCTTGTGTTCAGTATTTTTAATCTGCTCTTGATTTATCTTATTTCGTTAAAAATTTCTAAAAATAAGAAAGTTGCTCTTATAGCGGTCGGTCTTTTCACGGTTAATATCTATAGTCTGATAGCGAATTTGCAGATAGACATTGATGGTGCCATTTTGCCATTTTTTATTCTTCTTACGTACTATTTCTATTTGAATATTTTGGAAAAAGACAGAATAGAAAAAAAATGGTTTGTCCTGTCCAGTCTCGCTATTATCGGAGGATTTTTTACTAAACTAAGTTTTATGCTATTTATTGGAGCACTTGTTGCTGACTGGCTGGTTCGTGCTTATTGCTCCAAAGAAAAAAATTATTTAAAAAATATTCTAAAGAAAAAGAAGGTGTTGCCGTGGGTAGTGGGATTTTTATCTCTTGTGACCGTTCTCTATTATTTTTATAACACTCGGTCCAGTGTTGTTATTGATTATGCCAAGAATTTTAAAAGTTTGGACTTTGCTTCAAGGGCTTATTTTGACATGGTCTTTAAAATATTTAAGTCTTTCGTCTGGCTTTCTCCTCTTCTGCTCCTGCCCGTTTTATACGGACTTTTCAATAAAGACATGTGGAAGAAATATAAAATCTGGTTCTTATATTTATTTGTTAACCTGATCTTTTATTTGATTTTGTTTGACTTTTCAACTCTTACTATCGAAAGATATTTTATGTTTTTGATAATTCCATCGGTTTTTATCTGCGCCCAAGCGATTTATGATCTCTGGGAAAGAAGGCCAGCCGCGAAAAAAGTTTATATTATAACCGGGGCCATCTTTATTTTGTTGTCTTATGTCGTTCTGTCTTTGCCTCACGATGTTTTGCCCTTGAATCCCAAAGAGGCCTATGTGGACAGAATTAAGGCCTTAGATTTTAATTTCCTGATTCCTTTTACCGGTGGTTCCGGGCCTTCTGGATTTTATTTTTCAGCCTTGTTTATATTACTGGCATGGATAACTGCCGGTGTTTCTTTTTGGGGGGCGGTGCTTGCTAAAAATAAAAGTAATTTATTTTTAGCAACGTTTGTTGTTCTGGGAGTCGGATATAACATAATTTTTTCTTCCGAGTATTTATTTGGAACTATCTATGGAAGCGTGGATAGGGTGGCCAAGGAAACAATCGAGTATGTTAATTCTCGGGACACTATTAAGAGGGTCATTACATATTATGACATCGGGGCATATTATTTGCGTTTGAACGGGAAGTATTACTCAAGATTTTATACCGCGCCAAAACGCGATTATACGCCCAAGATAGAAAATTATAGGGGACACTATATGATAGTGGACTTTCCTGCCATTGATAAAAACGGGCGATACTGGCCATTGATAGCCCAGTGCCCTTTGTTGAAAAAGTTTCAGGACAAAAAAGTTGAATCATATGTTTTTGACTGCTCTAAAATATAGACAAAACTACATTTTTATGGTAACATACTTCAATGTCAAAAAGCATAGATTTATCTATAGTTATCCCGCTTTTTAACGAGGAAGAGGTTGTTCCTTTTCTGCTTCAGGAGATCAACAAAGTGGGCGCCATTATCTCTAAAAGTTACGAGGTGATTTTGGTAGACGACGGTTCAACGGATAATACTTTTCGCCTGATTAAAGATGCTTCAGTTAAGAATCCCGGGATCAAAGTTATTAAACTCTCAAGAAACTTCGGCCACCAAGCCGCTTTTAACGTCGGAATTGATTTTGCTCAAGGTGCTATGGTTTTGACCATGGACGGCGACCTCCAGCATCCGCCGTCTTTAATACCTATATTTATCAAACACGCAGAAGAGGACTACGATATAGTTATAGGCGAAAGATTGGACAATAAGCAAAATTCTAAATTCAGGGAAGTTCTGGGAAAAACTTTTTATAAGTCAATGAGTGCTATTACGAACCTTGAGTTTAGGAATGTTTCCGACTTTGCTCTTTATAAAAGAAACGTTGTTAATGCTCTCAAAAAATTACCTGAACGAGAAAGATATTTAAGGGGCATGATCCAGTGGATAGGATTTAAGAAAAAATATGTGCCTTATGTTGTTGAATCAAGAAAAGCCGGTAAGCCGAAATATAATATTAAAAAACTGACCAAACTGGTCTTAAGTGGGATTACTTCTTTTTCCGCTTTTCCTTTGCGTTTGGCTTTCTGGGCCGGACTATTTGTCTTGTCTGTAAGTATTATTTTTTCCGGTTATGTCGTTGTCGACCACTATATCAACCCCAACCCTTTAATTGCCGGCTGGGCGACTTTGGTCGTGTTGGTTTTGTTTTTAGGAAGTATTCAACTGATGGTTCTGGGCATAGTGGGTGAGTATATGTATAAAATGTTCAATGAAGTCAAGGGTCGCCCTCTGTATATTGTTTCGGAAACATGCAACATTGAAAGTGGCAGTATCCAAGAAACACCGTATGGAGTCCACAACTTATAATTTTTAATTTCTAATGTTGAGAATTATTGCCGATGACCTTGGTCTTGCCGAGTCCGTAAACGACGGAATTATTTTTTTATTAAAAGAAGTCAAAATTAATGGAGCATCTCTGATGGCTAACGGAGAGGCGTTTGACGACGCAGTCCAGAAGTTGAAAGATCTTCCGGGCGCCAATATCGGCATTCATTTGGTTTTAGTTGAAGAAAGATCGCTTACTCGGATTAAGTTACCCAAAAATCACAAAACATTTTTTATCAAATATCTTTTGGGACTGATTGACCCTAAAGCAATAGAAATTGAAATGAAAACCCAAATAGATAAATGTTTGGCATCAGGTGTGAGACCGGCTTTCATTAACAGCCATCAGCATTTACACCTGCTTCCCAGCATTACGGATATTGTAATTTCTTTGGCAAAAAAGTACGGAATTCCGTATATTCGAGTTGTAAACGAGCCGTTTCATGATCAAGGAAGAAGTTTTAGAAAAATCCAATCCGCTTTTCTGTGGCTCTTATCCGTCACTGCTAAAAATAAAATTCAAAAAGCGGGTCTTGAGCACAACAATTTTTTTGTTGGTTTTATAAACGCCGGAAATATAAGTATGGACGACGTAGAGTATGCCAGAAACCTCTCTAAAAAATATCCGGATAAAGTTATTGAACTTGGCTGTCATCCAGGATTTGAGAATGAAAATCTTCGTAACAAATATCGTCGTTGGGGAAATTATAATTGGGAGAAAGAACTGGAAATTTTAAAAAATAATTAGGTCATATATCATGAAAAAGTTAAAAAAAGCTCTTATTTCTGGCTGCACCGGACAAGACGGCTCTTATTTAGCCGAATTATTGCTTGCAAAAGGTTATCGGGTCCACGGTATGGTTCGCCGGGTAAGCACTTTTAATACCGGAAGAATTGATTCTTTAAAAAAATTCAAAGACAAGGGTTTATTTTACTTGCATTACGGCGATTTGGCCGACTCGGGTTCTATAGACGGACTTATGGCAAAAATAAAACCGGATGAGATCTATAATCTTGGGGCCCAGTCCCATGTAAGAATAAGTTTTGATATTCCGGAATATACTTCCGATGTAACTGGTTTGGGAACCTTGCGGATGCTTGAAGCTATGAAAAAATATTGTCCGAAATCAAGGTTCTATCAGGCGTCATCTTCTGAAATGTTCGGCAAAGTGTTTGAAAGTCCGCAGACAGAAAAAACACGCTTCAATGCCCAGAGTCCCTATGGAATAGCCAAGATATTTGCTCACGAAACGGCGTGCCGCTATAGAGATGCGTATGGGCTATTCATATGCTGTGGGATCTTATTTAATCACGAGAGCCCCAGAAGAGGGGAGAATTTTGTTACCCGTAAAATAACAATGGGCATAGCCAATATCGTTAACGACAAACAGAAAGAATTGTCTCTTGGCAACCTAGACGCAAAACGCGATTGGGGCTATGCGCCGGAATATTGCGAGGCAATGTGGCTGATGCTTCAACAAAGAAAACCAACCGACTTCGTAATAGCTGTTGGTAAAACCCATTCGGTAAGAGAATTTGTCCAAGAAGCTTTTAGGCAAGTTGGAATTGACATAATTTGGAAAGGCAAAGGACTTAAAGAGAAGGGGATTGATAAAAAAACGAAAAAAGTACTGATAACAATAGATCCTAAATATTTTCGGCCCAACGAGGTCGACTATCTCCTCGGAGACCCTTCAAAGGCAAGAAAAATACTGGGATGGAAACCAAAAACTAACCTTAAACAACTTATTAAAATAATGCTTGACGCCGACATTAAAAGGTTGAACAACTTGACCACAATATAAAAAACAAGTACAGTACCAACGACTTAAATTGAAATTTAAAGGGTTTTTTAAAAATGAGAGTGATTGTTACCGGTGGAGCGGGATTTATCGGTAGCCATTTAGTTAAACTGCTTTTAGAAAAAGACCATGAGGTTATTGTTTTGGACGACCTTTCTTCTGGTAATCGGGAAAACATTCCCCTTGGAGCGGATTTCCGAGAGTCCGACATAAGTAGGGGTAGTTTAAAAGATATATTCGTGAAAGAAACAGCGGACTGGATTTTCCACTTAGCTGGTAAGGCAAGTATCGTATCTTCTGTTAAAGACCCCAAAACCTATCACGATACTAACGTGACAGGTACTCTCAATGTTTTGCAGTTGGCACGAACACTCAATGCCAAAAAGTTTATTTATGCCGCTTCTGGTTCCTGCTACGGCATTCCAGACGAAATACCCACTTCCGAGAATTGCAATATCAACCCTATGTATCCTTACGCTCTGACCAAATACATAGCGGAGCAGTATGTTATTCATTGGAGCAGGGTTTACGGTTTACCGTATGTGTCTCTTCGACTCTTCAACGTTTTTGGCCTTCGGATGTGTTTGTCCGGCGGATATGGAGGACTGTTCAGTACGATCTTGGCGCAGAAGTTTAATAATCAGCCGGTAATTACGATTGGCAACGGAGAACAGCGCCGGGACTTTGTTTATGTCACGGATGTGGCAAGGGCTTTTCTGGCGGCCGCGGAGTCAAATGTCGTTAATGAAGTTTTTAACATAGGCCGAGGAGACTCAGTTTCTGTAAACCACATACTAAAACTTTTGGGCATAAAAGAAAATGATGTTAGACGACTGCCCGATAGGCCCGGCGAACCCAAAGAAACCGTAGCTCTAGTTCAAAAAGCAAATAAAATGCTTGGATGGAAGCCGGCAGTTTCTTTTGACAACGGACTTGCTCTTATGACAGCCGATGTTAATTACTGGAAAGCCGGCAGAGTCTGGACATTGGAAGAAAGTGTTGAGTCCCAAAAAGATTGGTATGAAAATTTAAGCCACAAAATTAAATAATATCAAGATTGACTTTTACAAAAACTTGCCGCAATATTATGGCAAGTTTTTTAATAACTGAATAAAAGAGGAAGAAACGATATGAGTTTAAATTGGAAAGAAAAGATTAAATCCCCATCCGAGTTAGCAGCTATTGTCGAAGATAAAAAAGCTCAAGGGGGAAAAATAGCGCATTGTCATGGTGCTTTTGATCTATTGCATCGTGGCCACCTTCATCAGTTTGAACAAGCGAGGACAAAAGCTGACATTTTGATTGTGAGCATTACGGCTGACCGGTATATTTTAAAAGGTCCGGGCAGGCCGGTTTTTAATCAAAACATCAGGTCTGAAATGTTGGCAGCACTTGAACTGGTTGATTTTGTAACCATTGATGAATCTTTTAGCGCTGTTGAAATTATCAAGCTTCTTAAGCCAAATTTTTACGTGAAGGGGCAGGCATATCAAGACATGTCGGAAGATATTACCGGAAAGATAGGTCCGGAAGTTGAGGCGATTAAAGCTGTAGGCGGAGAAATAATGTTTACTAACGAAATGCCGATAAGGTCAACGCCATTACTGAATAGCTATATTGACCCATATCCCGAGGATGTTTTGTTTTATCTCGACTCACTTAAGAAGGAATATCCTTTTACTTCTTTTGTTAATATGATTGACAGGTTTCAAAACTTAAGAGTTCTTCTTGTTGGTGAAACTATTATTGACCAGTATGATTATGTCGAAGCAATGGACATTTCATCTAAGGGCGGAGTAATGGCGACAAGACATTTAAGTTCCGAATCTTTTGTTGGCGGCATTTTGGCCTGTGCCAATCACATGGCCACTTTTTGCCAAACTGTTGACGTGGTCTCTGCTCTTGGAACTCGCAATAGCCACGAGGACTTTATACGACGATCATTGACAGAAAATATAAAGCCATGGTTTTTGGCTCGGGAAGGACTGGATACTCTTGTAAAGCGAAGGCAAGTAGAGACCAACTATTTCAGTAAACAGAGCGAAACATATTATGGCGGCGAGAGTTGTATTCGGGAAGAAGAAGAAAAAAAAATGCTTGCACACCTGATCTCGGTTATCGGTAATTATGATCTGGTGTTTATAGTGGATTATGGGCATGGGCTTATAACGCGGAGGGTTATTGATTTTATCGCTAATAAACCTAACGATTTTAAGCTTGCTGTTAACGTTCAGGTTAATAGCGCCAACAGAGGTTTTCATCTCATAACAAGATATCCTTTTGCTGACTTTGTGTCGTTGACTCAATTTGAAGCAAGAATTGCTTTTTCTGATAAGGAATCCAGTCCCCAGGATTTGGCTAAAAAGTTGCTGGAAAAAATTGGCGCATCAACTGTGGCCATAACTCTCGGACGCAAGGGGTCGGTAGTTTCCGATAGCGCCGATTGTTATTCCACGCCTGGTTTTTCGAAACGAGTTGTTGATACGGTAGGCGCCGGGGACGCATTTTTTTCTCTAGCCGCCCTGTCTTATGTTTCCGGTTTTGACACTAAGCTTACCGGTTTTGTCGGAAATCTTGCCGGTGCCTTGTCCACTACTTATATCGGTAACAAATCATCCGTTACAAAAAACATGTTGTTAAATTTTGCCCAGACCCTTTTGAGCTAAGGAGAGGAAGACAAATGACAAAAAGACCAAAAAACCTAGACAAAGCTCTAAAAAATTATTTTCGTGAGGTTGGGATAGGAATGGATAGCGCGCGGTTTACACTCGGAACTGATACGGCAAAGCCCTTGTCGCACCGAGATGGTTTAACCACCCTCTTGGATTTGTTGGTTGGATGCCGATCAGAAGGTAACCAGGTGATCTTTATCGGCAACGGCGGCAGCGCAGCAATTTGCAGTCACATGGCTATAGATTTTATGAATGCCGGTAAAATGCGGGCCATGGATTTCAACAGCGGCCCCTTGATCACATGCCTTGCCAATGATTATGGTTTTGAGAACTTTTTCGCCAAAGCCATTGAAGTGCATGGCCGCAAGAATGACATTGTTGTTGCCATTTCCAGTTCCGGCAGATCTGATGATATCCTTCGCGGAGTTGCGGCGGCTAAGAATCTAGGCTGCCAAGCGATTACCTTATCAGGATTCAACGAGAATAACCCCTTGTCGTTGATGGGCGATATCAATGTCTATGTTCCAACGACAAAATACGGAGAGGTTGAGGTGGCACATTACTTTATTTTACATTTCTTGCTTGATTGTCTTGCAAAAAAACCCCCGCTGATTAGGCGGGTTTTTGTTTTATTAAATTTTTGAAGAGCCACCAAGCATCTGGTTGGTTGTAGTATTATTTATTTTGGGTTTTTTATAGAGTTTCTTGCCGGGAGCGCGTTTTTTCCACTCAAACCGTAAACTCCGAAGCAGGTTTTTTAAAAGGCCTGCCACTGTGAATTTCATCGGGTACACCTTGAAGATGTTAAGATAGCCCTTTGTTAAGAAATACATTAAGAAATACAACTTGGACAGCCGCCATTTTATCAGATAATTAACGGTAATATTTCTCATCCACGGGAAAGCCACGCAAACAGTTCCCAGCATTGCAAGATTGTTTTGCATCAGTTTTTCTTGGGGCGTGAAGCAATTGAACGGACTTTCGGCCGCATAGCTTATGTGGAGCTTATCGAAGTCAACAGGGTTGAACCAGCCGTTTTCTGTTACATATTCCGTCAGTTCGCATCCAGGGTAAGGATAAACCGTTCCGAATTCGGCAAAGTGAACGCCTGCAGCAATATTGATATCAAGGGACTCAGTGTCGTAGTCAATAGCGGTCTTGCCATGTTTTTTCATGATCTCTTTTTTGACCGGTATGCCAAATATCGAGTTGGCAAACGTTACCACTCCGTATTTCTTGCAAAGCCCAAAAGCATCCAGAATCTGTTCTTTCGTCATGTGTCTCTTAATGACGTCGTTGCGAATATAGTCGTTGCCGGCTTCTATAGACATGGTAATAGAGTGAAGCCCCGCTCTTATAAGCAGTTTCAGAA
>CAZPLD010000003.1:0-33393 GCA_964587505.1 uncultured Candidatus Saccharibacteria bacterium | reverse complement strand
TTTATTTTAACAAAATTCGGGGCAGGTCGGCTACAGAATTGATTATGTGGTCTTCTGGAACTCCGGCAGCGAGGAATTTTTCGCGATTATCCATTCCTCCGGAAAGAACGGCGAAAAATTCTATACCGACAGCTTCGGCAAGTTTCCAGTCGTATTCAACCGTATCGCCAACAAATATCATCTGTCCTGGTCCAATACCAACCTTGCCATATAGGTTTAAAATAGGGTCGATGCTTTTCAGATGCGGTTTTTTATAAGGACTCGTATCTGCTGCAACAACTAGACCGAAATAATGCAAGATGCCGTTGTGTTTAAGGTGAATAATTGTAGTTCCTGTATCCCGGTTTGTTAAAATACTTAAGTGGAAATACTCAAATAATTTTTTGATAGTTTCTTTAGTTCCGGGGAAAACCGGCCAGAGTTCGGCAAAATCAAGATTCCATTGTCTGTAAAATTGGTCGATATCGGTTTGAGGCCAAACCGCCTTAATTAAATTAGATGTGGGTTGTCCCCACATTGCCTTAAGTTTTGCTTCAGTTTTTTCATCCATTGGAAGGTTTAAACTTTTTGCCACTTTTTGTAACTGTTCTAAACCTCCTAGACCAGAATCTATTAGCGTTCCATCAAGGTCAAAACACAGGCCTCGTTTGAGCATTACTTATCCTTTTTCAAAAAACTTGCTCCAAGGATATCAGATGTGCTATATAAAGACCAGTTGTTCGTTGAAAAGGCGGATTATATGATCCTAACACTGACCGGCGCCTCCGGCGCCGGCAAGACAACCATTGACAGAGGACTTTTGACGGAACTCCCTTTTTATTCTCGGATGATTCCCAGCTATACTACTCGCGAACCTAGGGATAACGACATATCCGGGGAATATAAATATGTCAGCAAGTTCAGGTTCTGGTTTTTAAAAACAATCGGGTTCTTTCGTTGGACTGCTTATCCTCATGGCGGTGGTTATTATGGCACTACGAAACTCTGGGTAAGAAAAGCGTTACGAGATGACAGTACGGTTTATATCATGAACATAACTCCCGACACTGTGGTAATATTGAGAAATTTTGCACAGGAAAAAGGCTTTTTGAGTCAGGTTCATTCTTTTTATATTTTTTCTCCGCCCCAGGAAATTTTAAGAGAAAGATTAAAGTCACGGGGCGACAAAGAAGATGAGATCGAAAAACGTCTGACAGATTGTCTCAAATGGGATTGGGATGCTTTAAATTCTGGTATTTCATATGAATTTATCAGAAATGACGTAGAGGTTCAAAAAGCCGTAACCGAAATAAAAAAACGTTTTCTTGAGAAGATTAGCGCTTCCGACTGCCTGTTCTGACGATCGGCTTAATCAGCCGATTTTTTGTTTGGGCGAGGAGATCCGCTTCGCGAAAGTTATGCACACTTGCTTAGGACGAAAGCGGTGCTATACTTAACTTATAAGTGGAGAAAAGTGGATAGAAGTGTTAATAACTAACGATTCCTGTGGATAACTATTAACACGGGAGTTCAATAATTCCTTGCTGATAGGAGAATATAAACACAACTTGGACACCAAAAAACGGCTTGCTATCCCGTCAAAATTCAGGAAAGAGCTTGGGGATGGAGCGGTTTTAACCAAGGGTCTTGACGGCTGTTTGTTTATCTTTCCTTCAAAGAACTGGGCGCCGTTTGCGGAGATGCTGGGAGGACTATCCATAGGCAAACAGGATACGAGGTCATTTGCCCGCTTATTTCTTTCGGGAGCCGTAGAAGTGGAATTCGACTCATTGGGAAGAATATTGATACCGGATAACTTAAAAAAATACGCAAATTTTAATAAAGAAATTGTAATTGCGGGATTATTTAACAGATTAGAAATATGGGACGAGGAGAAGTGGAATAAATATAAAGATACTTTAGAAAAAAATTCAGATAAAATAGCCGAGAAATTGGGGGAACTCGGATTGATATAAAAATGACGTCCCGATTTTCACAAAGTAATAATTTTGATGAAAATCGAGGATCCTCGATGGCAAAGCCATCGGGACATACCCCTGTTTTAGTAAAAGAAGTCATTGAATATTTAAATATAAAGGAAGACAGCAAGATAATAGACGCCACTCTTGATGGAGGGGGACACACACGGGCAATTCTTGAAAAATATCCTGACGTGAAAGTTTTGGGTATAGAATTCGACCCGATATTGTTTAAAAGCCTGAAACTGAACGACGACAGATTAACAAAGATCAACGACAGTTATGTAAATTTAAAAAATATAGCCGAGAAGCATGGGTTCGAACCCGACGGAATATTGTTTGACCTCGGATTGTCGTCGTGGCATTACGAAGAAAGCGGCAGGGGATTTTCTTTCAAGAAAAACGAGATTCTGGATATGAGGTTTAATCCCGAAGTCCAGCCAGAAAGCGCCGTTGACATCGTGAATAAATACAGCGAGGACGAATTGAGGGAATTAATAAGTTCCTTGGGGGAAGAACAGTTTGCCGGAAATATTGCAAAGAATATTGTCCGGACAAGGCGCGAAAAGCCGATTGTCATGACCGAAGACTTGGTCAATGTGATAAGCCGGTCAGTTCCCGAATGGTATAAGCATCAGAAGATAAACTTTGCAACCAAGACATTCCAGGCATTAAGAGTTGCGGTGAACGATGAACTGGGAAGCGTCAGGGAAGGATTAACGGCAGCCATAGAAATTCTGAAACCCGGCGGAAGATTGGTAGTGATAGCGTTTCAGGGACTGGAAGATAAGGTGGCCAAGGAAGTTTTCAAAGAAAAGGCTAAAGAAGGAATTATTGAATTCGTAGTGAAGGGGACCATTAAGCCGTCTTGGGAAGAACAAAGATCCAATCCGAGAGCGAGAAGTGCCAAAATGAAAATAGCCCAAAAAATTTAGCTTTAATCGGGATGGGTAGGAATGCCCTAGCCCAAAAATAGTGACAGTAACCAACCATGCAGCAGTCAAAGAACTGAGACATAACCCTATAAGCACGGTTTTTGTGATCAATATGATAATATTATTGATTGCCGGGCTTTTGGTGGTTTATTACGTGGTTCAGGCCAACATAATTGCGGCCAGCAGTTATAAAGTAAGCCTGTTGAACCAAAAACTGGAATCTTTAAACGAGGTCCGCAGTTCGCTTGCTGCTCAAAAGTCAGCAATGGAGGATCCGGCCAAGGTTCTTGAGTTTGCCCTAAGCCATAATATGGTGGAAGCGAAAAACGCGGTCTATCTTTTTGAAAACGGCAACGTGGCTTTGAGGCCGTGAACTCTTCCAAGTTTTGCTATTTCTCATTATACTTTGTATATTTAACTCGCTCGGATGAAATGACTTTTAGTCATTTCACTCCTCACTCATAATTATAATTTGTTGCCATGGGTAAACATGATAATTTTCGCATAAACTTATTTTTTATTCTTGTCTTGATCGTCTCAAGCTTGATTTTCTACAGGCTTTTTATTTTGTCTTATATCCGGCATTCGATTTATTCCCGGACCGCGACGGCTCAAAAAGAGAATATTACCAACATCCTGGCCAGGGGAAATATATATTTGAAAGACCAGACGTCAAACAATCTATTTCTTGCTGCTACTAACAAGAAGTTCCCGCTGGCTTACATTGTTCCCTCCAAAGTTGACTGGAGTACCGACGGAGAAAAAATTTCCCAAGTAGCCGGTATTTTAAAAACAGACAAGGAACTTATCTCGAACACAATCCGGTCGGGGCAGAATTCTTATAAAGTTCTGGCCAGGCGGCTGGATGTTAGCCAAGTTGAGGGGGTCAAGAAACTAAATTTTAAAGGATTGGGTATTTCATATGAAACTGACAGGTTTTATCCCGGACAGAAATTGGCATCAAATGTTGTGGGGTTTTTGGGATATGATTTGAACGGACGCTCGGGACAATATGGTATTGAGTCATATTACGACAACGAACTATTCGGCAAGACGGCCGCAAAAAAAACAAATACGGCCGGACTGACCGGTTTTATTAAAAACTTTATTAACGGCGGCAAAGATAATCCGCCGGCCGGCGGGAACAACGCTTTCAACCGGCCTTCGGATGTTGTTTTGACCATAGACAAGAATATTCAGGCCTACGCGGAAGACAAACTCGAAAGCATATTGAAGAAATGGAATGCCCAAGGCGGGACAATTATTATCCAGGATCCTGGCACCGGCAAAATATTGGCCATGGCCGATAAGCCGACCTTTGACCCGAACAACTACAGCGATTACCAGCCAGGATTATTTTTGAACAAAAGCGTACAGGAGGTTTTTGAACCCGGCTCTTCGTATAAACCGATAACCATGTCCGCGGGATTGGATTTGGGCAAGGTTACTCCCCAGACGACATTTACCGATACCGGATTTGTTAAAGCCGCAGAATATACGATACATAATTTCAGCAACAGGGTTTTCGGTCTCCAAACGATGTCCCAAGTTTTGGAACAATCAATAAATACAGGAGCTATGTTTGTTGAAAATCTTGTGGGCGACGAGGATTTTCTCAATTATTCGATAAACACAGGATTCGGGCAAAGAACGGGTATAGATCTTCCGGGAGAAGTTAATGGCGACATTACCAATCTTTATAGCGGAAGAAAAATTAATTACCTGACGGCGTCTTTCGGGCAGGGAATCGCGGTTACGCCGCTCCAGCTTATAAATGCATATTCAGCGATCGCAAACGGCGGCAAACTGATGAGGCCCTATGTTGTTGAAAAAATAATCAAAGAGGGAGGAGAGGAAATTGTTACTAAGCCGGAGATTGTAGGTATTCCCTTTTCGGAAAAAACATCAAACAAGTTAAAAACAATGCTGGTCGGAGTGGTAGATAACGGTTTTGATAAAGCCAGAATTAAGGGATATGATATAGCCGGTAAAACAGGAACTGCTCAGATACCTGACGGAAAAGGCGGTTATGATGAAAAAGAGTTTATTCATAACTTTCTCGGATTTGCGCCGGCTTATGACCCAAAGTTTGTCATCCTGATAAAAATGGACCGGCCTCACGGCATAACGTTTGCCGCCGACAGCTTGTCTCCGACATTCAGAGAGACGACGCAGTTTTTAATCAATTATTATAAGATTCCGCCAACAAGGAAATAACTTATGTATAGATTAGCCCAAATCATTGTAGAAATATTGGCCAAAATGTATTTGTGGCGGTTTAGTCCGCAAATAATCGGAATTACCGGCAATGTCGGGAAAACATCCACAAAAGAGGCGGTTGGTTTGGTTGTGGGCAGGGTTAAAAAAGTTCGGATTGGCGGAGGAAATTTAAACAATGAAGTGGGTCTGCCATTTAATATTATCAGCGATTCGGCTGACGAATATTATGAAAAGGGCGGGAGTTTAATTTTCGGTATTAAGTCTTTCTTTAAAGCGGTTTTTGGGCTTTTCAGTTCCGGTTATCCTGAAGTGCTGGTGTTGGAGTACGGCGCCGACAGGCCGGGCGATATAAAAAAGTTATCCCAAAAATATAAACCGCACATCGGAATAGTAACTGCTGTCGGACAGGTGCCGGTTCATGTGGAATATTTTTCCGGACCGGAAGGCGTGGCCAAAGAAAAAAGCCGGCTTGTTGAGGCGCTTTCAGCTTCAGATTTCGCAGTTTTAAATTTTGACGATTTGGCAGTTTTGGAAATGAAGGAGAGAACTAAGGCCAAAGTATTTACATACGGATTTGGCGAAGGGGCAAATATTAAAATTTCTAATTTCGAATTCCTAATTTTTAATGAGAGACCAGAAGGAGTGAGTTTTAAGGTAAATTACAACGACAGTTTTGTACCGTTTAAACTAAGCAGTTCTTTGGGCAAGTCACAAGGCTATGCTGCCGCCGCCGCGGCGGCCGTCGGAACTGTTTTCGGAATGAACATGGTGGATATAAGCGAAGCGCTTTCCGAATATCACGGACCGAAAGGACGATTAAAGATACTACGAGGAATTAAAAATTCCACAATTATAGACGACACATACAATGCCTCTCCTTTGTCTACCCATTTAGCACTGGAAACGCTCCGGGACTTGCCCGGCACGCGTAAGGTTGCCGTTTTAGGAGATATGCTTGAATTGGGAAAATATACGATTGATGCCCACAAAGAAGCGGGCAATATGGCCGGAAGTTTTGTTGACTTGCTGGTTTGCGTGGGTTCAAGGGCAAAATTCATAACCGAAGCGGCTTTTAATCAAATGCCGGCAGAGAGTATTTATAAGTTTGAAACATCGGACGAAGCGAAGTTAAAAATCGCGGAATTGGTTAAAGAGGGGGATTTAGTTTTAGTTAAGGGTTCGCAGGGAATGAGGATGGAGAAAATAGTGGAAGAAATCATGGTGGAGCCTGAAAACGCAAAAGAACTACTCGTCAGGCAGTCCAAAAAGTGGCTGGCCAAGTAATTGAAATTGTGTTAAAATAATTTATCGTTTTAAATTATGGCGCCATCGTCTATCGGTTAGGACATATGCTTCTCAAGCATAGAAGCGGAGTTCGACTCTCCGTGGCGCTGCACAGTAACTAAAACAAACCATCATTAATGATGGTTTGTTTTAGTTACTGCTACACAACGAAGTCGAACTAAAGTTCTCCCGAATTTTTTAACGGCCTCGACGGAGCTCGGCCTAAAATTCGTTCTCAAAGTAAAGCAGTTTACTTTGAGAGTCCGTGGCGCTGCTATTGTTCAATACAAGCGTAGGATGGAAAACTTTAACTTGACAAGATATCAATTATTGTTTAATATCATTGCACTTGTTCTTTAAGGAGGGTCTTGTGGCATTTCCCGAAAGCCTTTCCGAAATTTCAACGAATCTTTCATCTGCTGAACTTGCCGATGTCGTAAAAGCGGTCGAAGAAGAAAGGGTTAATTGGGTTCCTGGATCTTCCTCTGTATTCGCAGGAAGTTCAGGAGGAAGTTTTGACTATAAGGGGGCTCGGTACGAGCTAAATGAATGGTTTGAATTAGTGACATCGTTGCACCTGGTTCAATCAGAACAGAGAGAACTGCCAATTTCTAAAGTAACCGTCGCCGGCTAACCACCGGCTGTTTAATTACTTAAAATCATGTTAAATTCCAATTATGACAACCATATTTTTTATAATGATAGGAGTGCAATGCGTAGCCTATGTTTGGTTTCAGGGAAAAGGAGGCATAGTTTCTCATAGAAATTATATGATTGCCAATGCGGGACTTATGGTCGGCCAGACAGCCCAAGCATTAGATAGTATCACAAAAGGAGCATTCGCCAGTTTTACCGTAGCGACATTTTTCTTCTTTATTACCGGATTCGGTATCTTTCGCCGTTATCTTATTATGAGAAAGGAGCGGGGATAATTTAAAACCCCGCGCGATGCGCGGGGCGGACGGAACACTGATGGCACCGTCCTTGGCGGGGATCTAGGCGGCGGCGATTTCGGTCGTGACGAGAAGCCGGTCGGGCACCCACATTCCATTTTCGGCGTCGGTCAGGATTCTCGGCGACACCTCGCCGCCGTAGACGCGGAAGGGGCGTCCGAACCGGAGGTACCTGTTGCCCTCCCGGAACTCGGCTGTCAGGGGGTAATCTTTGGCGGACACCCCCTGCGGCGGAACTTCTTCGCCTATCTGTCCGAATGGGACAGTTTCGACATAATCGCGGAGACTACGTGCTCGGACTTGGAACTCATTGGCCATAACTGCCTCCTATGACATAATAATACTACTAATTTAATAAATTGTCAAGTAAACAAAAAAGCTTTGACAAATATTATAAAATTGATTATCATTACTCAACAATGTTTGCTGTTATAAAAACAGGGGGAAAACAATACAAAGTCGCCGAAGGCGATGTTTTAAGGATTGAAAAACTTGATCCGCCAGTTGGCGGACAAGGCGGAGAAGTAGTTTTTGAGGATGTATTACTTGTAGTTAATGGTGAGGTTAAGCTTGGTAAGCCGGTTGTTTCCGGAGCTAAAGTTTCTGCTAAGATTTTGGAAGAGGGAAAAGGCGACAAAAAGATGGTTTTCCGATTCAGGTCTAAAACCCGCCAACACAAGAAAAAGGGCCACCGCCAGCCATATACCAAAATCCAAATCACCAAAATCACCGCCTAAGAGCGGTGATTTACTTTCTATAATCCAACGCGTTTTTGAGGGTGATTTCGTCGGTGTATTCTAGATTTGAGCCGGAGGAGAGGCCGCGGGCGAGGCGGGTTAAATAGACACCTTTTTTCCGCCAGCTGGCGGAGCCAAAAATCTCTCTGATATAGTGGGAAGTGGTCTCACCGGCGGTATTAGGATTAGTGGCGATTATGAGCTCCATGTTCTTGCCGCCGAGCTTGCTTATACGCTCTTCCAACTCTCTTAAACGGAGCGTTTCTGGGGTAAGGCCGTCTAAAGGATTTATAGCACCGCCAAGGACGTGGTAGAGGCCTTTATAGAGCCCTGTCCGTTCAATAGAATCCAGGTCGGTAACCTTTTCAACTACAAGCAATTTTGTCTGGTCTCTTTTGTTGTCCAAACATACTGCACACAGGCCATTATCGCTTATGTTAAAACAAACAGGACAGAAAGATATCTCTTTGCGCAGATTTGCCACAGCTTTGCCGAATTCCTGAAGTTCGGCTTCGGGTTTGTCCATCAAGGCGATGACAAATCTGGCCGCTTGTCTTGGACCTACGCCGGGAAGTTTTTGGAATAATTTTACTATATCTTTAAACCTTGAATTCATATGTATAAACGATAACAATGTGCGTCATTGTTACAATGACGCACATTGTTATCAAAGGTAATTTTCTCCTTCGCTCATGTCATTTACCACTCCCAAGTCGCCATGAATCTTGTCCAGTTCAAAAAACCTTAAGCTGTCCGGGTTGATCTTGAAGTCAATTTCTCCAGTGGGGCCGTTTCTGTGTTTGGCGATGATTAGCTGGGCGGTGTTTATCTGGTCGGGATTTAATTTGTCACGATCCTTAATTTTATCATCTCTATGAATGAACATGACCAAGTCGGCGTCCTGCTCAATTGAGCCGGAATCTCTCAAGTCGGACAGTTTGGGCCTGTGGCCGTCTCTTTGTTCCACGGCGCGGGATAACTGGGAGATGGCAATAATTGGAATATTTAATTCTTTGGCCAGACCCTTAAGTCCGCGGGATATTTCCGTGACTTGCTGGACGGGGCTGTCATAGTTTCTGCGGGAGGACATTAACTGCAAATAATCAACAACCAAAAGGCCCAATTTACCATGTTCAGACTGCAATCTTCGGGCCATTGCTCTCATTTGCAGGATATTCGGGGAAGGGGAATCATCTATGAACAGAGGCAGGTTTTTCAGCTCTTCACAGGCCCGGGTCGTTTCCTGAAGCTCGTCTCCAAGTTTGCCCGTTCTCATCTTCCATAAACTTACTCCCGACTGGGCGGCAATAAGACGGTCAACAATCTGGTCAAGCGACATTTCCATACTGAATATTCCAACTGGAACATTGTCCTTAGCTACGTTCAGGGCAAGATTTATCGCGAAAGCTGTTTTACCGACTGATGGCCTCGCCGCAACAACTATCAAATCGGATTTCTGAAGTCCGCCCAGCTTGTCATCTAATCCGACAAAATATGTTTTCTGGCCCCTGATATTGCCATCGCCCTGATTTAGTATCCTTGTCATGGCATCGTCCAGAGTGCCGCCGAGATGCAGAAAGTTTTTTGTTAGGGATTTTTGGGAAACGGAAAAAAGTTTCTTTTCCGCTTCATCCAGAAGGTCTTCGACATCCGCATCCTCATTTGCACTGATGCCCATGATGTGGTGGGCGGCATCCATTAAGTCCCGCAGCATTTTCTTGCGTTGGACTATCTTGGCATAAGAAAGAATATGAGCCGAAGTTCCGACAGAACCCGCCAAAGAGGTCAGGTAGGCCATTCCGCCGATGTCATCAAGATGGCTCATTCCTTCCAACTTGTTGGCCAAACTCAAAAGGTCGATCGGCTCGCGCTTATCGAAAAGAGCCAAGACCGCCTGATAAATAATCTGGTGGTTTTTTTGATAAAAATCTTCCGGCCGCAACAAATCGGCGACTTTGTTTATCGCTTCCCTGTCAATCAAAAGCGAACCCAGCAGAGTTTTCTCTACTTCCAGTGCTTGCGGCGGTAACCTGTCCTGAGTTATACCGAAGGATTTGTCGGGAGAAACCTTGTTCATCACCATATATTATCGGAGATTGAAAAAAGATAATCAAGTTTCTAAAAGTTCATTAACTGTGCAGAAGCATACTTACGGTTGACAAAAAGTCAAAATAGTCGTAAAACGTAGAAGCTCGATGCTCCTTTAAAGGATAGTCTATGGAAAATTCTTATTTGCTTTGGTTGGTTAGGGGCCTCTCTGCAGTTATTCTGATTCTGACTTTATATGGCACAGCAAATATCTTCCAGAGTATCTGGTTCCGGCTTTATGGAAGCCGGAATATGTCCGATTATGAAAAGCGAGAGTTTCATGTAAAAAATATGTACGACGTCAAATGGACTTTTTGCATGACACTTGTGTCATTGTTATCATCTGTACTTTCTCAACTTATTGGTCTTCAAGATCAGGTTTGGCCGGAGCTTATGTGTGCTTTTCTTTTTTTGTTTCTGTTCTGGGGTCACTACAGAACTTTGACCATGTTGAAAGACTTTTTAAGTAAAGAAAAAAAGCGTCTTAAGAGAAAAAAAGACTTCGATACCTAAATCATTTTTTAGTTATGAGCGGCCCATAGATAGTATCTTCGACTTGATAGCCCATTTCTTCGATCTGGGCTCTTATTTTGTCTGCTTCGTCATAATTATTTTCTGCACGTAGGTTTGCTCTTTTTGTGACTAATTTTATAATATCTCTCGGAACCTCTTCGTGGTTGGTTGGAACTATTCCAAAAATCCCACCCACTTTATTTAAAAATTCTAAAACTGGTTTCGCATATTCCTTGCTGATAGCACCCATACTAAGAGACAAATTAAGCGCCCTTATTAAACTAAACAAGTGTCCGAGTGCCTCTTGTGTATTAAAGTCATTATCTAAAGATTCAAAAAACATTTTTCCCAATTTTTTAATGTAGTCAACATCAACAATAACATCATTGTGTTTTATTATATTGCCTTTTCCTTTTTGGTTTGCCATTTCTGTCGCCCTCTTGAATTCTGAAATTCTTTGCACAGCAGCGGCAGACCGAATAAGAAGTTTTTCACTAAAGTTTAGCGGTGAGCGGTAATGTCCGCTTAGGAGATAAAACCGGAGTACTTCTTTCGGGTATTTTTCCAGAAGTTCGTGGGCAGTTTGGAAATTTCCCAATGACTTGGACATTTTCTGCTCTTTATTTACTAAAAATCCTCCATGCATCCAGTATTTAACGAACGGCTTTAATCCGGAGGCCGACTCTTGCTGGGCAATTTCGGCTTCGTGGTGGGGGAATTTCAGGTCTTCGCCTCCGCCGTGGATATCGTATTGCGGGCCGAAGTATTTTTCGGTGATGGCAGTGTCTTCAATATGCCAACCCGGCCTGCCATTTCCGAATGGCGCCGGCCAGCTTGGGTCGCCCGGTTGACCGAATTTCCACAAAGCAAAATCTCCGCGATTGCGTTTCTTGTCGCTATCATCTATGCGGGAAACAGCATCATCTGCCATGCCGGCAGTCCTGCCTGACAATTTGCCGTAATCGGGGAACGTGGACAGGTCAAAATATATGCCATCATTCTCGATTACGTAAGCATTGCTTTTATCCAATAGAGTTTGGATCTGCTTGATTACTTCGGGAATATGGTCGGTGGCGTTCTTATATTCAGGGGCCGTGACGCCAAGCATTTTCATATCTTCTTTGAAAATATCAGTATACTTTTTGGCATATTCCAGCGGGTCAGCGCCCTCTTTCTGGGCCCGCTCGATTATTTTATTATCTATGTCGGTAATATTTTGAATATAATTTACGTCATAACCGCGATAGCGCAGATATTTTGCAACCACATCAAAAAAAACAAAAGTCCTGGCATTGCCGATGTGGACGTAGTCGTAAACTGTCGGTCCACAGACAAACATATTGAGCTTTTTTTGCTCGTCAGGCGACGGGAGTGGTTCAAGTTGTTTTGTTAGCGTGTTATAAATTTTCATGGATTCGACGTTGTCCTTCAACCCTGAGTTCAGGACCGAAGGGCTCACCACGGGTTAGAATAAGAAAAATATCAATACCGAAAAGACAGCCATTATCCAGAATGTAATATAGCCAAACCAGTTCAGACGCTTGCTGTTTACGTAGTCGCCCATAATTTTTCTGTTATTGGCCATGTGGATGACCATTATTATCAAGATCGGGGATATCACGGCATAAAGGAGCGAAGTATAGAAAAGGGCTTTAATCGGATGAAATCCCAGAAGCGGAATAGCCAAGCCGATAACCGTGGATGCAATTATAATAATATAAAATTCTTTTGCTTTCATGAAGCTTTTATTAAATCCTTCGTTCCATCCGAAAACTTCGGCGATGACATAAGCGGCCGAACCAGCAAGAACGGGAATGGCCAAAAAACCTGAACTCAAAATTCCGATAGAGAATAAGGCGTAAGCATAATTACCGGCAAGAGGTTTTAGCGCTTCGGCGGCATCACGGAGAGTCTCTATGTTAGTGATTCCTGACCGGAAAAGGGTAGCGGCAGTGAGAGTAATGATAAAGAAAGTTATCAGATTTGAAAAAGTCATCCCTATTCTGGTGTCGGCGTCCATGGCCCGTACTTCTTCAGGAGTAGCAGGTTTTAAACGGCAAATGTACCCAGGTTTACATTGCTCGATAATCTTTTCTTCAACTTCCTGATTGGCTTGCCAGAAAAATAAGTACGGCGAAAGAGTCGTTCCCATAAATGCTATTAAAATGACCAGATACTCCTTGCTAAAAATAATAGTAGGAACAAAAAGATGATAGAAAACCTTCGGCCAGTCTTGGTGAATGGTAAACGAAGCAAAGATGTAGGCAAATAAGGTCAGGGCGAGCCATTTGAAAACCGTGAAAATTTTCTGATAGGGAAATATAAGAATTGCCCCCAATATCAAAAAAGTGATAACAATGGCGGTCAGTTTTTCCGGCAAAGGAGCTATCATGGCTACGGCTTGAGCCATACCGGACATGTCAGCACCGATATTAATAGTATTGGCGCCGACTATCAGAATGGCTATTAACATCATCATCCAGCGCGGATAATGCTTTTTCATATTTCCGGCGAGGCCTTTATTGGAGATTCTGCCGATGCGGGCGCTCATTTCCTGAACAGTAACCATCAAAGGCAGAGAGAACAAAGCTACCCAGAGCATTGAGTAGCCGAATTTAGACCCGGCTATAGTATAGGTTGCAATTGCAGAGGGTTCGTCATCCGAGGCGCCGGTAACAAGTCCCGGCCCGATGGATTTCCAGAATTTTTTGAGTTTATTTGGCATAGTGTCGGACAATATACCCATTTTATCACGAAATAATTAATAAACAATCTGGTAACGAATTTCCACTACTAATTATGAATCGTTATCACTCTTGACATTAGAGTGCCAGTTTTGATACTCTGTAAACATGTTAAGTGACAGGCAGGTAAAATTGATAGATTTTATAATAAGAGAGCATGTAAAGACCGCAAAACCAGTTGGCTCTGCTTTGATAGCAAAAAAGGCCGGTTTTAAGCTTAGTCCGGCTACCTTAAGGAATGAAATGGGCGAACTAGAGAAGAACAATTATCTAACCCAGCTTCATACTTCCGGCGGACGGGTGCCGACAGATAAGGCGTACCGGTATTATGTGAACCAGCTTCTGAATAAGCCAATAAAAATAAAACCGGACGAGAAAGATAAAAAAAGAATAAACTGTACATTATCCGCGACATATGAAGATTCCCGCGCTATCAATAAAGCGATTGCGAACATATTATCAGAATGTTCAGGAAATCTGGTCATAGCCGGTATAGCCAGTGATGCGGAATTTTTCAAACAAGGGTTAGTAAGTATGCTAAGAATGCCGGAGTTCAAAGGAGAATTCGGTAATCTATTCCGATTAGCCAGTTTCTTTGAGGGTTTTGATGCAATGTTTCAGGCAATCGAGAGGGAATTCTTTCATACATTAGCCGGCCCATCAGGATTACCGATACAAATTCTTATTGGACACGAAAATCCATTCAAACAGATCAGGGGCGAGACAATAATGTGTACCAAATATATATTGCCGGGAGATATAATCGGGTCGCTAACATTGGTAGGTCCGACCAGAATGGATTATAAAAAAAATATTTCATTGATAAATTATACAATTAGTCAATTACAAAAATTAAATAACACATAATATGGATGACGAAATAAAAAACGACCTGTCTGGTCAAGAAACAGTGACCGAAGAAAAACCAGTTGAAATCAAAGATAAAGCCGAAGAATATCTGAACAATTGGAAGAGAGAAAGAGCGGACTTTATAAACTATAAAAAAGATGAATCGCGGCGAATGGAAGAATTTGTAAGATATGCTAACGAAGACCTTGTGCTGGAAATGATGGAACTGGTGGACGACTTGGAAGTAGTAGCTAAAGAAATTCCCGGTGTCGGTCTGGAACATGTAAGTAAAAGATTTAGTGAATTATTTAAAAAGTATGGTGTGGAAAGAGTTAGTGTAGAGGGTAAGTTTGACCCCGCTTTACACGAAGCAGTGGAAACAGAAAAAGAAGGGACAAAGATGGTTGAAGTCAGGGGAGGATATACAATGCACGGTAAAGTTATCCGCCCAGCAAGAGTAAAAATAATAAACTAGCGAATAGGATTTAGCCATTAGGACTTAGAAAAAGTCAGAATGGCTAAAAACTAATGGCTAAAAACTAATGGCTAAGATACTGGGTATAGACCTCGGAACAACTAATTCGGCAATGGCAATAGTGGAAGTAGGCCAGCCGAGAATATTGGAAAACAAAGAAGGGATGCGGACGACCCCGTCTGTTGTCGCGGTCGGAAAGAACGGAGAAAGATATGTCGGCGTCACCGCCAAAAGACAGGCCGTCACCAATCCTCAAAACACTATTTTTTCCACAAAACGGCTTATCGGTCGCAGATTTTCTGATGCCGAAGTTCAAAAAGATAAAAAATTACTTCCCTACGAATTAAAAACCGGCGCACATGATGACGTTGAAATTAAGATGGGAAATGGCTGGCATAAGCCAGCTGAAATATCGGCGATGGTTTTGCAGAAATTAAAGGCGGATGCCGAAGATAGGTTAGGAGAAAAAATAACCGACGCGATTATTACTGTTCCAGCATATTTTGACGATTCTCAAAGAAAAGCAACTAAAGATGCCGGTGAGATTGCGGGGTTGAATGTAAAAAGAGTTATTAACGAACCGACTGCCGCCGCGCTTGCTTACGGATTAAATAAAAAGAAGGATGAAAAAATCGTGGTTTACGATTTTGGCGGAGGAACATTTGATGTCTCTGTTCTGGAAATAGGGGACGATACTATTGAGGTCAGAGGAACCGGAGGGGATACTCATTTGGGCGGAGATGATCTGGACCAGAGAATTATCGGTTATTTCATCGAAGAATATAAAAAAGAACACGGGGTGGATATTTCAAAAGACCAGTTGGCCGTCCAGAGGCTAAAAGATGCTGCCGAAAAGGCCAAGCACGAGCTTTCCAGCACCTTGCAGACGGAAGTAAGCATTCCTTTCATTTCTGCCGATGCCTCGGGCGCAAAGCATTTCTCCGTTATTTTTACTCGGGCCAAGCTCGAAGAACTGGTTAAGGGTTTTGTAGACAGATCAATCCAGCTTACGAAAAAGACATTGGATGAAAGCGGATTTAAAATTTCCGACATAAATGAGGTCATTATGGTCGGCGGACAGACGAGAATGCCTTTGATAGTTGAAGAAGTGAAAAAGTTATTCGGAAAAGATCCTCACAAAGACATAAATCCTGATGAAGTTGTTGCTTTAGGCGCCGCCGTTCAGGGTGGAATTATGCAAGGCGAAATCCGAGACGTGCTGTTACTTGATGTGACGCCGTTGTCGCTTGGAATCGAAACTCTCGGCCAGGTGTTCACTAAAATGATAGAAAAAAACACTACCGTTCCGGTTTCCAAATCCCAGATATTTTCAACCGCGGCGGACAACCAGCCGTCGGTGGAAATTCACGTCTTGCAAGGAGAAAGAGCCATGGCCCATGATAATAAAACTCTCGGAAGATTTATCTTAGACGGTATTCCGCCGGCTCCAAGAGGCATTCCTCAAGTTGAGGTTAGCTTTGATATAGACGCCAATGGAATCCTTAATGTAAAAGCAAAAGATAAAGCCACAGGAAAAGAACAGTCAGTTAAGATAGAGGGTTCATCCGGTTTGACTGAAGATGAAAAGAAAAGAATGATGGCTGATGCCGAAAAGCATGCTGCCGAAGACGCTAAAAAGAAAGAATTGGTTGAGGCTAAGAACCTCGGCGAGACACTTGTCTACACCTCGGAGAAGATGGTTAAGGAAAATGATGCTAAAATAAAAGAAGAAGACAAGAAAGAACTGAACGAGAAAGTTGAAACGGTAAAAACCAGTTTGAAATCGGAAAGCGTTGAAGAAATCAAAAAAGCCATCGAAGAATTATCCAAAGTAGCCCAAAGAATCGGCGGAGAACTATACAAAAATCAGACACCGCCTTCACAAGAACCAAAACCTGAAGAGTCTAAAGAAGAACCCAAAAAAGAATAATTTCAAAAATACAATGGGGGTCTTTGTATACAATATACAAAGACCCCCATTGACAAGCTCCCTCCGCCGGTTGTTTAGGTTTTAGATGATGATTGGCAATAGAGGGTCAAACTCATCTTAAATTAAGAAATTGACTAAATACTACAAAATTATCATCTGGCATGTGGTGGTTCTGGTTTTGTCGTTGATGCTTTGGGGCTATGGGAGCCGGCTTTCCAGTAAGGTTATTTCGGCAAAAAGTTTTGACGGGCTGGCGGTGGTTTATTTGGTGTTGCTTTTGACCGCGGTTGTAATGGGCATTGCCTTGTTTCAGAAAAAGGTTTGGGTGCTGACTTTCGGCGGGATAGTTGGAATAATATATCTTTTCCAATTCGGTTTTACCACATTAAACTTGTTGGGAGCGGGGATATTTTTACTTCTTGGATTATATTCTTTGGTCAACAGCAGAGCCGAGATAGGCCAGAGGACTAAAATAAATATGAGGCGGATCATTCAGCATGGTTCATTGCCGGTAATCTTGGGGTTATTCATCTTAATATCTTTTGCGGCATACCAAAGTCCGGCTATTCAGAAATTAAAATATGCCGACAGACTACCGTCGCAGGGAGAGGTGTTTATCCGTTCAGTGGTAGAAAATACCATCAGCACTCAAATTGAGGTATCAAGCACAGCGGAGAAGCAGAATATAATCAGCCAGATCAGCCGGCAAACTTTCAGCCAGATAAACAATTTTCTAAAACCCTATTTCCAATATTCCCCGCCATTATTAGCATTTGGGCTATTTTTGATACTCTGGGGTTTGAGTTGGATATTTGTATGGTTGAGCGTGCTGTTGGGAATGCTGATTTTTTGGATATTAAAAAAGACCGGAGTGGTCAAGATTGAAGAAAAAGACATAAAGGCAGAGGTATTAGTGATTTAAAAAAGGCCTCCGACAGCTTGGGAGCCGGCGGAGGCACTAATAGACGGGATAACGAACCAGCGCTAGTTGATTACCCCGAAACACTAATGGCTTTAAACATAGCACATCATATCACATTCTGTCAGGTAGGGTAAAATAATAAGTCATTTTTATGCCAAATAAGGATTACTACAACATATTGGGTGTTCAGAGGAATGCTTCGGAGGATGAGATAAAGAAGGCATTCCGCAAGCTGGCTCATGAGCATCATCCCGACAAGAAAACCGGAAATGAGGCCAAGTTTAAAGAAATAAACGAGGCCTATCAAATTCTTTCCGACCCCAAGAAGAGGTCTAACTATGACAACTTTGGTTTTGGTTATAGCGACGGGGGATTCCAATCGGGCTATGACTTCGGTGGACAAGGAAATAATTTCTGGGACTTTTTCGGCGGTTCACAAGGACGCACCGGCGGGGCCGAGGATTTGTTTGAAATGTTTTCCGATGTTTTTGGCGGTTTCCGCCAACCCCGAGAGGAAGAAGAGTCAAAAGGAGAGGATTTATATTTGGAAATGACGATAAGCAAAAAGGATTTGGGAACTATTAAAACTGTTGAATATGATGCTTTTGGGACATGCGATGAGTGTTCAGGACAAGGAGTAGCAAAGGGTTACAAAATTATTACCTGTAATACATGCCACGGCACTGGCCAGATAAGATATACCTCAAGAACGGCGATGGGAATGTTTACCCGCATCGGAGTTTGCAATACTTGCAGAGGCAAAGGCAGGATGCCGGAAAAAGAATGTTCCAAGTGTAAAGGAGCTGGCAGGATTAAAGCCAAAAAGAAACTGGAAATCCGCATCCCGGAAAACATAGAAAACAATTACAACGTAGTTATTCCCAAAGGTGGAAATGCTGGTAAGGCCGGAAAACCGTCAGGGGACTTGGTGCTCAATGTCAGGATTAAGTAGCTTGCCAACTTGTTTGTTTTTTGATAAAAATAAGCAGGTTTTTAAAAAAAGAGATTGCCACTGACAAAAGAAGGGCTCTCTAAGCTTGCCTCGGAAAGAGGCTGGTATAAAATTCTGGGAACGGCGCATGAAACCCATTCACTGTTTGAAATTGCCGTCAAACTCAACATGAAAGAAAGCGTGTTGCTGGCAGAACTGAGAAAAATGCAAGGTTTTGGCTTGATGGGTTTTGTCGGACAAGTCGGAGGAGTATCCCAATATAATCCTACTATCTGGGGGATAAAACTTCTTCAGGAAGAAAATGAGGCAAAAGGACGAACCTACAGGTGCCTTATATGCGGTATGACCACAGGTCTGCCTCATATCTGCCCCGCCTTCAATCCTGAGTATAGGTAAAGCCGACCCAAAGAGTCGGCTTTTTGTTGCTTGTGTTATACTTTAATCAGTGGAGAAATATATTCCAAATCTCAATTTAGCCGTTATCTCAAACTTTAATTTTAATTTCGGGCCGTCCGGGCTGTTTGCAATTTTGGGCCTGATATTTTTGTTGCTTTACGGGTTGAGCTTGGGCCGGACGCGGGCGCTTATATCCCTTTTGGGGATTTATATTGCATACGCAATTATGTCAGTATTTCCTTATCTTGACCGTCTGCATGACTTAATAAGAGTCTCGCCGGAGTTATATATTACGCGTGTGGGATTATTCCTGTTTGTTTATGTAGTAGTGTTTGCCGTGCTTAACAACTCTCTTGTCAAAAGCCGTCTGACCATCAAAGAAGCATCATTTCTGTCGGTTTCCATAATTAGTATTATGCAGTTAGGTCTTTTGGTGACGATAATTACGAATACAATTCCCGTGAGCGCATTAAAAATATCCGGCAGCTTGTCGTATATTTCCGAATATTTCTCAACCCACGAAGCTTTGTTCTATTGGTTCTTAGCACCAATCGTGATTGTTTCTTTTATCAGAGGAGGTAAAAAATAACTATTTACCTTTTTCTACTCTTTCTACGTATTCTCCCGTCTCGGTATTTATACGGATGATGTCGTCTTGGTTTATAAACAGCGGGACGTTGATGGACGCGCCGGTCTCTATTTTGACTTGTTTTACTCCGCCTTGGGCGGTATCGCCGCGGATTGCTGGAGGAGCTTCCAGAACTTTAAATTCCATTTTGACAGGAAGTTCGATATTGATTATCTGGCCATTGTATTCGATGGCGTCAAGAATAGTATTGGGCTTTAAAAATTTGGTAGCTTCGCCGATTAGTTCTTCTGTTAGCAGAAATCTTTTTGACGGCTCATTTTCATAAGAAAACCAATACTGGTCACGGTGATTATATAAGAATTTAACTTTCCGGCGTTCAACATCAGCTTCATCAAAAATATCCGATTGAGCGAAGTTCCTTTCAAGGATTTTTCCGTTAATTACATTTCGCATCCTGACCTGAACCGTAGGCCGCCTTTGCTGCATTTTCAAATGATGCGTTTCCAAAACAGCATAGGGCTGACCCTCGTATATCAAAAAAGTTCTTGGTTTTAGTTCGTTTACGCCAAGCGACATAGCCCCGAGATTTTATCACTTTATTTCTTGAAAAGCAAAGTCAATAAGAATACGACTCCGCTAGCCAGGACCACAATAGGTCCGGGATGAAGATTGAAATAGTTTGCGAATAAAATTCCTCCTAAAGCGGAAAGACCTCCGAATAGAGCCGCTAATTTAGTAAAACGGGCTAAGCCGATGGAGACATTTTTAGCTGCTGCTGCCGGGACAATGACCAAAGCGCCCATCAGAAATACTCCGGTCACCTTAAGCCCTACGGCAACTATAGCGGCAACCAAGAGGAGAAACAGGAAGCTTGTTTTTGAAACGTTAATTCCCATAGATTGGGCAAGTTGTTTGGAAATTATACTTATGGTTAATTCGCGATATATCCGGAACATGATGAAGAAAATTATAGCAATCAGAGCAAGGGTTATAAAAGCATCCATGGGTCCTATTTGGGTAATATCACCGAACAACGCTTCCAGCAGTTCCGGTTCGGGGGTAATTAAAATTCCCATAGCTAAGCTCAAAGCAAAGAATATGCCGACTAATGTTTCCGAAGGTATCTCGGTTCTTTTTTCCAGAAACCATATGCCGACAATGGCTAAAAACAAAGCAGTGAAGGCGCCGAAGAAGGGATTAATTTCAAAAATAAGAGCTATGGCAATTCCTGGCAAGGCAACATGGGAGATCACGTCTCCGACAAGAGACATTCTTTTCAATATCATGAATGAGCCAAGATAGCCGGCCCCTAAACCAACGAGTATTCCTACTAAAAGCTGTAAAAATAAGGGGTTAGTGATCATGTTCATGTTCGTGTTTATAGAAACCGGCTTCTCCGCCGTAAAGTTTAGCCAGTGAAGCCGGATCAAGAACCATATTCGGTTCGCCATAGCAAACCATTTCTTTATTTAAGCAGATAACATTATTGGCATATTTATAAACGATATTCAGGTCGTGAGAAATTAACAGGATGGTAAAACCTCTCTCGTCTTTTAATTTTTTCAGCAGATTATAAATTGTTTCTTCCCCACCAACATCAATTCCGGCAGTTGGCTCGTCAAACAGAAGAACATCCGGATTGTCCAAAATAGACCAAGCGATCAAAACTCTCTGGATCTGTCCGCCGGACAGCCAACCTATGCGTTGATTTAAAACGTGGTGTTCGATATGATGCTCATCGGTCATGCCAACTGCTTTAAGGGCACTGATAATCTTTTCTGGTTTCTTTTCTTTAAATTTCAAAAACTCCCCAACGCTTAGAGGCAGATCTTTGTCGATATTAAACTTTTGCGGGACATAGCTTACTTTTAACCCTGGAGTCCACCGGAATCCACCGGAATATGGGATGAGACCCAAAAGCGCTCTAAACAATACCGACTTGCCGGCTCCGTTCGGGCCGACAATTGCCAAAACGTCTCCCTTTCGAACAAAAAAATTAAGCCCTTTCAGAACTTCGTTATTATCAAACCTTACTCCCAGATTTTCTACGGTTAAGACCGTTTCTTGATCAGTCATAAGATAACACGAATTAAATATCCGATTTGATTATATAATAATCTATACTACTAAACCACTTTGACATGCATATTAAAATGTGATATACTATTAAAGATGATGAATTCTATTATAAAACTTAAGTATTTTACCATTCCGCTTATTTTGATAGCCGTGACCTTAAGTGCTATTTCGGCTAAAGCCGACCAGATTGTTGCTTATTCGGATGATTTATCATCCAATTATAATTTGGACATGTCTCAGACCGGAGCTAAAATTAGCGGCGGCAGAGCGCTTACCGCTGATGATTCTGTTTCCTCGGGCATTACTTCTAATGTTATAGCGAACCCCTCAAAAGCGATAATAAGCGCCCGTCTGGATGTTTCGGCCGGCGTCCCTTCTAATACAAGGATAATCTATTATATTTCCAATAATAACGGCCAAAGATGGATGCAGGTCAACCCCGGATATACCTACTCATTTGATTCTGTGGGAAATCAATTGCGCTGGAAAGCGGTAATAACCAGAGAAAGTTTGCTTGTCGGAAGCGCTTATATTGAATCGGTTTATCTTGCCTATACGGTTAGCGATACCATAACGGTTAACCAAAATAATATTTATACTAACTCATCTTATAATAGCTACAGTGTTTTAAGCGGCGGCGACGTAAATTCTTATGTCTGCAACGCTCTGGCGTTAGTCGGTCTTGGCTGCGGCGTAGCTTCGCCTGCGTCCTACGTTAGTTCTACGCAGACCAACACTTATGCTTCCGCAATTGCAACGACCGCAAATACAAATACTTCTAATAGTTCGGGAAATAATTCCGGCTTAACTGCTGCGATTTATAATGCTGGAGAAAAACAAGAGGGCGGTGATTCTGTGAACCTTGTTAGGGTAAAAGGCCAGTCTGAAATCTATGAAATAGTCGGAGGTAAAAAACATTTCATTCCGACCATGGATATATTTTACGATTATGGTTTTAAGATTGAATGGGTTCAGGACATAACCCAAAAACAGCTCGACAAATTTCCGAGGATAAAACTGATGCAGGTTACCGGCAATAAGAAAAAGACGTACTATTTTACCGAAGGCGGTATGGTACGGCTTGTTCCGGACAAAAATGTTTTCAGTTCCTATGGAGACAGGGAGGAAGATATAATCATAATCAGCAAAAAAGAATTTAACTTCTATCCTCAGAATCAATTTGTATTTTTAGAAAATCCGTTGAACCGCGATGTTTTCCAGATCATACAGGGAAATACCAAAAGATACCTTACACCTCAAGCTGTGAAGAGATTGAAAATAGATCCTGAACAGATCGCCCCGATAAACCAAACCGAACTTGCTACGTATAAAACAGATAAACCGGTAGTATTATAAAAAATAAACGGCTCACATATGTGAGCCGTTTATTTTAATTGAGAAATATCAAAGTCGCGATGGCCACGAAGAAACTCTTCAAGGGACATTTCTTTCCCCCCCTCCATTTGGATGATTTGAATCTTTATTTTTCCGTCATGGAGTTCAGCTTTTTTGATATTTATTATTTTACCTTTCCAGACACTCCACGTTCCCGGTTCGGGGTTGAGGGCTCTTATCCGGTTATATGTTTTATTGCTGGGTTCAGACCAGTTTATGCGGCCGTCTTCTCTTTTGAACATTTTTGTGAATGTTGCCTTTGCGTGTTCTTGAGGTTTAATCTCAATTTTTCCGTCAATATATTTAGGCAGGGTTTCTATTAGTAATTCTGCCCCGAATTCAAATAACTCTTTTGATGCTTGCAGATTATAAGTTGTAGGTTGTAAGTTGTAGGTCTTCTGTGCGAGTACTGGTCCATGGTCAACCTCCGAATCAACCATCATGATTGAAACGCCTGTTTCTTTATCTCCATTGAGTATAGCTGTTTGGACAGGGGAAGGACCTCGGTACTTCGGAAGCAAAGAAGGGTGGACATTCAGGAAACCATATTTCGGTATTTCGAGATATCGAGAAGGCAGTATCTTGCCATAAGCAGCTACGACGCAGAGGTCTGGGTTTAAGTTTTTAAATTCTTCAAAAATCTGCTCGTCCTTTAAAGATTTCGACTGAAAATGAGAAACATTATAGCCGTTTTTTATGAGAGCTTCTAAAACCGGCATGGCAAAATTAGAAGTGCCAAAAAATACGATATTTAGATTATTTTTCATTAGCTCGATCTTTTATTGTTTTGCCGTTTAGATGATCTGTTTCGTGTTGAAGGACTCTTGCCAAAAATCCACGGGCCTTTAATTTGATTTTATTGCCGTCCTCATCTATGGCTTTTATTTTTATTTTTTTTGATCGTTTGAGGTTTGCACCATAGCCGGGGATAGAAAGACAGCCTTCTTCCAGCTCATCTTTTTCTCTGGAGTATTCGGTAATTTCCGGGTTGAACAAAATATCCGGCACGTTGTTTTCGGCCGCCAATTTTTCATCGATAACAAAAATGCTTAAATCTTTTCCGATTTGATTTGCTGCAAGGCCGACGCCTTGATTATCAATCATGGCTTTTTTCATACCCGAAACAAGCTCTTTAAACAAGCCGTTCTTGATATCTTTTAACACAACCTTCTCGGTTGTTTTAGCCAGAATTTTATTTGGGACTTTTGTTATCTCCACGATTAGATTATGCTAAATAATCGAGCGGGGGTCAACATCGATTGACCAGTTTGAGGGGACGTATTTTAGGATATCTTTGATGTTTTCGAGTCCGGGCAAAACTTTCAAAACAATATTATAAGCGAAAAGACCCCTTTCTTTTTCGGTGAAAGACGGATGCGAATCAATGAGCTTAATTTTTTGGTCCAGTTTCATTTGGGCTATTGCCATTTTCAATCTACCGCTTAAGACCCTTGATTCGTAAGACGCTTTGTCGCGGCTTTTGTGTCTGTAGGTAAGCCTAACGAGGCGTGAATACGGCGGATAAGAAAAGACCCTTCTTGTTTCGAGATCTTTATCATAGAAATCTTTGTAGCGCCCTTCGCTTGCTGTTAGGATTGCGCTATTTTCTGGGTTGTAAGTTTGAATAAGCATATTCTTCGGCCGGAAATCCAGCAACTTTTCTATCTGGTAAAACAACCTTTCTTCCGTTTTAAAATCAGGAGTACTTATCAGACTATCGGTATTTAAAACTCCAATGAGGTCGAATTTTATATCATAACGGTGGCTAAAAACCATCTGGGTTGCTATCAAAATGGAAGTGTGAGGTTTTTTAACTTCGTTAGTAATATCTTCTTCTTCTGTTTCGTTTTTTACGACATCGGCATCAAGAATCTGAACCGGCACTTTATCGGCGCCGCTCATGGCAATCAGTTTCTGGACCTCATCATAAATTTTTTGAGTGCCGGCAGGACCCTGTGTTTTAAGCTTGAAACTATTGCAGTTCGGGCAATTCGTCGGCATTTTCAGGCGCCTGGAACAACGATGGCAGAGTAAAATAAAATCTGTGACCTTATGAATACGGAAAGCGATACCGCACTCTTTACATTTGACGGCGTATCCGCAATTCTGGCAGACCAGAACGCCTGAATGGCCTCGCCTCGGAGAAAAAATAAGTATTTTCTTGCCTTGACTACTTGGATTTATTGCGGAAAGAAATTGGTTCTTGAATTCCTTGCTGAACAAAGAAAAATTGCCGTTTTTTATTTCTTCGACCATATTCACGACCCTTAAAGGAGAGCGGGGTTTAGTTTCGTCCAGTAATTCATATTTCTTATTTTTGAGATAATAATAATTTTCTATTCCGGTAATAGGCGAAATAAAGATTGTTTTTGCTCCATGCATGTCGGCTATTGTTTTGGCCAGATCGGGAGTGTTATATTTTGGAGTCATGTCGGACTTGTAAAATTCGTGAAGGACATCGTCCACAATAAGAAGCTTCAGATTTTTGAAGGGCATAAATAAAGCTTGTCTTGTGCCCAATATTATATCTGCCTGGCCGGAAGCAATTTTTTTCCAAGCGCTATGAAGATTTTTATTTGAAAGAGAAGAAGAAATTTTAACAACTTCATAGTTCTGTGCCAGATTTTCATAGAAATATTCAATAGTGGACGTGTCGGGAACAATTAAAGCGATTTGGGCTTGTCCTTCTATTGCCTTCTTGATGAAGGGGAGAATATTGGTTAGGGTTTCTTTTGCATTTGATAAAATAAAAAGTGGTTTTCTGGCGATAGTTTCTGTTTTGGATTTTTTTTCGGCGGGAACGATTATTTCATAACCTTTTTTTAAAAAGAAGGAAGGGAGAACCGTTTTTAGGCAATACCCAAGAGGGGCATAATAATATCTTGAAAGCCAAAGAGCGATTTTGAACTGATTGTCGCTGATCTGGGGGGATTCGCTTACGACAGACGACAGTTGTTTAAGCTGAAAACCCGACTTTTTAAGAGATATTTTCCTGTCTTCAATGGGGGTTGAAGCGGCTACGGTGGCCCGTACCTTCCGGTTGCCGATAAGCACTTCTACCATTACTCCTTTCTCCAGTTTTTTATTAAAAAAATAACTCAATAGTTGAGGCGCATTTGAGGGGAGGATGATTAAGGGTATGACTTCTATGATATACATGAGTAGAATTTCTAAACAATCCCGATTTTAGAATAATTAAATCAACTAGATTAATTAGAAATTACACCTTTGCGGCTTTTATGGCAACTGAATTTGAGTTATACTAAAATTATGAAAATTAAGGTTAGATTAGCTCCATCACCAACGGGATTTTTGCATATCGGCACAGCGCAGTCGGCGCTTTATAATTGGTTATTTGCTCAGAAAAACGGCGGTGAATTTTGTTTGCGCATTGAAGATACCGACCGCGAGCGTTCAACCAAAGAATATGAGCAGAGTATTTTAGAGGCACTTAGTTGGCTGAATCTTAAATGGAACGGAGAGGTGGTTAGACAATCGGAGAGAATGGAAAAATACAGAACTGCTTTGGAAAAATTATTGGCCGACGGCAAGGCGTTTTATTGCCACCATGCCAAAGAAGAACTGGAAGCGGAGCGCAAAGAACAGGAAGAAAAAAAAGAAGCCCCCATACATGTTTGCTCTCATAAAAACGAGATGTTAGGAAAACAGCCGGGCGGAATTATCAGACTGGCTATTGGAAACGAAACTATTTCTTTTAACGATGAAATAAGAGGGGAAATAAAGTTCGAGTCCTCGTTATTGGGGGATTTCAGCATTGCTAAATCATTGGATGAACCGCTATATAACTTGGCTGTTGTTGTGGACGATATTGATATGGAAATTACTCATGTCATCCGCGGTGAAGACCATATTTCCAATACTCCCAAACAGATACTCATCTATGAAGCGCTTGGCATTAAACCGCCTCAATTCGCCCACCTTCCTTTGATATTGGCCCAGGACCGCTCCAAGCTTTCCAAGCGCCATGGCGCCGTAGCGGTGGTAGATTATAAAAAAGACTACCTGCCCGAGGCGATAATAAATTTTCTTGGAACAATGAGTTTCACGTTTAGCAAAGAAATACTGACCAAAGAAGACATGCTGGCGGAGTTTGAATTGGCTAAAGTTCACAAATCGGGAGCGGTATTTGATTTGAAAAAACTGAATTGGCTCAACTCGCAATATATTAAAAACTTATCGCCAGATGAATTCAAAAAAGTGAGCGGAGTGCCGGAAATCCCCAATGCCGCCGTATCTTTAATTACCGAGCGATTGGAAAAATTGAGCGATGTGTATAAATTTTCTTATCTTTGGGAAAAGCCCGAATATAATCCAGATTTATTAGAGTGGTCACCAACAATAGGAGTAAGTGGAATAATTTCTTCTCTTAAGTCTACATCAGTAATAATAGGTAAGTTTGGAGTTGAGAATAAGGAAAAATTGAGAATAGAGTTAGACAAATCAGCAAAAGAAAAATTTGAGGGGGATAGAGGTAGAGTTTATTGGCCATTCAGAGTATCCGCAACAGGACAAGAAAAGTCGCCCGATCCAGTTGAGATTGCCTCTGTGTTGGGTAAAAAAGAGACAAAAGAAAGAATTGAAGAAGCTATCAAAAAAATTGAAGATGAAAAATAACTTGTTTATCATTGGTATTTTTTTTCTAGTTTTAATTCCCTTTAATTTTATTTTTGCTCAAACCGATGAAGAAAAAATGGCCGATTTGAGGGCCCAGATACAGGCGCTTGAACAGCAGGCCACACAGTTGAAAGGAACTATCGCCGAGAAACAGGAACAGGCCAATACTTTAAAGAATCAGATTGCCAATCTTAAAGCTCAAATATCGTCTTTGCAGACACAAATTTCCTTGACCGGAAAAAAAATAGATAAAACCAAGATAGAATTAAACGATGTTCAGAATAATATTTTTGACACCCAGGCAAAGATAGATAAACAAAAAAATACCATCGGCCGGCTCTTACTATTCATGGACCGCATGGACAAGGAGAGTCTTTTGGGAATTATATTAAAAAACAATGACTTATCCGACTACTTTCGCCAGACACAATCAGCTCTGACGGTAAATACGAATTTAATGAACTTGGTGGACGACCTACAGGATACGGAGGACCAATTAAACCAGAATAAAAACAATCTGGAGGGGAAAAAAGTTGATCTTGAATCACTGAAACAGCAGCAAAGCGCCCAGAAAGCTTCCTTAGATCAGGTAACCAAAGACAAAGACGGGTTGTTAAAAGCAACTAAAGGCCAGGAAGCGGCGTACCAAAAAATGCTGGAAGAAGTGGAAATAAAGCAATCTCTCTTTTTTACCGAACTAAAAGAAATTGAAACCAAAGTTATCCAAGGCGGACTTTATATTCTTCATATAAAAGCAGAAAATTTGCCTAAAAAAGGAACTGACCTTTTTCAGTGGCCGGAAGATGGTTTTGTGACTACTCAAACTTATGGTTGTACCAAATTCGCCCGTTGCGGAAGTTCCCGCGGACCTTATGGCGGGGCGATACACAACGGCATAGATATTAAGGTCGGATATGGTACTCCCATCAAGGCAATTGGCGACGGAGAGATTGTTGCCAACGGCAAAAATGACGGTTGGGGAAATTGGGTGGCCATCAAACATCCGCCCTATAATCTTGTAAGCATATATGCTCATATGAGCGCTTTTGAGTTTCTAAGAGTTGGCACGCAGGTAAAAACAGGACAAATTATTGGTTACGAAGGAAATACAGGTTTTGTTTCTCCGCCGCCATCCGCTTCTTGTTTTGGTTGCGGTTCACACATTCACCTTAGTTTGTACAAGGAGTTTTTTACCTATGTGAAAGAAAAAAACGGGCAGTTATATTTCAACTATAACAACACTATAGATCCTCGCGACTACCTTCCGTAGCAGCAACATAACCATCTAACATATGAGCAAAATCTTGATTCTTGGCGGAGGCTTTGGAGGAGTGCGTTGTGCTCTTGATCTAGAAAAAAAGTTCAAAGATAAGGCCCAGATAACTTTGGTCGACAAAAATAGCTATCACCTTTTTCTACCTTCCATTTATGAAGTTGCTTCTGTCTACGGAGAAAAAACAGATCCTTTTGCCGTGAAAATGCGCAAAATGGTTTGTGTGCCCTATGCAGATATTTTTAGTGGCAAAAAAATAAATTTTGTTCAGGCCGAAATTTATACGGTTGATTTGAGAGAAAAGAGCGTCACTACCAAAGGCGGTGAAATTTTGTACTACGACTTTTTGGTAGTAGCTCTTGGAAGCCAGACCGCTGACTTCGGGATTCCCGGAGTCAGGGAATACGCTTATCAATTCAAAAGTATTGACGATGCCGTAGCTATCAACGGAAAAATAGGCAAATTAATTAAAAAAATGGCCTCGGGAGAGAAAATGGACCCACTCAAAATATTAATCGGCGGTGCCGGCTTTACGGGGATTGAATTTGCCGCCGAAATTTCCTGTTGCGCGGAAAAAATGTGCCGGGAGCATTACATCAGAGGCAAGCATGCCATGGTAACTCTTGTTGAGGCCGGACCAAAGATATTGCCGATGGTTTCTGACAAAGAAAGAAATATAATTTCCAAACGTCTGACTAAACTCGGCGTGGTCTTAATGGAAAATTCGCCCATTGAAGAAGTCGGAGACGGTTTTGTAAAACTAAAAAGCGGTCAGATGCTGAACGGGGATATGGTTGTCTGGACAGCCGGAATAAAAGCAAATGAGTTTTTGCGCTCAATAGCCGGTCTTCCCTTAACCGACAAGGGCAAGGTCGTTGCAGGCGATAATTTACGGGTTCAGGGTTTTACAAACATCTTTGCGATAGGGGATAACTTGGAACTTGTTGACCCTAAAACACAAAAACCGGTGCCGGGCCTAGCCTATACGGCAGTCGATCAAGGCAAGGTTGCGGCTGTAAATATTTACAACTCATCAAACGGTAAAAATTTAAAAAAATACCGGCCATATTATGGAGTTTGGATCGCGCCGGTAGGGGGCAAGTTTGCCTTGGCTCATTTATGGGGAGAGTGGAATATTGCGGGATTTATGGGCTGGGTGGTAAGAGAGCTTGTGGACCTTAGATATTTGGTCTCAATTCTTTCTTTTAGAAAAGCGGTTACTCTTTTCTGGGGGGAGATAACGATGTTCACAAAAAATGACTAATACACAACCCACAAAAACAGCTGTGGTATAATTAGTGTATAGGGTAGAGTGGGGGATTGACACATAAATAAAATGTGGTTTAGTAATAATTTAAGTGTGGTGGGGAAGTGGGGAGGAGTAAGTTTCTTGTTTGGGATTGCTATCACAGCTTTTATGTTTGGCAAAAATTTTCCACTGTACGCTTACATGTCGGATGGAGTATCAACAAGTTCGTATCAACCGACAGAACTAAAACTTGATTTAAATCCATTAGATTCAATAGGTCAATTAAACGATATTACTTTGCCGGTAAATGACCTGATAAACGAGGCCATAAAAGGCCTCAGGTTCGATCAAACGATAAACATAGGCACCGGAATACCTTTAAGTCCCATAAAGACTCCTTCGCAGAACATAGATTTCGATTTCAACAGGTTTTTCAGTTCGAGCAGGGCAACCCCCAATGACATTATGAGCTTCCTGAAAGAGGCAGCTATAACGGGTATTAATTTAAGCATATTAATCATTTCCATAACCTCACAGGTGCTTAAAGGACTATTAAGCGTACTCAAGTAGCCCAGAGGGCCTTTCATTAGAATAGTACGTCGGAAAAGGTATATTGCGCGACGTCCTATCTAAAACAAAACCGGCACTTCCCTGCCGATTTGTCTCATTAAAGATATACATTGTAATATTATTTTATTCAGCTAAAATTAATCCGATGCTTAACTCCCCCAAACTCATCTTTGACATAGAAACCGTAGGAGTCGAATTCGATTCTTTAGATGATAAGGCCAAAGAATTTTTGCTATTTTGGGCTGAAACGCCCGAAGAGATTGAAAATGTTAAAAACAGGCTTGGTTTCTCCCCTCTCACCGGGGAGGTGGTGGCAATAGCAATTTTGAATCCCGACACGGACAGAGGCGCTGTTTATTTTCAAGCAGGAAAAAAGAAAATGGAAAAGACAGAGGATAATAGTGTCCAGTATGTTCCATGTTCATCGGAAAAAGAGGTTTTGGAGCACTTTTGGGAGTCGGCGACCCATTACAATCAATTTATTACTTTTAACGGCCACGCTTTTGATTGTCCGTTTGTTATGATACGTTCGGCAATTTTAAAAATTAAACCGACTAAATCACTCATGCATAATCGCTATTGGGCCGACGGTACGCATTTTGATCTCTATGACCGTCTAACTAATTTCGGAGCGGTAAGGTTCAAAAGGAATCTTCACATGTGGTGCCAGGCATTTGGCATATCAAGTCCGAAAGCAAAAGGCATCAGCGGAGACGACGTGGCGCGCCTCTACAAAGAAAAAGAATATTTGAAAATTGCAAAATATTGTTTTGATGATATTAAGGCGACAAAAGAACTATACCGATATTGGGAAAAATATATGAAATAGAATGACTAATGTCTAATATCTAACTTCTAATCAATATCTAATGACCGAATGAGTAATTTAGAAATTAGGAATTAGTAATTAGAAATTTGTTAAGTTTATATTATGCAATGGTATCGAGATGCAAAAAGTTTCATGGACGCGAACGGTTATGTCATCGATGATGTCTGGTATCCGCGGGTTACATCTATCGTTTCAATCAAAGCCAAGCCGGCTCTTTATATGTTTTATGCAGGGTTGCCTGACTACAAGACCGGTGAGGCTATTAAATCCAAGTCCGCGGAGGAAGGAACAATGCTTCATGAAACGGTTGAGGCTATTCTCCGAAAAGAACCCATCGTAATCCCCGACCAGGTAAAACCGGCAACCAATGCCTTTTTAGATTTTTATAAAAACAACGAACTCATCGCCCACAAAATAGAAGAAAGGGTTGTCTCCAAAAAACATCACTTTGCCGGAACCATGGACGTTCTGGCCGAATTAAATGGTGTCATGGGCGTTTTGGATATCAAAACCTCCATGGCAATCTACCGGGACTACAGTATGCAGACCTCGGCCTATATTGAAGCTCTAAGCGAGGACAAAACTCTCCCTCCCCTAACCCGCTGGATTTTGCGCCTTGACCAATCAAGGCATTGCTTGAAATGCTCTGCAACTATGCGCGATAAAGGCGGACGGGAAAAAATACGCGGCGAAAAAATAAAATGCGAACACGAATGGGGCCCAATGAAGGGCGAAGTAGAACTCAAAGAGTTAAACACTTTTGATGCTGACATAAAGGCTTTTTTGGCCTGCAAGGACTTATGGACTTGGGAAAATGAGTATTGGTTGAAGAAAATTAAATAATCATGTAGCATTCTGTCCAGCAGAACCTTGAAATGAAGTTGGATAAAATGGACATAGCTTCTGAATTTAGGAGTAATGTGGCCACTGCTTATAAAAGCCAAGCCTCGGTAGCGCAAAGAGAAATAAGAAAGAAAATCACATTCAACTTTCTTGTCAAATTTTTGAAACGGCACCGAGATTGTTTTAAACGATATGTAACCCAATCTGCCAAAAATGAATTGCATCACCCTAATTTTCCGGAAATCTATTATTATTGCCATTATCATATCGGCCGGATTGGCGGGTATGAGTGGTTTTTTGATGACTGCGATGAAACTGTGATGGTTTACCGATCTAGAGCCCTCAAACCAATTCCTCTTGTGGAAGAACTCGGCTGCGAGGTGTTCCGGAGTCAAATAGAAGAGATTGTAAACTACTTGGACAAGACAAAGTTAGTTAAGAAGGCCGGCATAAAAGTTGTGGTTCCGAAGAATTTCTATGTATTTGAGTTCAAGGCAAAGCATAGGACAGGTCAACCGAAAGTTATTACGATTACACCTTTTAAGTCCAAAAACTTAGATAAAGCAATAGAAATCTTTAGGCAATGCCCGTGGTATTACTATAGAGACTGTGCCTGTTTTTCTGATTTTAGGGTTTGTACTAATGAGGGTTGGAGGAATTTAAAACATACCCTACAGAAATACGCTAATCCATGGGACGGCGACCTTAGTCGCTACATGATAACGGCTGAATAACAGCCGTTTTTTTGTTACGAATTAGCCTGTCGGGCGGCTTTGATACGGTCGTTCTCGGTTCGGAATTGTTTTCGGATGCGGATGTTTTTGGGAGTAACTTCAAGATATTCATCTTCCTGCATGATTTCCAATCCGCCTTCAAGAGTAACCGGATGCGGAGGAGTAAGAAGAATATTTTCATCGGAGCCGGCAGCTCTCATGTTAGTGAGTTTCTTTCCCTTTATCGGATTTACCGCCATGT
>CAZPLD010000002.1:0-39828 GCA_964587505.1 uncultured Candidatus Saccharibacteria bacterium | reverse complement strand
GCCTCTCTCGTCTGGCGAGAGCCGACATAAGCTCTATATTCATCGGGTCAATATACTCAACGGTTCTGGGGACAAACAGAATTTTCATTCGGGACCTCCCATTTGAAACCTCTTTTTAAGGTGCAATTATTGTCCTACCATACATTGTTTTTTTTGATTTAGCAAATTAAAACATATTCTGATATACTAAATTAATGTTAATTGCTTCCCTAATCATTCTTCCGGTCATCTTCTTGTTGGATCTAACAGTCGGCATGTATTATGGTTTTGGGTTTAGGCATTACTGGTTTTTTCAGGTAGAGCACGTTTTGGGCGGGTTTTTTGTGGCCATGTTTTTCGCAGGTCTCACCGATTCTCGAACCGCGGTTTTAATCGGATTAGCCGTCGTGACTTTAATTTGGGAATCGCTTGAATATGCCGCGGCTCACATCCCAAGCTGGTCTAAATATATAAAAATAAAACTTCGTCTTGAAAAAGTAGAATTCAGCTGGGCCGACAGCGCTTTTGATATAGTTTGCAATTATGCCGGAGCGTTTCTCTTGTTGTATTTTCTAAAATAATTCCTCTTTGGTCAAACCCATTGATTCAAGGGCTGTAATTGTGTATTTTAATAATACGTTTTTTTAAAATAAGGATTGTCTGTCATGGCTGGCAATGAAGGGATGTGGCGTGATTTGGGCTTTATTTGTCCGGAATTTGACGGGAAAGTTTTGAACATTGAAACTGACGAGATTTGGGTTTTTAAACATGCCGGTGCATTCAAGGCCGTTTCAAACATTTGTCCTCATAAGATGGGACCTATTTCCGAAGGTGTGCTGGAAGATGGCATGATAGAGTGTCCTTGGCACGGTTACCGTTTTGACATCAACTCGGGCGATTCGTTAAGAAGATCTTGCCCATCGTTACGTGTTTATGAAACAAAAATTGAAAATGGACATCTTTTCGTAAGAGAGAAAGAATGATGAGAAAATATACGATCACGGCCTTAATGAAACATGAAGTTGCGGCGTCTCCTCAAGAAGTCATTGAAAACTATGTTGATTATGGCCATGAAGTTTATGCGCATGGAAAGTATTCCAAATCCAAAAAGAAAGACATCTCTAGAATTAACAGAGTTGGCCATAAGGTTATTTCAACCAATGAACGCGAAGTTATTGCCCCGCTTAGTTTCTTGGGGGGATTGATAAAGGTTTCATCTGTTCAAAGGGTTAAACTGATTCCGTGGTCCGGTATAGTAAGCGAAGGCACAATGTATGGTTTCCCGGCTCGCTCTAGATGGTTTATTTGGCCTGATAGTGATGATGGAAAAACAAAATGCTGGGTTGTTTATGAATTTGATGTGCCATGGCCCCTATTTTTTTTGGAACCATTAGCGAAAGCGGTTATACAACACTTGAGAGAACGAATTTGGGATGAAGACAGGATTATGCTTGAAAGGAGAGACATGTTGTTGAAGAGAGGATTCGGCGACTGGGGAGTTAAACCTGGTTTAGGCCGTCTTTAAATAGACGGTCTTTTGATTAAACGCTTTGTTGTCAAAATAGTCGGACAAAAAAGGAGCAATTTGCTCCTTCGTGTTTTTCGTTCCGTTAAATTTATAAGATTTCAATCCCAACTTTTCTGCAGATCAGGTAAAAAACATACCTCATGGCAACCAAGTAAGCCCGAGTTTGAAGAATCCTGGCCATACCTTCAGATTTGACATATTTTTTTATAGCTTTTAATCCAAGCAAACTTCGTAATTCATAGGCGATGTACATTGCGTTTTCTATTTTTGATTTACGTTTCTCCGATTTGATCTTATGGCTATGAGGGACATATTTTCCGGTTCTCGCTTCTACCATATTTTTTTCGGTAAGCTCGTTGTAAAGCGGCGTTCCGGGTATAAGGGAAAAACGAGACATTCGAAAGGTGTCAGAATTTTCCATCCCCAAGTTAAATGTTTTGTTAAAATTATGAGGGTTGGTTCCGGGCATTCCATACATATGAACCCCGAAAATACCGATTCCATTTCTTCTTAATACTTCAGCTGCCTTTATATTTATTTCCGTTCCACCGGTTTTATGTACTTCCGACAAGGCTTTTTCATCGTAAGAATCAAACCCAACCAAGAATCCCCAAAAACCGGCTCGTGCTGCTAGTTTTATCATGTCCGGATTATCGGCTACAGTGTCAGGGCGAATTTGAGAGAAACCTTTGACTATGACCCCTTTTCTTATCATTGTTTCGAATAGTTCAGTATATTCTTTGACGTTAAGAGCAAACGAATCATCTATGAAATAAACCTGGTCGTAACCAAGTTGCCATTTAAGTATTTCTAATTCAGCAATAATTCTTTCGTTTGATTTCTTTCGGTAACTTCTTTGCCAGAAAGATTGGACGGCACAGAAGTCGCATGTGTAAGGACAACCTCGCGACGATTCGGTGACCGATGCGAATATTCCCCGGAAAAAATTTGATTTAAATCTGGGCATTAATTCCCACTTTGGGAAAGGTAGCTGGTCCAGATTTTTAACGAACTTTCGACCGGGGCTGTTTACGAACTCTCCTTCTTTTAAATAACCCACCCCTTGGATATCAGAGAAATCGTTAGAACCCTGATTGATTCGGTCAATTACTTCCTGAAAAGTATATTCACCTTCGCCTCTTACCACAACACTAAAACCGGAATTAAGGCAGTCCTTGTATCGGACGGTTGCCGCTTGGCCGCCGATAATCATGATAATGTTAGGATAACTATGTTTTACTTGGCGTGCCATTTCTAAAACTCTGTCTGTGTCGGCTGCTGTGGAATTGCTTACGGCCAACACTTGTGGTTCAAATTCTCTTATTGTCCTTAGAACCCTTTCTTGTTTGAACCAGTGATGCCAATTATCTAATATCCTTACTTCATGACGCGGGACCATAGCAGCTAATTGAGGTAAATTGAGAGCTCCCCAGTCGGGGTGAAAAAATGACGTGGTCATGTAATACTGAAAAGGACTGTTTGTTAGCAATATCTTCATGAAACGCCTTTATTTTTAAGGTTCAATTTGCTAAGGCTACAGTATTGTTTTATCTTTTTCAAGCTATTGTACTTCACAAAAAAATAAAAACCTGATATTCTTTTTACTGGTAAAACCTATAAAATTTAGAAACATGGGAAAACTTAAAAAAGCGGTAGTTATCACAGCTGAAGGTTTTGAAGACGAAGAGGTAATATATCCGGTTATTCGGCTGGCAGAAGCCGGCTTTAAGGTTGATATAGCAACTAATGGCGCCAAGCTTGTTAATGGACGGTTAAACTTCCCACTTGAATTGATCGTAAAATACTATGCGACTTTGGTTGATGCTAAAAACCTGAAAACTGTCGATTACGACCTAGTTTTAATTCCGGGTGGTTTTGAGGCACCTGACCGAATAAGGCAAGTGCCGGAAATTCTTGAATTCGTAAGACAAATGAATAAGCATAAAAAAGTTGTTTCAGCATTTTGCCACGGCCCATGGGTTCTTATTTCTTCGGGGATTTTGAAAGGTAAAAAAGCAACTTGTTACCCCGGCATCATAGATGATCTAAAAAACGCCGGAGCTGTTTATGTTAACGAGCCGGCTGTAACTGACGGCAACATTATCACCGCAAGGCATCCCAGAGATGTGGGTGAATTAATGAAAGCAATTCTATCCAAATTCAAACTATGATTAAAAGATTTATTTCTTCTGATTTAGACAAAAAATATCTGGCTCTAAGGCAATATCAAACAACTCCAATTAAGGCGGATTTTTCTAAATTAGTGGTTAATAAGCCGTGGGGTTATGAATATCTTGTGTTGAATACCCCTGCCATTGAGGTCTGGCATTTGTTTATTAAACAGCATCACGCTACCTCAATGCATTGCCACCCTAACAAAAAAACAGCCCTGCTTGTTTTGGAGGGAAAGGCGATTTTTTCGTCTCTTAATAAATCAGTCGAACTCGGGCCATTAGACACGATCATAGTTGATGCCGGGGTTTTCCACTCTACACAGGCCTTAAGCTCGGGTGGTATTTACGTTCTTGAATATGAAACGCCGCCAATGAAACACGACCTGGTTCGTTTGGAGGATAAATACGGTCGGGCCCTCAACGGTTATGAGGGGATTGATAAAATGGTTGCAAACGGCAAAGGTTATCCCCGTTTTTCGGGTTCAAATAAAACAGTCGGCAAAACTCTTGGTTTATACAACAACAAGGCTTCTGTCAAATCCGTTTCCGGTTTTAATGACTTGAAAAAACTTTTAACGGGAAATTCAGTGGCTTTAATTTTAAGCGGTGTCATCTATTCCGGAAACATAGAATCGTACAAAACAGGGGATATTATCGACAAACTTCCGGATTCAAAATGCCAAATAAAGAATCTATCGTTATTCATAATCAGTCGTCCAAAATAAAGCCAATTATTTTTGACTTTGACGGTGTGTTGGCCGATTCATTCGGGGCATTTTACCCATTACTTAGAGATGGCATGGCCCATATCGGACTTGATTTAACCCAGAATCAGTATCGGGATTTTTTTATTGGAAACATTCATCAATCATTTAAAAATGCTATTGGGGATGAAAGAAAATATTCAGCCCTTATGGAGTTTAGGAAAAATAACTATGACAAGTATTATTATGATAAGAAGAACGGGGTTGTACTCTTTTCAGGAGTACGAGGGTTTATAAAAAAATTGGACAAAAAATATATTTTGACCATATCTTCGTCTGGCCGTCGAGATAACATTAAAAATTTACTGGAGGCAAATAAGTTAAAATCATCTTTTTCTTTGATATTGGCTTCAACGGCGGAAACAAAAGAATATATGATTACTAAAATATTGAATAAGTTTCATGCCAAACCCAAAGATGCCGTGATGATATCTGACACTGTGGGGGATATCATGATGGCTAAAAAGGTTGGTTTGAAAACAATAGCTGTAACTTGGGGATTTCATTCGACTAAAAACTTAAAAAAATCCAATCCGGACTTTGTTGCTAAAAACTTTAAAGAGCTTTTCGCAAAAATAGATAAATTACAGCAATAATTATTATTGACGGATTGTCAATTTTAGAGTAATTTTCAGATATTCCAAGGTCCTTAACAATGAAAGGTCGGCCATGAAACTATCCGATTATCTATTTCAGTTTATTGCTGACTATGCCGCTGACACCGTATTTATGCTTGTTGGTGGTGCCAATTCCCATCTTGCTGATTCGTTGGGCAAAAGTTCCCGCTTGAAATATATATGTACCCAGCATGAACAAGCGGCGGCTATGGCTGCTGAAGGATATGCTCGATCAAGCGGGAAAGTCGGAGTGGCTCTGGTAAGTTCTGGTCCTGGCGGAACTAATGCTATAACCGGCGTGTGCGGAGCATGGTGTGATTCTGTACCATGTATTTTCATATCCGGGCAAGTTCCCCTAGAACTTACTACAGATGGCAAAACCATTAGGCAGCTAGGCGTTCAGCAAATTAATATTGTGGAACTGGTCAGATCAGTCACAAAATTTGCAGTGATGGTAAAGAAACCAGAACTAATCAGGCATCATCTCGAAGAGGCAGTTTTTAGAGCAAAAAATGGCCGACCCGGACCGGTTTGGATAGATATCCCGGCCGATATTCAGCGCGCTCAAATTGAACCGGCCGAACTCATATCTTTTTGTCAGGATTCTTATCAAGAGACCTGCTTGGATGAAGATTCCCAAAAACTTATACCCAATGTTGTTGCTATGCTTAAAATGGCTCAACGGCCGATCTTGATTGCTGGCCACGGCATCAGGATTGCCGGAGCTCAAGATAAATTTCTGGAATTGGTTGAAAAACTTCAATTTCCGGTAGTCACCACTTGGAATGGAATAGATCTTATAAATCATGATCATCCGCTGTATGTCGGTTCTGCCGGAACAAAAGGCCAGCGGGGAGCAAATTTTGCCATAGCAAATTCAGATTTAATATTGAGTATTGGTTCAAGAATGGATACGCGGCAAGTTGGCATTAATCCAAAGATGTATGCCCGTGCGGCAAAAAAAATTGTAGTTGATATTGACGACCACGAATTAAATAAAGGGCTTATTAAAATAGATTTGCCAGTTAGGGCAGATGCAGGAATGTTTATAGAATATCTACTAACTTATCTTAACAATTCTTTTTCTTCGGATATAGACGGATGGAGAAAAAGGTGTCAAGAATGGAGGGCCAAATATCCAGTTGTCCTGAAAGAATACGAATTTTTGGAGCAGGGCGTCAATTCCTATGTTTTCATTAAAACTATCTGTTCTCAACTCAATGACAACGATGTGGTCCTTACTGATATGGGGACGAGTTTTACCTGTACCATGCAGGCCTTCAAAGTTAGAAAAGAGCAAAGATTGTTTACCAATTCCGGGTTTGCTTCCATGGGATTTGGATTGCCGGCTACTATCGGCGCCTGGTTTGGCAGAAAAGATCTTTCAAGGATTATCGGTATTTACGGCGATGGCGGTTTTCAGATGAATATCCAAGAGCTGCAAACAGTGGCCCACTATCAGATACCGATCAAAATCTTTATTCTAAACAGTAGGTCATATTTGACTATTAGACATACTCAAGAAACATTTTTTGACGGCCATCTTGTTGGTTCAAGCCCGGAAAGCGGTTATAGCACGCCTAATTTTAAAAAGGTGGCTGATGCCTACGGCATCCCTTCATTAGGCGTAGACATTCAAAAAGACCTTTCCGAAGCCATACAAACAACATTAAACATGACTGGCCCCGTTTTGTGTGAGATAATGATGCCCTCGGATCAGTTACTGATCCCGATGTCATTATTAGATAAATCAAAGGGCTATATCAGTTCACCGATTGAAAGAATGTACCCGCTTTTGCCGGAAGAAGAATTTTTAGAGAATATGATCATTGACCCTGTCTAAAACAATGAAGTTATCAATCAGAATCAACTCCGCTTTCACGCGGAGTTTTATGTAGGCATATTTTTTGGAATTTAAAATAAAAACGGCATTATCAGGCCGTTAAATTTATAAATTTTTTCTTAATTCTACTTCTTTAAGCAATCTCATTATTGTCTTGGCTATACTGACCACATTTTCCCATTCGGTAGCTTTAGTGTTTCCATAATTTCTTCGCCCCTTGGTATAAAAAGGAACTTCAATATGGGGAAGCCGGTATCTTTTAAGGAGAATGACTAATATTTCAGCCATGTAGGCAAAGTTATCGGTGTTGGGTTCTATTTCGCGAAGAATATGAGTCGGAATGACAGTTGTGCCGTTATAATATTTCAAATTCAATCTGAAGACAAAATTCATAAAAATCGTGAATGATTTTGAAATTAGTCGACGCTTAAACGGCCGCCGGCTCATGTCTGCTTGATAACCGATAACTATCCCGCTTTCGGGTATGTTGTCTAAAAGGTTTTTAAGCGAAGCTCCGTGGAGAGTGTTTTTACCTGGCACCATCATGAAATAATCAAATTTGGCCGTTGACAGGCCTTGTTTGTATTTGTGTCCCAGATTTACGTAACCATTGTTGTGAATAACCTTAATGCGACCGTTTACTTCTGCAAGCAGGTCGGCAAGTTGCGGCGTTCCGTCTGTGGAGCCGTCTTTCTCTAATGAGTCAACGATTATAATTTCCCAATCATTGATTTTTCCTGCTTTGGAAAGAAGCTCGATTTCGTCAGATACATAATTTACTGCTCCTTCCAGATTGCCCAGCTCTCTGTGGGCCGGCATGACGATGCTGACCGTGTGGCCCATTTATACCGCCTCTTTGTCAAACAACTTTTCTAAATTTATAACACAAAAGTTGTTACGTGACAACAATACATTTGCTAAATAGTAAATAAGCTGGTATTGTGTCTTCAAAGTTTTTTAAAAGTTAGGTGAGGAATGCTTAAAAACAAAGAGAAATTTGACTCCCAATTCGACAGTCAAAAGATTGTTTATCACCCCGATTGGATAAGACGATGGCGGGAAGATTCATTCTCGACCCCGCCTATTTATATTGAGGTTTCGCCGATAGGTCTTTGCAATCATCGCTGTACTTTCTGCGCCAAAGAAGTTATGGGTTACCCGAATCGCAGCTTGTCGTCCGAGCTTTTGATCAAATTTGTAACGGAATTGAGACAACTTAGGGAAAGGGACTTAAACGGACTTGGCGTCAAAAGTTTGATGTTTGCTGGGGAAGGCGAGCCGACCCTTCATCCGGAACTTCAGAAAATTATACGATTTACGTTTGAGAATGGAATTGAGTCCGCTTTGACCACTAACGCTACAGGACTAACCGAAAAATTTTCTGACCAGTCCCTTGAACACCTCTCTTGGATAAAAGCCAGCATCAATGCCGGCACGAAAGAAACTTATTCGCTGGTTCATCAAACTCTTCCGGAACATTGGGATAAGGTTTGGCGCAATCTTGCTAAGGCAGTTGAATTAAGGGCCCAGCGTAACTATAAATGCGAAATTGGCTGTCAGACGGTCTTACTTGTTAGTGATACTTTGGATGTGAAAGGTAATTCGGTGCCAGCCAATTGGTGCGAGGCGCCTCTTCTTGCCCGCAAGGCCAAAGAGATTGGTCTTGACCATGTTGTCATTAAACCCTACGGTCAGAATCCATACAGCTTAGGAACAGAGAAAAGATATGGTCAGATGTCTTATAGTGGATTTGAAAAAAAACTTGACGATATTGAAGTCGAATTAAGAACACTCGAGGACGACAGTTTCAAGGTCGTATTTCGCTGGAAGGCGTTTCTTGATTATCAGGCAGTAGAGCGTAAATATGAAAAGTGTCTGGCTACGCCGATGTCGTGGGCCTATTTGCAATCTGACGGCGTGATTATCAGTTGCGCCGCCCACAATAGCAATTCAGATTTTGATCTTGGCAATATCAAGGAGCAGACCTTTGAGCAAATCTGGTGGGGAGCGAAACGCAGACAACACATAGAATTTATGAAAAATTTTGACATATCTGTTTGCCGGAAAAACTGCCGGATGCACAATGTTAACGAAGTTCTTGAGGATTTGAAAAATTCCGAACCGCAAGAATTGGAAAGCCGGTTAATCCAATTAACTCGTTTACCTATTCCCAAGAACGTGAATTTCATTTGAGGCCTGCCATGCCAAGATTAATTTTGTTTCTTGGGGTTCAGTTGTCCGGTAAAAGCACACTTACTAAGAAGATTGCCGAGGTTGAGAAAATACCATCCGTATCCATCGATGAAGTAAGGGTCGCTATCTATGGCCAGCTATCCGGTCCCAAAGATTGGGTTGATGAAAATTCTTTGGAGTTGTGTAATAGCCAAACCGTAAAAGCCTACGATTATCTTTTCGAAATTATAAGGTTTTTTCTAAATTTGGGACTGTCTTTGGTGGTTGAGATGCCCCATCTTGGCAGTCGTGAAAGTTTATTAAGAGAGGTTGTCATAGAAACCGGTGCGGATTTGAAAATTATATGGTGCCATATTTCACAAGATAGTGATGAAGAAATTCAAAAAAGGATAAGCTCAAGACTAGAAGGTGCGGCACCGGTGAGATTAGAAGATTACCGAATGTTTAAAAATAAGATTAAAAAACCGGAGTCGGAATGCCTGTCAGTTGACACATCGCAATCATTTGAGCAATGCCTAAGTGACATAAAACACTATTTGTCCCCATAACGCCTCCACAAGGCGTTTTTTGACAAAAAAGTTTTTTTTTGTTATTTTCTCAACAAAACTTAAGTCCATTGATAATTATAAGGAGTAGGTGTCTAATGAATCTATGGAAACAAAGATAATGCCTTCAATTACCGTTATTGTCCCGGCTTATAAAAAGGCCAAAATTTTGGAACCGTTTATTTCGGTGGTAACCAGTGCTTTAGAAAAATTGGGACTTGCAGATTACGAGATTTTTATTATCACAAACGCCGATGAGAACGGGATTAATGATGAGACGCCCGTTACTGCCAGGGCGTTAGAGTTGAAAAATCCAAAAATCAAAACCGTTCATAATCGAGATTACATCAATGTCGGTTTCAAATACCGGCAAGGCGTTGAAATGGCAACCAAGGAATATATAACTTGTATTTTTTGTGATAGCGAGTTCAGTACGGAAAATGTTATGTCGGTCTTGTCTCATGTGGGTGAAGCGGAAGTTGTTTTGTCGTATACGGCCAACATGGAATCGAGAACGTTGTTTAGAAGAGTCCTTTCGCGAATATTTACTGCATTGTGCAATTTGCTTTATGGTCTCCATTTGACTTATTACAACGGTGCTTCAATTTATCCTAGGAAGTTATTGCAATCATTAAATTTGAAAAATGATAGTTTTGCATATAATGTCGAGGCATTTGTATCAGCTAAGAAATCTCATCCCGACTTAACTTATAAAGAAGTTCCTATAATTCTTAAGCAAGGTAAAACAAGCGGAGCCGCTTTCAAGCTCGATAATGTTATCGGAATCGGAAAGACGCTTCTAAGATTGTTCTGGCAGGTTTGGTTTCGGCCTGGTCTCTTAGTAAAAAAAGCATAGCTTCAAACAGCGAATAATCGCTGTTTTTTGTTTTTATTTTAGTCGTAGCTTTACATTTTGGTTTTTTTATTTTACTATAATTAACATAGTTTTTTGAAAACAAAAGGATAAACATGAGGGTTTTGTGGCTTATCCAAAGAAGCGACTTTATTGATCCGATGGGAATTTGTTACTTGTCTGCTGCCGGCAAAAACGAGGGCCATGAAATGGACCTTGCGGTTATTGAAGGGGGCGATGTGTTTCAGAAGATTGCTGATTATAAGCCGGGAGTCATTGCTTACAGCGCTGTTACCGGAGAGCATCAAGGATATTTCAACTTAAATAGGCAGATCAGGGAAAGATTTCCGCACGTTTTTACAATAATGGGCGGTTCGCATCCCACATATTATTCTCAATGCATTGACTATCAACCCATTGACGCAATCGCCGTGGGGGAAGGCGAAGGGGCTTTTGCGGAACTCTTGAACCGGCTTGAAGCCGGGAAAGACATACAAGATATCTTAAATATCGGTACCAAGACCGGCGGGGTCAATAAGAAGCGGGACTTAATTGGTGACTTGGATACATTGCCCTTTCCCGACCGAGACCTGCTTTTTGCGAATACTCCTATTGGCGGTTTCCCGTTAAAAACATTTATTACTTCCCGAGGTTGTCCGTTTCCGTGCACTTATTGCTTTGAGCCGGTGCTAAAGAAAATGTACAGAGAAGAAAAAGCCATGGGTGTTATTCAAGTGCTTGATACAAAAACAGGCAGGCAGTCCGGCAAATATGAGCGAAGGCATTCGCCGGAACGGGTATGTGAAGAAATTCTCCAAGTAAAATCAAAATGGCCGGTTGAATTTATTAAATTTGAAGACGACCTTTTTGTTCTCCATGTGGACAGATGGCTCCAGGAGTTTGTTAAAATTTATCCTAGGAAGGTAGGAATACCGTTTAACGCGCTTGTCAGAGTGGATTCAATAACCGAGGACATGCTCAAACTTCTTAAAGAAGCCGGCTGTGTATCGTTGAATGTTGCCGTAGACCACGCCAATATAGAAGTTCGCAAAAGGGTCATTAAGAAAAAATTTACCAATCAAGACGTTATCGACAAATTTAGAATGGCGGAGCACTATGGCATTGGTATCTTTAACAACATGATCTTGGGCGTTCCTGACGCTACCATAGAAGACGATAAAGACGCAGTGCGTCTGGACATCGCTTCCGGAGTTAAATTTTCAAGCTTTTCCATTCTCATGCCCTATCCTGGAACGGAAATCGGGAAATATTGCGAAGATAAAGGATATTTTAAGATGGACCCTGATAAAATGAGCGAGTCGTTGATGGAGCGTTCGCCGCTTAGCTGTTTTACTGAAGAAGAAAAAGACCAGCAGAAAAATATTTTATATCTTGGCGGGTTGGCGCTTTTTATCGGGAATATGGCAACATGGTTTTCGCGAAAAATGCAAAAGCTTGACGATTTTTTGAGTCAAAATCACCTGTCAATATTTTGTGGCCCGATCAGATTGTTGGGCCGGTTATATAATTGGGCTTGCAACTTTTTGGTTGAATTTATACTCAATGTTTTAACAAAAAGGTTTGAACCGAACAGACTGTATTTGGCTATTTATTACATCATTAAAGTGATTACTCTAAAATACTATATTTATCCCATTAAATTTGGCAATGCTCTAACGGGCCTAAAGAGTTTTATTAAGGGTTTCAAGATTGAAGTGTTAAGGGCAATGCCTGAAATGAAAAAAACCGTCACATACCCCGCGCCTCGTCCCAGGGATTAACTTCGCTCCAAAAGAGCGATTTTATTTTACAAAAGTTGCCTGGTAGCAACATAATGTGTAGAATGAATGACGGTTATATAAAACCCCAAATGAAGCAAGTCAATTGTATAATTTGCAATCAGGATAGGACGAAGGTTTTCGCCATTAATAACGGTTTTAATTTAGTGCGATGTCTGAATGATGATCTAATCTATGTTAATCCTCAACCCGACAAAGACGACTTTAACAAATTTTATGAGTCGCCGGATTATTTTTTAAGAGGTGATAAAACATTGGGCTATGCTGATTACATGGCCGACAAAGATGCCATTACTAAAAACGGCCAAGTCGTAATAAACGCGATAAGAAAGTTTTGTAATAGGGGAAAACTTTTAGATATCGGGTGTGCTTACGGCTTCTCGTTAGATGTGGCTAGGCGGGCCGGCTTTGATATTTGGGGCAATGACTTAAATGGAGAAGCGGTTAAATACGCCCGCGAGACCCTGAATATCGTCAACGCGAGACAGGGCTATTTGAAAAATATGAATTATGAAAATAACTTTTTTGATGTCGCAATGATGCTTGGAACGATAGAGCATTTTCAAAACCCTCAAGATGAGGTCAGTGAAGCTATGCGTCTTTTAAAACCAGGGGGTATATTGGCCGCTTCGACGGTCGATATGGATTCGATGATAGGACGATGGACAATCCGGCCACCGGAGCATTTATATTATTTTAGCGCCAAAACGCTAAGCAACCTTTTGGAAAAAAATGGTTTTGAGATATTGAATGTCATACCTAAAACATTCCCTAACGTATTTTATTTTACAGTTGAGGATTTTTTTGGCAGGTTTTTTGATTATTTCGGTCGCTTAACGGAAAATAAACCCTTAAGAACTTCCGCCTTTAATCTAAAAAAGTTATTTTTGGCTTTAATTAAAACCCTAGGGTTGTCGCATGTGATAATGCCGGGCATTGATGGCCAATTTTTAATTATTGCCAGGCGTAAAGAATGAATAGGTTTGGTAAAATATTCAGGATTCCTTATGTTTTGTGGTGGCTTCCTTTTGTAGCCGTAACTGTTTTTTTCTACCCCGTCCTTTTTGGCGGTAAGTTGGCTTTTGGTGTTGCTCATAGTACAGCCGAAGATCTGCCACTGCATTTTTGGTTTGGCGAGGCCTTAAGAAGCGGGAGCTGGCGTATCAACCCGCTCTATTTCAGCGGTGTTGCCCCCTATCTTTCCCAAATGGATATGCTCCATCCAATCACACTTTTTTTCTATAAATTTCTCAAGCCGATAAGCGCTTACTATTGGGTTATCGCGTTGAGTTTTGCGGGCCAATGGTACGGGTTCTATCTGTTGTCCAGGAAGTTAAAAATCAGCGCCTTATCTGCTGTCTTTGCTTCGTTTGTTTGGATTTTTAATCAATGGAACATTCAGTGGGGCGGCCTTGAAACTATTGGCCTTTTTCTTGCCTGGGTTCCGTTTTTATTTTTTTTGACAATTAAGATCAGCGAAGGCGGGCACAAATTCTGGTATGCCATTCTGGCCGCACTGGTCCTTGCTCCGAATTGGGTCTTTGGTCTGACTCAAACCACGCTTTATCTGGCAACGGCCCTGGTAGTATTTGCTGCGTTTTTGGACTTCCAAAAGAACAGATTTCAACTTCTAAAATATAAAAATACCATTATCTGTGCGGCCATTATTTTATTGAGCGTGGTTATCGTTCTGCCGGTTATAAAAGCCGACTATGCAATTTACAGTTTAAGCTGGAGAAACGGCGGGCTGTCCTACCAGGATTCATTTAATAAGGACTATTACAATGTTTTTGACTTGGTTCACTTTGTTTCTCCGTTTATCATATTGCCTTTTATAAACACTGAATTTACTCATTTTTATCTTGGTATTTTGCCTCTGCTTCTTATTGTTTTGGCTTGGAAAGTCAATAGAGAAAGTTATTTTGTCAGATTTTTCCAATGGATGACGGTTCTAACTTTGGGTACGGCCATAATATATTCCCCGGTCTTTTACATATTGACCAAAGTTCCGGTTTTTAATTCTTTTCGCGGACCCGGTAAATTTCTTTTTTTAACCACATTTGCGATGGCTATTTTGGCTGGTTTTGGTTTGGACGCCTTAAGAGAAAGTCGGGGATTAAAGTTTTTTTCCAGAATTGCCGGTTTTTATAAAAAGTTTCTGATTGTTTTTGGTTTGGCAGTTGTTGCGATAAATATAATATATTATTTTGCATTTGAGACCTTAATTAGGGTCGGATTTAAAGTTTTTATGCGTTTTGGCTACGCCCACACCCTTCAGCGCGAGCCGGCTTATTACATAGGCAAAGTAAAAGAGCTTTTAAATTCGTGGTTTTATCAATTTTCTTTTTCAAATGTTGAGATTTGGCTGGCCGTAATTACGCTTGTATCAACCGGGCTGATTATTTTCTTGCTGTTAAAAAATAAAGTTTCAACTGCGGCATTTTCAGTTTTAGCCGTTGTTCTTGTTTATTTTTCATCTTTTTTCATCTGGCATCGGTATTATTCCTTTGTCCCTGCTTCTGTATTGAATCCGACGCCGGTAATCCAATTTTTAATAAACCACAAAGACGATCAATATCGGGCGTTATCATTTAATATCGGAATTGAGTCATATAAAAAAATGGGGTTGGAATACAAAAATCCGGAAAAACTTTTAAAATTTGAAATAGCCACTTTCCGTACGGATGAGTTCATGTATTACAATATAGAAACTTTAAATGGCCACGAGGCTTTTTTAACCAAGAGACAGGAATTCTTTTCCGATTTTAACAGTCAGTTTGCGACTCAAAAGTTGACCTTGGATGAAAAAAGAAAGTTATTTGAATCCAAAATAAAACTGTTTTCAATGATGAATGTTAAATATATTCTCTCATCCCTGCCGTTGGGCAAGCCGTTTATCAAGAGATTGGACTCAAGCGTTATCGATACCCAGATACCTCTTTATGTATATGAAAATCCTGATGTTCTGCCCAAAATTTACCTTGCTAAATCTACCTTATATTTAAATGAAAATCTATCAGATGATGCCGTGATGCGGAAACTTTTGGAAATAAAAAATTTCAAGGCAGAAACTTTAATAGAGTGCGGGGATTGCCAAGAAAATTTATCGGGCGGCAGGGGGGTTGTCCGCCTTGAGTCGTACAAGCCGGACGAGATTTTATTAGAAGTGGAGAATAAAAATAATTCCTGGCTGGTTTTCTCCAATTCTTTTCTGCCTGGTTGGCGAGCTTTTATTGACGGTAAAGAAGTTAAGATTTATCGAGCTAATTATGTGTTTCAGGCGATTCAAGTTCCTGCCGGAAACCACAAAATTTTATTTAAGTATAAAATTCTTTAGCCCTGTATTTAATCGTTCTGTTTGAAAAAGTAGTAAAGAAGGGGTAATCCCAACAAAGATAGTATCCAATAACTTTGCATGGCGTAAAGAATACCAACCGCCAAAGATTGTCCCGGAGCAGCAAAGTCGCCGAATAAATAAATAATCATTGAGTCACGAGTGCCTGCCCCCGCAAGAGTTATAGGGATGAGTCCAGCAAATACTCCGAGAGGGTGAAATGCAAATATGGCAAACAAGGGAACCACTGCCCCCACGGCTTTAAAAAGCCAATATATTTGGAACATTGACAACATTCCGTTGGCGCACGAACTTATTATGGCCATCGAAAAATTTTTTTTTCTGGCCTTAACTTTGTTTAAAACCGAGAAAGCATCATAAAGCTTATCGGTTAAATGGTTCTTTGGCAGTATTTTTTTGCTGGCAGAACCTGTTATTTTTAAAATGGGGAAAGCTCCCGCTACTAGCAATAACTCAAAAACGGCAAATGTCTGGTATCCTAAAACAAAAAGACCTATTCCGGAAAAAGCGAGCAAAACCGATATGTCTAGGATTTTTTCTAAAACTATAGTGCCAATAGCTTGGGGCAGGGGGATAATATGGCGAAGAGGATAGCTTCTGGCAAAGTCGCCGAGCCGGCCAGGCAATATTCCCAAAGAGGTGCTGGTTATGACAATTTTAAATATTTTTTGAAAAGAAACATTATAATCAGCGGCCCGAAGAACTAAATACCACTTGGCCACATTGATAATAACAACGGGAATTATGGTGGCAAAAGATAGAAAAAAATAAAACCAACTGATACCCCGAATGACACGATAAAAATCCTCCATGCTTACTAAGGTTTTGAAGATGATGAATATTATTAAAACGCTTACTGACGCAAGAATTAAAATTTTTCGGATGGGAATTTTTTGAATAAGTTTCATTTGGTTGTATAATCTTTTGACTATTATACCATATTTTCACTTGCTTCTCAAATCAATTTTTTATATAATACGTCATTATATATGTGAAGAGAAACTAAAAAATGAACCAAACAGATTTTTTAAATGTTATTAATTCAAGGCGGAGCATCAGAAATTTCACTCCCGAACCGGTGGCTAAAGATTTGATTGCCAAGATAATTGAAACAGCCGTTAAGGCTCCTTCAGCCTGCAATCTCCAGGGTTGGCAGTTTATTGTGGTGGACAGCGAGGAAATCAAACAAAAACTGGTTGATCACGGAGGTTCCATTATTATAAAAAACGCGCCAATTGGCATTTTAGTGCTTTATAATAATCGGACAGAGGATACAGAATACTGTGATTTTATCCAAAGCGCGGCTGCTGGAATTGAAAATCTGGTATTGGCCGCTACTTATTATGGTCTGGGAAGCTGCTGGCTTTGCCATTTGCCGACCAAAAAACAGTTGAGAAAAATTTTCTTCATCCCTTCCCATTTTGATCCCATTGCCTATGTCCTTCTTGGCCACAAACAAAGAGAACCAGTAGAAATGCCCCGCAAATATAAAGTTGATGACTTGGTGGGTTATAACAAGTTTCAGCCCAACCCTCTTTTTAGAAGTATCCATGAATCCGACATAATGTTTAGAAGACTTCTGGTTAAAATTTATTATCTCACCCCGCTTTTTATCAAGAAAAGATTTTTAAACAAATTTTTAGACAAGCATTTTGTAAAAAAATTTGAAAATTGAAAATGAAAAAAATTCTTTTAATTAATCCGCCGATTGAAAACACCATTGCCAGTGTTCAGCCCAAAGAGTTGGAAGAAGGATTGGATTTCCTCCCTCCTTTGGGGTTGATGTATGTTGCAGCTTACGTGAAGAAGACAACGCCGTATAATATTGAAATTCTTGATTGCCAGGTTGAGGAGATAGGCTATCGCCAGCTTAAAGAAGAAGTTAGTAGAAGAAAACCGGACATTGTCGGCATTACAGCCATGACTTTTACGTTGATTGACGTAATGAAAACAGCGAAAGTGGTGAAAGAGGTAAATCCAAAAACAAAAATTATTTTGGGCGGACCCCATGTCATGATTTTCCCCAACGAGACAATAAGCAATGAGGAGATCGACTTTTTGGTTTTAGGCGAAGCTGAAGGGGCAATTAAACAACTATTGGCGAATATGGATAATCCAAAAGAACTAAAAAACGTAAGGGGTCTGGTTTTTAAAGACGGGGGAACCATTATTAATACCGGCCAAGCTGATTTTATAGAAAATCTTGATAATCTGCCTTTTCCTGTCCGTTATCTTACGCCCTATGAGAAATATTTTTCTGTTCTTTCTCCGCGCAGGCCTGTAACCACCATGTTTACCAGTCGCGGCTGTCCTTTCAAGTGTTTGTTTTGTGATCGGCCGCAATTAGGTAAGATTTTTCGTGCCCGCTCAGCTAAAAATGTTGTTGATGAAATGGAGGAATGCGCTAAAATGGGGATACAAGAAATTTTTATTTATGACGACACTTTCGGAGTTGATCGCCAGCGGGTTTTAGATATTTGTAATGAGGTAGAAAAGCGTGGTCTTTCAATTGTTTGGGATATTAGGACAAGAGTAAATACGGTAGACAGGGAGGTTTTAGAGGCGCTTAAACGGGCAAATTGTCAGAGAATTCATTACGGAGTCGAGGCCGGAACGCAAAGAATATTAAATGTTTTAAGGAAGGGAATTACTCTTAAGCAGGTCGAAGAAGCTTTCAAGACAACAAAAGAAGTCGGCATTCAAACAGCCGGTTATTTTATGTTGGGTTCTCCTACGGAAACTAAGGAGGACATTATCCAGACCGTAAAATTTATGAAAAAAATTAATCCAGATTATGTTCACATAACAATTACAACTCCCTTTCCGGCGACAGATCTGTATAAAATGGCTCAAGAAGAAAGAGTATTGACCAATGATGTTTGGCGTGATTTTGCCAGAGATCCTAAACCTGGATTTATTCCCCCGGTATGGGAAAAAAACTTATCGCGAGTTGAGTTATTATCCTTGTTAGGGAGCGCTTACCGTTCTTTCTATTTTAGGCCAAGCTACGCTTTTAAAAAAATTTCACAGCTTAAATCCATAGGCGAATTTTTTCGGAAAACAAAAGCCGCGTTTCAACTGTTAAAAATTTAATTAAAATGAAAATTTCAATAGATAAAGATAAATGTATAAAATGCGGCCTCTGTGCCAGTATATGTCCCGAGGTTTTTGTTTTGAAAGAAGACGGCATTGAAGTTATTCATAAAGAGGAAAGTTTGATTGATAAAAAGGCCAATAAGAAGTTATCCGATGATTTAAAAATGGCCGAAACGAGCTGTCCCGTTAAGGCCATTACGATCGAAGAGAATAAATAAATGAAGAACATTTATCTCGATTATGCCTCGACTACCTATGTAGACAGAAAAGTTCTGGGCAAAATGCTCCCATTTTTTTCCCGTTTCTTTGGTAATCCTTCCTCGCTTCACCGAGCCGGAAGAATAACAAAACAGGCAATTGATACGGCAAGAACCGGCATTGCGAATGTGATTGGGTCAAAAAAGGAAGAAGTAATGTTTACGGGTTCCGGGACTGAATCCGACAACCTGGCCATTGTTGGCGCAGCTCATGCGAATGTTAAATTTGGCAAACACATTATTGTGTCTAAAATAGAACACAAAGCTATTTTAGAAGCCGCAAAAAAACTAAAGAGAGAGGGCTTCAGGGTTACCTATGTGAATGTTGATGATTCAGGATTGGTGAAATTAGCCGAATTAAAAAAATGTTTAAAGAAAGATACGACCCTCGTTTCTATACAGTATGCGAATAACGAAATAGGAACCATCCAGCAGATTGCTGAAATTTCAAAGATTATCAAAAAATTTAGAGGAGAAAAGCGGTTCCCATTGTTTCACACGGATGCTTGCCAAGCTGCCGGAGCGTTGACATTGGATGTTAATAAAATAGGCGTTGATTTGATGACTTTTAACGGCTCTAAAATTTATGGGCCCAAAGGTGTCGGGTGTTTATTTGTAAAAAGGGATATAAATTTAGAACCGCAGATTTTGGGAGGTAGTCAGGAAATGGGCTTGAGAGCGGGAACAGAAAATGTTCCGTTAATTGTCGGCTTGTTTGAGGCATTAAAGTTGGCTGAAAAAATTAAGCATAGAGAAAATAGAAGGCAAATACAACTGAGGGATTATTTTATTAAGAATGTTTTAGAGTTAATTGAGGGCGTAAATCTAAACGGCCATGCCCAGAAAAGATTACCCAATAATATAAACATTTCAGTAAGGGGGGTTGAGGGCGAATCGCTTCTTTTAATGCTTGATAGGTATGGTATATTTTGCTCGACTGGCTCGGCGTGTTCTTCTACTGATCTGACTCCCTCGTATGTATTATATGCCATTGGCACTCCGACGGAGTTAGCTCAGGGGAGTATCAGAATAACTTTGGGCAGAGATACGAACAAAGAAAAACTTGACTATGTTTTAAAAATCCTCCCCGCAGTAGTTAAAAGATTAAGAAAAATTTCTTCTGTAAAATAATATGAGCACAAAAACAAAAGATGGAGATGTTTTTTTGGAGAATACTTGTGGCGGTGATGCTTGGGTGTACAGTGAAACAGTCAGGGACCATTTTTTTAATCCAAGAAACTTATTATTAGATGAAAGCAAGTATGAAGCTGACGGGTTTGGCGCTACCGGCAGTCCGGCTTGCGGGGATATGATGCACATGTGGATCAAAGTAGACAAGAAAACAAATAAAATTAAGGAGTGCAAGTGGCGAACCTTTGGATGCGCGTCGGCCATAGCCTCAACATCCATGCTTTCTGTAATGGTCACAGAAGAAGGGGGAATGGATTTGGAAAAAGCTTTAAAAATAAATCCAGAACAAATAATTGAACGGCTAGGCGGCCTGCCTGACAGGAAATTTCATTGTTCCGTGCTTGGGCATTTAGCCTTGAGCGAGGCAATTAATGATTACTTAAATAAACAAAAACATGCTGCCAAATAATCATAAATTTAAATGCGTGCTGACTTCTAAAAATAAAGAAACCGAAAATGTTGTTACTCTTAAATTTAATCTTGTCAAAAATAGAAAACTCTCTTTTATCCCAGGGCAATATGTGATTATTTATCTAAACGGCCAATCGGGTCCCGAGGGCAAGGCCTATACGATTTCCAGCATTCCCGGTGATAAATTTTTGGCTATAACGGTAAAAAAAATTGGCAGGTTTTCCACGGCACTGCATGAGCTGAAAACCGGGTCAGTTATTACCATGGAAGGACCGATGGGTTATTTCTATCCGGATAAAAAAGGCGGGGAGCTTGTTTTTTTGGCGGCCGGCATCGGTATTACGCCGTTTTTAAGCATTATTAGAACTCATGTGAAAGCCGACTTGTTAAAAGACAAAAAAATCTATCTTTTTTATAGCAATAAAACCAAAGAAGATACGGCTTTTTTCGATGAGTTAAATGAGTTGTTTGAAAATAATAAAAATATAAAATTGTTTTATTACTTAACAAGGCAAAAAATAAAAGACAAGCACGTAAAAGAATTCAATAGAATAGACATAAAAAACATAAAGAGCAAATTAAAGAGTTTGGAGGATAAAGATTATTTTATATGCGGACCCATAAAATTTGTATCCGACATGAGAAGGGCCATATTAGATAGCGGAGTGAATGAACCCAAGATACGCACCGAGGCGTTTTATTAATAAAATCTTTTAACTATCATTTCGGCAATCAGACCAAAGGTCAGAGATTGTATCGCCGCCATTATCAGTATCGCAAAAGTTATATCTAAAACTCCTCCGAAAGCGAACCACCCAATTAAAAGAACTAATATTGCAGAAACGAAAAGGAATATGCTTATTGGTATAAATACCTTAAGCGGTTTAAAATAAATTGCTATTTTTGTTATTAAAGATAAGAATCCCACGAAGTCTTTAGCTGGTCGGACCGTGGATTTTCCGCCGGCTCTCTTGTTTGCGTTTATGGAAACATATTTTACCGGATAATGGGACACATGAGAAGCGACGGTGCTGGTAGAACTGAATGAGAAGCCGTCCGGCAATAATGGCCAGAATTTTTGCGGCAGCTCTTTTTTAAAAATACGAAAGCCTGAATTAATATCTTCAATTTCTACTCCGCTTATGTATTGGGCAAATTTTGTGACTATTTTTCGCCCTATTTTTCTGAAAAAAGTATCATAAGATTGCTCGCCGGTTCTTGCTCCGATAATCAAATCGTGGCTATCGCAAAACTTAACCAGGTCCATTATCTGGTGAGACGGGTGGGAGCCGTCGCTGTCAAAAGTTAAGACCCAGTTATATCGGCTGTTTTTTATCCCTGTTTTCAGAGCCGAGCCGTAGCCACTATTGACTGTGTGATTAACCAATTTTATGTAGGGGATTGTCTCAAGAATTGCGCAACTGTTATCGGTAGAGCCGTCGTTTACCACTATAATTTCATGAGTTATTTTGCCATCTAATTCTTTTTTCAAATCAGTCAAAACAGAGGCAACGGTTTCACCTTCATTATACACGGGCACAACTATTGAGAGCTCAACTGATTTGTTCATTGTAGATATTATGTCATATTCTGGTTTACTTTTCAAGTAAGTTATAGTACGATTAATCTTTAGATGTATAATAAATCACACACCAAAGTCCTGTTGGTTTTGATAATTTTTTTCGTTTCAGTTGCCGCATACTACTATCCGGTCTACAAAAAAGGTTATTCTGCCGGAGCGGATTATCAAAATCTGATGGAAGCAAGAAATTTTTCAGCTGCCGGAACATATAAGATCGAAAACTCAATCGGCACGCTTCTTTCTTCAGAAAATGTTAATCGGTTTGGAGTAGAAAAAGGAATTTTCAATCCTCTGACCCCAATAATTTACGGCCAGATATTTAAATATTTTGGGTTTAAACCGGCTCTGCCCCTTCTCGTGTCAACGATTCTTTTTGCTCTTTTTAATGTTTTAATTTTTTTGCTTTCTGCGCGATTGTTTGGGACCATTGTTGGTTTTATGTCGTCTACTGCGGGCGCGTTTATGCCAGTTATGGCCACAGGAGCTATACACGGCGGATTTTATGAATGGGGGATTTTATTTTTTGGCCTTGCCCTGTGGTCTTATCTTGGATCTAAAAATGGTCCTTTTCAAGCTGAAAAAATTAGGGTTTTGGCGGCTAGTATATTTTTTGCTTTAGCTGCTCTTTCCAGAAATGCTTTCGCAATTTCATTTGTACCGTTTTTCTTGTGCGATCTTTTTATAAATAAATCTTATAAAAGAAGCCTAATCTTTCTTATACCATTTGTTGTTTTATTCGGGTTTACTCTTACGCCTGTTTCTTGGATTGGCGTGCCAAATGCCTACTACACAAATATAGAACAGCAATCCTTTGATCTAGTAGGTGAATTTTTTCGCGATCCTTACACTTTTTATTTTGACAAGGACAATTTTATAAAAGAAATGTATGATCGGGGTTTAGGCAGGACGCAAGTTTTATTTGCCGCTCAATGGGGCTATGATGTCAGTTTCTCCGAAAGATTGGGTGCCTACTTTGACTCTTTTAGATTTTATATTAAAGAGACAATTAATTTGACAAATATGGGGGGGCCGGTTGTTCTTGGATTAATGTTGTTGGGCTTGTTCAGTTTATATCGTTTCAATAAAAAAATATTGGGACTTTTTGTATTGTGGTGGATTTTGTGGATTGGTTATCTGGTATATAACAAAACGGGGAATTGGGATCATTTTATGGAAACCGTATTTATTTTTTCAACCTTAACCGGTTTGGGGCTCTATCGTTTGATTGAAATTATTAGCGCCGGAACATTTAGGAAAACGATTATCGGTTCGACTGTCCTTATTCTTTTTGTGAGCCACCTTTCTTATGCCAACAAATGGAAACTACACGATGTTTATAGGTCTTCTAACGAAGAAATTGTGTTGAACATAAAAAATAAAATAAGCGGTTGGAATGACCTTGGAGGAGTATATGCGGTTGGTATTCATCCGGTATCCGTCCGCTCTTTAAATTATCAAATAGATCACGATGTGGTTTATTTTGACCCTAAAACCATAGAACAGCTAATTTCTGATAAAAATCTAAAAAAAGCTTTTGACGCTTATAATATAAGCGCTGTTCTGGGATATGACGAAGATCTTACTGATAAAATAAAATCCCAAGTATCTGTTCGGAGTATTCCTTAGTATAGTTTAGGAATGCTCAGAATCTTATTGAGGGTATCCTTAAAATCGATGCCGATAATATCACAATACCATTTTATTGACTCATATCTTGGAATATTTTCTTCTCGGACAAGCTTAAGAGCTAAATCGCGGCTGATTTCTCCTCCTCTTATCTGGTTGCTACGGAAAGTATCTGCCTCCGTGAAACCCGCAATCGAATAATATATAAAATTATACAAAGCAGCTGTGCCGTCTCCGATTCGCCAGCTGGTTTTGGTATCAGTGGCTAATTCCCAACCATATTGATTTGTAAGTGTTGAAGTAATTTCCTCTTCATTCCATTTTTTATATAAATACAGAGATAGATAATCATGAGAAATGAAATAAGATGAAATATATGCACCAAGCGTGTCAATCGCCGACGAATTAATTAGAGCGGGATTTTTTACGAACTCTTTGAGGTAATGGCTACCCAATTTAATTTTATTGGCAAGACCGAGATTATATGTATGCTCAATATTAAACACGGGAGGCACTCCGCAAAAACCTGATTTAAAGTCAGTTTTCTCGTAAGGATTTTCTGCGTATAAAATAGGCGCACCGCCGATGTTTTTACTCAATTGATTCGCAAAATAAAAATACTGTTTATCTCCTGCCATAAAAAGAGGGACTATTCCAAGGTCGGGTTTTTTTAACCAAGCCAGCACGTTTTTTCTTATGTTGTTTCTTTTTTTTCTGATATCAGCCGAAACTAATATGTGTTCTACCCCGAGTTTCCCGCACATTCTGGCCTGATTTCTTCTGCCAAGATCAGTAAGCATTCCCCAGTCGTAAGAATAGGCAATGGGATTCAGTTCCAGCACTTTTTTTGTGTAGTGAAGCGCGAAACTCGAGTCTCTGCCGCCGCTTAATGGGACAACGCAATCAAACTTTGAATTTATATCTTTTTTGCTTAAAATTAACTGCTTAAGGTCGCTCTCCGGCCGGAATTTAATTTTTTGGTAGTTTCGACAATAATTACAAACCCCGTTAATGTCAAAATTAATAAACGGCATAGTTTCCGGGAGGATGCATTTTGAACATCTCCGAAGAAAACTAACGGAATGATCATCTAACATTGGAAAACTTTCAGGTATTTTAATGTCAGTTACAAGACTTGGGGGCAAGTCGCCATTTGTTTTTTTGTAGTCAGATAAATCGTCAATGCTCAATTCTGCTTGAGATTTAATGGGATAGAATCTGCCGTTGTCCAGGTAGCTTAATGAGAATTTTGTTTTATCAAAGTCATTGATTTTAATTAAATAAGCCTCGTTTGGTTCTATTCTTTGGATTTTTAACTTGCTAAGGCCGACTTTATTAAGTAAAGAATTTAGAATAAATTCTTCAGAAGCAAAAATTAATAAATTATTTTTTTCTGCAAAATAAAGCGAGCCGTTATTTGTTGCAAGCAATAAATAAGGGAAGTTATTAAAGAGCAAGGCAACAGATGCCGTACCCTCGATTTCTTTGAAAGAAGCAATGATTGCATTAGGTAAAGACTTACCGTCTTTTTCGAAATGTCTGATAAGCGCAAGTAATGCTTCAGTATCAACGCTGCTGTTTTTAGATAAACTGCTAAATTTTTTCCAAATTTGAGAGTCGTTTACGATAATGCCATTGTGTATTCCAACAACCCCATCTTTAATAACCGGCTGATTGTTTAGATTATCCTCGAGCAGCCCGTTTGTTACTAATCGGGCGTGACCCATAACAGCAAAAGGCGGCCTAAGATTCTTCGCAATGATTTTTTTATATACAGGACTTTCGATTAGCCGCGATCCTCTTTCGGGCATCTTTAAAACGCCTATTTTATCACTGTTTCTATATGCAATTCCGGATGATTCTTTACCTCTTGATTCAGATAATTTAATGAGATTTATTAAAAGATTCTTATCCGAAATTCCAGCCGATTCTTTAGTTTTTACAAAACCAAATATTCCGCACATATGGTAAGGTTACATTATTTTTTACAAACATAGAAATGTCTGACGCCAAAGTTGGCGAGGGGGGTTTTGCCAAATAAACCAGTAAGTATCTTTTCACCCCGTTTCATGACGGCATCGTTTCCAAAAGGGAATATGATGTATGGTTTATGGGACAATAAAGTAAGGCCTGACTCTCGAATTAATTTCTTCACGTCCTTTGGCCAAAGGAAGTTATGAGGTCCTTCGCCGTGGTCTTTGAAGAACAGTTTGTAAATGAATTCAGGAACTTCTTCTCCCTTAGGCGGCAAGCTCATGATCAAAATTCCATCCGGTTTGAGAATTCTATGCAGTTCTTTTAAAAATACTGTCGGTTTTGGCGTATGTTCTAATGTCTCAAGAGAAATAATCCTGTCAAAGCAGTTGTTATCGAATTCGGATAAGTTTTCAAGATCGGTTAACTCGAATTCTTCTTTTGGATATCTTCCTTGGGCAATTTTAATCATTTCTAAAGATACTTCTCTATTGTGAATTTCTAAGTTTTCAACCCCCCTCAAATAAGAGATTAACAATCCGGTTCTTGACCAGATGTTTAATATTTTTTGCCCTGGCTTGATTTTTCCGAATTCCATTGCTTTTTCAAATCTCTGTGTGTGGACATACCCCACCTTTTTATTAAGAGGCTCATAAACAAGAGCCGTTTTGTCCCAAAAACTTCTTACCTCGTCTATTGTAAATGTGTTTTCCATAAAATTTATAAGTCCGGTAATGATTTAATTTCGAATTTTAAACCTTCTAACCCCTCTTTTTTAACTGTTTTTGTTGATTTCTTCCAAATGCTTCGAGTATAGACAAATAATTGTCCGATAATCGAGACCGGCATTTTCTCCAAAATCCAGACCATAACTTTTAAATGAAAAAGCCATATGGTAAATCCGACGAATGATTCGAAAAGTTTTCTTGACTTTGTAATATTAACCGGTTTATAGCCAAATTCAGGAACAGGCAGGCCTTTCTTTTGCCTCCTTTCGATTCTTATAAATGCGCCCCTTTTTTTGATATCAAGACCAAGGGAATGCATGTTGATGAGTTCTTTTTCGGATATTTCCTTAAGGTTTATTATCTTGTTTTCCATCATTTCTTCCAGGAGTTCAAGCCCCTTCTGTGTTCTTGCAATTACTACTGACCAACCCTTGCCCCGCTCTTCGTAGACAGGTGCCCAGGCGTCTCCAGAAGAAATATCTGCCAGTTCAGCTGTATAGTCAACTTGATAGAGAGAGTATTTTGTAATGTGCGACGGGCTTAGATAGTTAGCGTAGAATTTTTTAACGTTTATGACCTTGCCATTTTTTAATTCCGCCCTAAGATGTCCCGGCCATTCTCCAGCTCTGAAGGAGAGTGATTTTATCTGGCCTACACTTTTTTCTCCATGAGCTCGCAACAAACTTTTTATCGCGCTGAATCCAAGGGTCTCACCATAAAAAAATCCCAAAATATATTGTATTGGCTTTACGCTGGGATGGCCGAGTATTTGAAGCTTTCTTATTGAGGCTATTTGTTCAGGCAAGCCGGTATAAGAAAGAGATTGATAACTTCCCGGAAGTTCAGCAAGAATCTGGTTTAACGGGGCTGTGGTATATTTGCTCTGGGCGCCTTCTCTTATGTCCTCTTCATCCTTGGCTATGATCGGCTCTGTTAGGTAGGGCTTGTCGTAGCGCATTCGAAGTGTAATTGCCCCTTCAATTACACCTTTTTTTAAAAGATAAAGCTGAGTTCCGCTAATAATTCCTCCCGAAGAAGCATTTCTCCGGATATCTTTGTTTATGATATGGCCGACGAATATCTTTTTATAGTTACCAATTAGCCAGTTTTTGGGTAGTTTTCCAAAAACAAACTGATTTAGTTTGGGATAATTTGTGACCAAATCGGAGGATGCCCTATAGGATACTTCGGGTATGTCTTCATCGGAAACCTTAACCGTAAAATAATCTCCATCTCTTTCCTCTAATTTAAGAGTTCCGTTCGAAACCCCGACTTCCGTTCCCGAGCGGGTATACAGATCGGTATCCAGTATTTCGTTTTTGAGTTTTTCCCACCACACAGGAGCCATCATACGATACTTTTACTTGCTTTTCAAACATATTTTTTGTATGATATTTTGTGATATGAAAAATTTAGCCAAGGTTACTTTTAGGAAAATCAAGCCGATCCATACTGATAAAAGAGGGGCGATAGTTGATATTTTGGAAAAAGTGCCCATTAAGCATGTTGGGTTTATTACTTTTGAAAAGGGTGTCGTTAGGGCAAATCATTATCACAAAAAACAGACCCAATACACATATGTTCTTGATGGGGAGATAAAATTAGTAACTAAGCATTTTCAAGGCGGTAAAAAAACGACCAAGATTACGGGACCCGGAGATTTTGTTTCGATCCCCCCGGGATTTATCCATGCTTATATTGCCACAAAAAAGTCATCCATCATTGTTTTAACCGACTATTCTCGAGACATGAAAAGTTTTGAAGAGGATACTTTTAAGGTTCAGTTAGTCAAATAATCTTACTGTCGCGTATCTCTATTTCCGAGCCGTTTGGGAATTTAATCGGATCTTCAATTATGTTTTTGATTATTTCTGCTACCGATTCTGGAGGTTGCTGTTTGTTTGCATCTTCTTTCCCGAGTATGTATCTTCTCATAGCCGTATTCATTCCGGCCGGTAAAATGGTAATGCACCTAATTTTATAGTTGCCTAAATAACGAGCAGCAGATTGCATTAATCCGGTTACGGCGAACTTGCTTGTTGAATAAGCGGCAAAATCAGGGTTGCCTCGTTTACCTGCAGTTGAGGAAATGGTGACTATAGTTCCTGACCCTCTTTTTTTCATTGACGGAATCACTTCTTTTAATGTGTAAAAAACAGAATTAAGATTTGTCTTGAGGCACAGATCAAACTCTTTGTCAGCTATTTTTTCTAATAGCTTTGCTTTATGAGTAGTTCCCGCATTATTGATCAAAATATCAATTTTTGAGAATTTTTTAAGGGTTGTTCGGATAAATTTAACGATATCTTTTTTCTTTGCAACATCTGCTCGGGCTGGATAACAGTTGGCTCCTTTCTTTTTTAAGCTGCCACAAACTGTCTTTAATTCTTCTATGTCTCTAGAACACAGGACCAAAATATTCTCGGGATTAGAAAATGATTCAGCCAGGGCTTTGCCAAGGCCTCTCGATGCGCCAGTGATCACTACTATTTTTTTATTGATAAATCTCTTCAAGATGAAAAAACTATACCATAATTTATGTTTGCTTTTCAAGTGCTTTTTTTGTAATATCTTATTAACCCACCATGAGTTTATTGGGACTATTACAAAGCGGGAAATATGTGACCCAATGTCATATGTGTCGCGGAAGCGACCTTTTTCTCGTGCTTGACCTCGGACACCATCCCCCGTCGGATGCATTTTTGAAACCCAGTCAGTTGTTGGACCAGGAAGTTAATTATCCTTTGCGGCTGGTTAGTTGTAGGAGGTGCGGGTTACTGCAAATAGATTACATAATCCACCCTGAGATTTTGTTTCAAAGAGACTATCCTTATGAATCTTCGACTACTAAGACAGGAAGAGAACATTATTATTCTATGGCGGAAGATATAGATAAAAAATTTTCAGCACCCCAGGGTTCATTGGTGATAGATATAGGAAGCAATGTAGGCGTACTACTCCAAGGTTTTAAAAATCTAGGATACAAAGTCCTCGGGGTTGATCCGTCCGAAACGGCAGGCCAAAAAGCGATAGATAGCGGTATTGATACGATTATCGATTTTTTTAACGAAGAAATAGCTGACAAAATTCATCAAAAGTACGGTTCGGCAAAGGTCATTACTGCCACTAATTGTTTTGGACACATATTTGAACTTGATAGCACCGTGAGAGGGATGGCCAGATTGTTGTCGAAGAACGGTGTTATTGTGGCTGAATCGCCATATGCTTTAGATCTGATTAATAATCTTGAATACGATACGATATATCACGAACACGTTTGCTACCTATCCGTTAAGCCGATAAAACATTATTTGAAGAGGTTTGGTCTGGAGTTATTTGATATTAAGAAATCGCCTATCCATGGCGGAAGTATGCGCTATTACATAGGTTTAAAAGGTAAACATCCGGTAAAAAAGTCTGTCAATCTTTGTTTAACTGATGAGGAAAAGGATCTTTATTCTGAAAAAAAATTGAAAAATTTTGCATCTAAAGTAAAGAATCAAAGAACGGCTCTGCTTAACTTGATTATGGATTTGAAAAAACAAGGAAAAACTGTTGTTGGCGTTACGGCGCCGGCCAAAGGAAATACTCTTTTGAATTACTGCAAGCTCGACGTTAATTATCTGGACTTTTTAACCGAGAAAACACAAATAAAGATTGGCCGGTATTCTCCCGGCATGCATATTCCGGTATATTCGGACGACCATCTTTTAAAGAAGAAACCCGATTACGCATTAATATTGGCTTGGAATTTCGCGGACGAAATTATGGCCAATCTCTCCGAATTTAAAAAACAAGGCGGGAAATTTATTATTCCCATACCAAAGCCGAAAATTATATGAGAATTTGCATTGTGGTTGACAATTTAAATCCCAATGTCGGGTGGGGCCGGCTATCCCTGAAAGTAGCCGAAGGTTTTAAGGCGCATGGCCACGAGGTGGGTTTTATTGTTGAAAAAAAAGATGCCTCAAACTTGCCCAAATTGACAGTCCCTTTAAGGTTGTCCGTGAAAAACTTTTTGCTTTTGCCTTTTACGTTATTGCGAATTCGAAATTTTATTAAGTCTTATGATGTAGTTCTTTGCTACGATGTAAACCCTAACGCCATTATTCTTAATATGGCCAATTTATGGCAGAAAAAGAAAATCGTTATTCACGCATTAGCCACATATTCTTTACTCGGACACGGAACGCCGGTCAGGAATTTTTTTATGCGCTGGGCGTATCGGAGGGCTAAAAAAGTGCTTGTTGTCAGCGAGTTTACCAAACGGCAGATAGAAAAAAGCGGCCTGAAACTAAAAGGAGAAGCTATTGTGCCCGTTGGCGTTGATACTAATTTTTTTCACCCAATTTCACCTGATAAAAAAATATTGCCATTCCCCTTTGTGTTAACGGTCGGAGCGCTTAAACCTCGCAAAGGTTACCATGTTTCTATTCCGGCTTTCAAAATAATTTCTGAAGAGTTTCCTGATTTAAAATATGTAATTATCGGTTATCAGAGCATGGCATCCTATTTTGACGAGCTTAAGAATCTTGTATCCGGCCTTGGATTAAAAGACAGAGTTATTTTTTTGGAGAAAATAAGCGATGATGATCTGCTCAAATATTATAATTCCGCCGAGTTGTTTGTCATGACTTCTATAACCGAACCGGATACTGTCGAGGGGTTTGGCATGGTATATTTAGAAGCAGGCGCCTGTGGAATTCCGGTAGTCGGGGCATATAATACCGGAGCGGAAGCGGCTATTTTTAATAACGTTAACGGTTTTTTGATTAAACATGATCCGATTGAGGTCGCAAATGCGATGAGAAAAATATTATCAGATAAAGATTTAGCTGAAACTTTAGGTGCAAACGGGATAAAAAGAGCCAAAGAATTTGATTGGACTAATATAATTAAACTTTATGAAGATTCTATTTTTATCCGATGACTTTCCGCCTGACAATTTAGGCGGTGCCGGGCTGGTGGCTTATAACTTGGCCAAAACAGTCAAGGAATTAGGCCATGATGTTTATATTGTCTCGACTACCCAAGACAAAAATAAAGAGGGGAATTGTGTTGAAAGCGATTTGAGGATTTATAGAATATATTCCCAATACCACAGAAGATGGCGGGCCTACCTTTCTTTGTATAATCCGCAAACCGTAAAGAAGGTTGCTAAAATTATTGCTGATATCAAGCCGGATGTTGTTCATGCGCACAATATCCATTATCACCTGTCTTATTATTGTTTAAAAATTGCCAAAAAGAGCGGAGCGAAAGTTTTTTTGACTGCCCATGATACGATGCCTATTAATTATGGGAAAACAAAAATTCCCAGAGAAGCGACTTGTAAAAATTATATGAATTACGCAAAACAATCTGTTTTTAGCCAAATCAAAGAAAACAAAAAACGCTATAATCCCTTCCGGAACATAATCATTAAACATTATTTGGGAAAATACACAGATAAGATATTTGCCGTATCCAACGCTTTGAAAAAAACCCTGACCCTCAATGGCATCGGTAATATAGAGGTGATTCATAACGGTATTGACGTGAATGAATACGAAATTGGTTTTGAAGCGGCGTTGGTTTTTAAAAAAACCAACAATCTGAAAAATAAAAAGATCATTTTATTCGGCGGACGGATAAGCGAAGGAAAAGGCATTAATCAAGCCATAGAATCTTTGGGCTTAATACTAAAAGAAATTCCAGATGCGGTGTTGTTGGTAGCCGGTTCGGACGGCAGGGGAATTGATAATATGAATTTGCCGATAAAGTTTTTAGGACGGCTTGGGCGGGATGAAATGAATATTGTCTATTCAGTTTGTGATCTTGTGTTGGTACCCTCAATTTGCATAGATCCGTTTCCGACAGTAAATTTAGAAGCGATGGCTTTCAAAAAGCCCGTTGTCAGCACGTGCTTTGGCGGTTCTTCGGAGGTTGTCGTAGATGGCAAATCGGGTTATATTGTGAATCCATACAACATAAAATTAATGGCCGGCAGAATTATTGATTTATTAAAAAATTCAGAAAAAGCCCGGGAATTCGGCCAAAAGGGATATGAGCAAGTAAGGGCTTTTTTCAGTTTACAACAGCAAGCTGAAAAGTATCTTAGTTACTATTAATCAATAAATCATGTATATTTTTCAGCCGGGCAGGTATTTATTAGAAAAGCAAATCAAAAAGGTTAGCCACCATATTAAAGGGAAAGTTCTTGACTTAGGCGCAGGGGATTATAATCGGTATGGTCACTTGTTCGATTGTGGCGAATATTTAAAAATGGATATAAAACACGGTCCCAATATTGATGTCGTTGGCAGCGCCGATAACATACCATTTCCTGACCAACATTTTGACTCGGTTGTTGCAACTCAAGTTTTTGAACACCTTTCTGATTTTGAGAAGGCTGCTGGAGAAGTAAGCAGAATTTTAAAATCCGGCGGCATTTTTTTAATCACCGTGCCGCAATGGGGCGAACTTCATTCAGAACCCCACGACTATTGGCGGTTTACCAATTTTGGTTTAGTTGAATTGCTTGGAAGGAATGGATTTTCTGTTGTTTTATGTACACCGGTAGGCGGATTTTTTTCCATGATAGCGCAAGTTAAAATTAGATATTTAATTGACAGATTTCATCTGCACGATCATTTATTATGGGGCAGATTGTCCAGTAAGTTATTTTTTGTTTATGGTATATTTATGGCTTGGCTGGACAGCATTGACAAAAGTAAGGCCAATAGAAAACATACTATTGGCTGGTGCGCTATTTTTAAAAAACTTTAATAATGCTCAATTTAATTAAAGAAAAAATAAAGTATTTTCGCGGACACTGGTTTGTTAGGAGTTTGGTTTTTTTTCAGGCAGGAAATTTTGCCGCTAACATTACCCAAGCGTTAATAGGGGTTTTTATTACCCGTCTTTTACAGCCGGAGAATTACGGTATTTATACGTTAGCTTTTAGTTTATACGGCTTCATGACTGTCTTTTTAAGTTTAGGGGCTCAAGGCGCTTCAACCACCCTATTGAGTGAAGCTTATGCTAAGGATGATAAAGAAAAAACCAAAGAAGTCCTCGCTTTTTTGACTAAGACAACTTTGATAATGATAGTCCCTGCTCTTTTGGGCGCTTTATTTGCCCCATGGCTTGCCGGAATTTTTTATAATAACTATAAAATAGGAATTTATGCTGCCATTCTTTTGGTTGCTTCTGCTGTTGGCGGCACCTTTTTCCCTTTTTCCATGATGGTCCTCCAGATCACAAGACAGATAAAGACCATGACGATTTTAGCTTTTTCTAATCAATTTTTAAGAAATATATTTTCACTTTTGCTTGTTGTGGTGGGGTTTGGAGTTTTGGGCGCTATTATCGGACACCTCTTAAGTGCGGTTATTATCTTATTTGTCTCGACTATTCTTTGGGGAAGAGTAAGTGCGCGATATCCAATATTTCCTTCGGTGAGAAAACTGCTTAGCAATGTAAAAGGGGCGCCTATCAAAAAATATCTTGGATTCAGTTTTTGGATTACCGCTGATAGTAACTTAGCTAATTTGTACAATATCTTGCCGATAATGTTAACAGGTATTTTTGTTACAGCTTCGGAAGTTACATTTTTTAAACTTGCTTTTGGTTATATTAATTTAGCCCTCACCTTTTTAAGTCCAATTTCAGCGCTTTTAAATGTTGAATTTCCGAAAATGAAAGTTGCAGGAGGTGGCGAAGATAAATTGCTGAAAAATTTTATTAGAACTTCGTTATACTCACTTCTTTTTTCCATTGTTTTAACGGTCGGCGCTATTATTACTGCGCCGTTTGTTTTTCACATTATTTATGGAGCTAATTTTAATCCCAGCGTTAAATATGTTGCCGGCCTTTTCTTTTACGGAGCCACAATGGGTATGGGGGTTGGATTTGGCCCCATGTGGAGAGCTTTAAACAAGGTTAAACTTTCTATTATAATTAATACGATTACCCTTTCTCTCGGCGTGCCTATGGGCCTTTTGCTGATAAAAAGTTTTGGTTTATGGGGAACTGTTATTTGGGTCAGTATTATTTTCAACATTTCCCATATTGCAAGCTTCATTCTTATTAAGAAAGAGCTTAAAAAGATAAAACCTTGATTTATGAAAGACGTAATTATTGTCCCAACATATAATGAGAAAGAGAATATTCCTAAATTAGTAAAAGAAGTTTTTAGTATTGTGCCTGAGGCCGATATGTTGGTAGTTGATGACAATTCTCCGGATGGTACAGCGGAGATTGTTCAAGATTTAAAAACAGATTTTCCCAATCTCAATTTGTTATTAAGAAGCAAAAAAGAAGGGTTGGGTAAGGCCTACGTCAATGCTTTTAGAGAAGTATTAAAAAACAATGATATTCGCAGGGTGGTAATGATGGATGGAGATCTTTCCCATGACCCGACATATTTAAAGGAACACTTTAGGATGTCTGATCGATATGATGTTGTTATTGGTTCAAGGTATGTTTCAGGCGGTAAAACGATAGGATGGGAGTTGTGGCGCCGGTTGTTAAGCAGATTTGCCAGTTTTTACTGCAGATTAGTTACTAAGATGCCGATTCATGATTGTACTAGCGGTTTTATGACGGTTGACTCTAACTTCTTGAGAAAAATAAATTTTTCGAGTATTGATTTATCGGGCTATGCTTTTTTGATAGAGCTTAAGTATGTTTTGTGGCAAAATGGCGCCTCGCTAAAAGAGATACCGATTACTTTTAAAAATCGAGCGGGAGGAGAGTCAAAAATTTCTAATCATATAATAACAGAGGGCATATTAGCGCCATGGAAAATGAGATTCAAAAAACGAACATAAACTGTCCGTCCTGTGAAAGTAAAGGAATAAAGTTTCTCACAAGAAAAAATAATCACGACATTTTTTGTTGCAAGCTCTGTAAATTGATTTTTGTTTGGCCTTTGCCTGAAAATACGGCCAACATCTATTCGGGTGACTACTTCAAAGGCGCAAACAATGGGTTCGGGTATGTTGATTATGATCAAGACAAGCCGGTAATGCTTTCAACCTTCAATCGGTGTTTGGAAAAAATAGAAAAGATTTTGCCTGGCGGAAGAAGTTTGTTGGATGTCGGAGCCGCTACGGGTTATTTTATGAAAACTGCGGAAAACAGGGGATGGAATACAAGTGGATTGGAAATTTCACAATATGCCGTGGATCAGGCCAAGAAACGAAACCTAAATGTACGGCAGGGGACGTTAAGTACGACTGATTATCAATCAGAATCGTTTGACGTGGTTACCTTGTGGGATGTAATCGAGCATCTTTCTGACCCAAAATCAGACATGTTGGTGGTTTATAACGTTCTAAAACATGGGGGCATTGTTGCCATTAATACGCCCGATACAAGCAGTTTTTTTGCTAAATTGACCGGTAAATATTGGCATCTCTTGGTTCCGCCGGAACACTTAATTTATTTTAATCCCCAAAATTTAACAGATTTGTTAAGAAGGTCTGGTTTTGAAGTGTTGTCAATAGATAAGATGGGTAAAAAATTCACGCTTCAATATGTTTCCCAAACTTTGTATAGATGGCAGAAACTTTTTGTCTGGAAAAAGATAGCAGAGTTTTTAAAAAATAACAAAATGGGAAAATTATCGGTACCTATTAACTTGCATGATAATTTCCTTATTATTGCAAGGAAAGTATAACCTATGATTAAAGAAAAAATTTTAAAAAACAAAACAGCAGTAGTCATAGCTGTTATTTTGGGTTTTTTGATGATCTGGCCTTATCTACGCTTCATGATTGTTTTAGGCGGAGAATTTGAGGGCGTTTTACCCCCCTTAGCTAGTGATGAATTGTTTTATAATGCCAGGATTCGGGATGTGTTGGATGGTTATCCGACAATAGGCAATGCTTATTTGTTTGAGCATAAAGACAGGTTGCCAATCCAATTTTTGGGCGAGTATTTATTAGCTCAACCATTGAAAGTTTTTGGCTTAACTGCTGTTCAGGGCAGATTCTTATATAACTTATTATTGCCGTCATTGTCTTTTTTACTAACCTATCTCGCCTTTTGTTTAATTACCAGATCCCGTTTTTGGTCTTTAACTTTTTCGTCCCTTTTATTTTTCGGATTGTATCTTAATAATTTTCTTCGTCCAGTAAGCCCGCAACTAAATTTTATTTTTTGGCTAACCCAGTTTATTTTTCTTTGGAAATTAATAAAAAATGGGCCCTCGCGTAAAATATTGATATGGAATGCGGTTAACCTGGGCCTACTTTTCTATATCTATCCTTATTATTGGACTTTTTACGTAATATTTTTAGTTATTCTTGCCGGCGTATATTTTATTTATAGCAGAGAACTGTCATTTGCAATGGTGAAAATACTCGCTGGAGGTTTTGTTCTGGCGGCTCCTTATTTTTTGAATTCTTATTTTATTTCCCGAACTTCCGAATACAGCGAAACTATTTCCAGGATAGGTTTGATTTACAGCCGTTTTCCTTCTGGGGTTTGGGTAGTATCAGGTGCTCTTGCCCTGCTTATTTTGTTTGTAATTGTTTTAAAAACTGGCTTGATAAAAGTTAACAATCCCACCCTATTTTTTATGGGAGGACTTTTAGCAACGGTAATTTCGTCTAATAATCATATTATTACCGGCAAGAATTTAGAGTTTTCCAGTCATTATAGGATGCTTTCTATTTTCTTTTTTTCTTTCTCTTTTGCTTATTTGTGGAGGGCATATTTGGAACCAAGCCCCCGTCATAAAAAGATAGTTGGTTTGGTTCTAGTGGCTATAGTATTGTTTACCACTATTCAAAACACCACGGCCTATTTAAACAAATATTCAATAGTCAATTCTTCTGAAGACCAAAAATACGCATTATTATTTGATTGGCTGAATAAAAGAACTTCCAAAGATTCGGTGGTGTATGCCGACGCGGTTTTATCGGACTTAATTCCTATTTATACGCACAACAATGTTTTTTACTCCGAAAATGCCAATCTGTTTCTTGTGGCTGATGATGAAATAATATCCCGCTTTATTTTAAATAATTTTTTTGAAACTTTTGAAAGAGAGTTTATTATAAAAAACATCGGAGCTATATATAGAGTAAGATATCTTGACAGATATGGTAAGACCGTCCAAGACAATAAATTAAGAAGGCTATTGGGTATAAAAACTGTTCCGGAGATATATTTACCAGAAGATGCCGTAGATAAAGTTTTAAGCCGGGCAAATCAACTAAAAAACAGCAACCTTGGAAAAGAACTGGAAAAATATCGGATTGACTACATATTATGGGATAAAGATAAAAATCCCAAGTGGCGATTTAGTGGCCAAAAATTTGTATCTAAAATTTTTGAAAATAACGATTTTATTATTTATTCGGTGAATTTTAAGTAGATCCGCCTTATTATAGAACTCTATTCTATCAATATTGCCGCGGCCACTACGGTGGTCCATAAACCGTCTTTGTTGCCGATGGCTGATTGGGTATAATTTGTGGTCTTGAATATCTGGTCGGAGGCCTTAAACAATTCTTCTCTTTCGTTCCACGCCGTATCCGGATCGAATTCTATGCCTAGTGTAGTTGCCAGCATTTGTGCAGCCAGATCTTCGGCATAATCTCCCGCTTTTTCATCTGTTTCTCCGAATGGGTGATGTTCCGATAAATAGCCGTACTGATTCGGGTCTTGCGGTATGGCAACGCCAATTGAGGCTGAAATTAAACGATTCGGTTCGTTAGTGGCATTGCGGGCGATAACAGCATGGACGACTGAGCCCGGCGGCAATAATTTTATTCCTTCTTCGCGGGTTACTTTTTTAACATTAGGCGGATAGATGCTGGATACCGCAACTAAATTGTATGGCGCGACTCCAGCAGCGCGCAACGCAAGCTCAAAAGAAGTTAAATATTCTTTATGAGTTCCAGAACCTTTCGTGAAGAAAATTTTTGTCGGCAACATGTTTTTAACTTTACAACAAAAAATATTTTTTTAAAATATTTTTTGTTGATAAGTAAAATAAAATCGCCAAGTAGCAATTTTATTTAAAAGAAAAATTATCCGAATTACTTTCCGTCTCTTTGAAGCATTATCCGGATTGTTTTTAGGGCTATTCCGAGATCCAGGACTAATGAACGGTTCTTGATGTAATACAAATCGTATTTTAGTTTTTCAGCTGCATCGGCAACAGATGAGCCATAGCGAAAATTTATCTGGGCCCAGCCGGACAAGCCCGGTTTTATTAAATACCTTTCTTCATAGAACGGGACTGTTTTTAATTGTTCATTAAATTCCGGTCTTTCGGCTCTTGGCCCGATAAATGCCATCTGTCCCTTGAGAATATTCCACAACTGGGGTAGTTCATCTATTCTTGTTTTGCGCATAAATCTGCCTACCGATGTTATTCTCGGGTCATCTTGTAAGGCCCAAACTGCGCCGGTCTCTTTTTCGGCATCTTTATCCATTGTTCGGAATTTAATTATTTCAAAGACCTTACCCGATTGTCCCACCCTTCTTTGTTTATAAAAAACCGGCCCCTTTGAGGTGACTTTTATTGTGAAAACAATAAACGGATACAATAAGAGACTAAGCAGGCCGAGAGTTACAGCAAATACCAGATCGCTGCTGCGTTTAACTATTTCATATGCCCTCTTGTTTCCTTCACTGAGATTTTCCAAGAACCAAATTTGGTTGATTGCCCCCAGAGGAACCATACCGGTTAGACGTTCGTAAAAAGAAGCAAGGTTCACAAAATTAACCTTTTGTTCAAGAGACTTGTAAAAAACATCTATTATCTCAGGAACTTGATATGCTTCCGGACTTAAAACAATTGTATCAATTTTTTCTTCCCGGATTGTCCGGCTGATATCTTTGATTTTGTCAGAAGATATGTCTGTGACAGACTTGATCTCATATCCCAATTGGGGATTTTCTTTTATAAAAAGGTCAAGTTCAAGAGATTGGCTGTTTGTCCCCACAATGAGTATTGATTTCTTAAAACTTTTTTGCAGGATGTTATTGGAAACAGAACGGTTTGCAAATTCCAGTCCGGAGAAGATGGCAACGAAAATAAGCAAGTTGGTTTTCGGCGTAATTCCATACAAAGGAATTAAGTAAAAAAACAATACGGCAATTACAGCGGCTATGGCAATTGTCTGGAACAGGGTCGAATAAAAATGGATATTGTTCCTTAGCAGCTTTGGTTCATATAAATTGGCTATGTAAAAAACCAAAAGCCATGAAATGAAAATCAAAGAAAATGGGTAAAGGTGTATCCAATACTGTTCCTGAAATTTCTCCGGATACCTTAATAAAAGGGTCAAAACCAAGGAAACATAAAGAAT
>CAZPLD010000001.1:0-45709 GCA_964587505.1 uncultured Candidatus Saccharibacteria bacterium | reverse complement strand
TTTGGTTAAAAAATCCATCAAATTTTTAAAGTATAAATTTATCCCCGATCTGGAGCAGCCATTGACGGTTTTAATGAAGAGATACCTTAAGTGGCTGACTCTGGATAAAAAGTTCAATATTTTTGGAGCCAATTCCCTTTTGATCCCCGTACCGCTTCATCCAAGGCGCTTGAATTGGCGAGGTTTTAATCAGTCGGAATTGTTGGCCAAAGAATTAGCCGATACATTTCAGATGGAAATGATCGGCGATATAATTGAACGGACAATTAATTCTGTCCCGCAGGCGGATGTCAAAAACAGAGAAGAAAGATTAAAAAACTTGAACGGGATTTTTAGAATTGCCAACGGAAATAAATTAACTGGGCGGGAGGTATTGCTAATTGACGATGTCTGCACAACAGGTGCGACGTTAAATGAGTGCGCCAAGGTTTTGAAAGCCAATGGTGCTACAAAAGTAATCGCTTTAGTTATTGCGAGAGGGTGATTTTTATGGTAAAATTTAGTGAATTTGGTATGGATACGGAAGGGTCGGATAATGGTTATTCCACCGGTTTGCTAAACCGGGGCCGTCTAAAAAGCGGCATGTGGGTTCAACTCCCACCCCTTCCGCCAGTTAATCAACAACTCACTCTTGTGAGCCGTTGATTTTTTTGTCAAAAAGTGGTAAAATTTCAAGATTATGCCAAGCCAGAATACAAGCCAAAATCAGGTCCGGCCGCCGGTGGTGGTTGTTTTGGGCCATGTTGATCATGGTAAGACCAAGCTTTTGGATACCATCAGGAAAACAAAGGTTGCCGAAGGGGAGTCGGGAGGGATTACCCAGCATATCGGAGCATACCAAGCACTTGTTAAATCTGACGATTCTGTCGGCTCCCCGACCGATGAGCGTCGGGGTGGAAAAGTAATTACTTTTTTGGATACGCCTGGACACGAGGCATTTACCGCCATCCGCTCTCGCGGAGTAAAAGTAGCCGATATTGCTATCTTGGTTGTTGCCGCCGATGAGAGCGTGAAGCCCCAGACAAAAGAAGCCATCAGAATTATCAAAGAGGAGAAAATTCCTTTTATCGTTGCTATTAACAAAATAGACAAAGAAGGGGCAAATGTTCAGAAAGTTAAACAAGACTTGGCGACCGAAGATGTTCTGGTAGAGGACTGGGGCGGAAAAGTTCCAGTCATAGAGATATCAGCCAAAGCTAATAGGAATATCGACGCTCTTTTGGACATGGTTCTTTTGGTGGCGGAATTGGAAGAATTAAATGAAGACTTATCATCGCCGGCTGAGGGAGTAATAATTGAATCAAACTTGGACAAAAGAAGGGGTTATGTCGCTACCGCGTTGGTTCAGAAAGGAACTTTAAACCTTGGAGATTTTATTGTAGTTGGAACAGTCGTTGGGAAAATTAAGTCCATGGAGGATTTTTTGGGCAAGGCAATAGTTGAAGCGAGGCCGTCGCAGCCGGTTTTAATTACCGGCTGGCCGACAGCTCCCGATATAGGCAAGGAATTTGTTGTGGCTCCAAATAAAGACGAAGCAACTCAAATTGCCGAGAAAAATGTCAACCTTGCTCCCCTCTTTTCGTTCTTTAAAGGTTCCGCTGAAACGGGCGATGAGAATAAAAAGTTTTTGAATCTGGTTTTTAAATCGGATGTTTCAAGTTCTTTGGAAGCGATAGAAGCTTCGCTTAAAGCTATCAAGTCACAGGAGGTCGGATACCGCGTTATCTCTTACGATATTGGAAATATTTCCGAAGCCGACGTGAAGACGGCCATTGCCTCAAAGTGTCAAGTGGTCGGTTTCAGGGTTGGGACAGAAGAATCAGCTAAAAAGTTAGCCGAAAAAGAAGGCATTAAGATATCTAACTTTGAAATTATCTATGAACTGATTGAATATGTCAGAAATGAGATGGGCGAGCTTTTGGGGGCCGAGATAAAGAAAAATCCGCTCGGGAAATTAAAGGTTTTAGCTACATTCAAAAAAGATACACGGACCCAGATATTCGGAGGAAAGGTTATGTCCGGCAAGGCAGTCAGGGGAGCAATGGGAGATGTTATCAGGAACGGGTTGGTTGTAGTTTCAGGCAAGATCGGTCAGCTTCAGCACAACAAAGAAGATATGCCGGAGGTTAAAGAGGGTCTTGAGGCCGGCATCAGGTTCGATGCTATCACAAAAGATTTCCCAGAAGTTAAGGTTGGAGATATAGTAGATATATACGAGGAGGAGCGAATTAAGAGAAGCATATAAAACTTTAATTGGTGCCGTGGCGAAGTGGAAACGCGATCGTCTGCAAAACGACCATGCATGGGTTCGATTCCCATCGGCACCTCCGGTTATCTAAAATGCCGGTGTGGCGGAATTGGCATACGCAACGCACTTAAGATGCGTCGCCCGTAAGGGATTGTGGGTCCGACTCCCACCACCGGCACCACAATCAAACTTTCCGATTTTTGCCCGACCGATTCGGCCGCGCAAAGTAAGGTTGGAAGCGACTTTTTGATAAAGTAGTATTATGCAGAATTTTTCTTACAAATTCTTTCTGAGAAATTACTATTTAACGAGCTTTTTTTACGACTTTGTTTTTGCATACGCAATTTACAACGTTCTTTTTAACACCCGCGGCTTATCTGTTTTTCAAATTTCTTTACTTTTAACGTGGTGGGCAGCGATTGCAATGCTTTTAGAAATTCCAACTGGCGCACTTGCGGATTACTGGAGTCGTAAAAAAATGCTAACCATAGCCCCAGTTCTGAAGTCTTTATGTTTCCTTGTTTGGTTTTTTGCTAACGGAAATTTTTACCTCTATGGTTTAGGCTTCGTTTTTTGGGCATTAGGCAGCTCACTTGTTTCTGGGACAACAGAGGCACTTCTGTATGACACTGTGGTTTATGCCGGTAAAAAAGATGAGTATGAAAAAGTGCTCGGAAAAAAGAAATTTTACTACAATATTGCCTTGGCGATCTCAATGGTAAGCGGTGGTTTTATCGCAAGCTACCATTTGGATTGGGCTGTTCTTTTTTCCATTGTGCCTCTGTTGTTTTCTGCTTTCTTTGCCTCACTTATCAAAGAAGTTCCGAAATCTGACTCTACCGGCGAAGTACATTATCTTGAATATATTAAGGTTGCTTTCCAGGAAGTCAAAACAAATAAAATTTTACTTTATTTGTTTATTTACATTTTTGCTATTTCCATCTTCGGAGATATAGAAGAATTTGACCAACTTTATTATCAGCTTGCAAAACTTCCAATTTTTGCTTTCGGTATAGTTGGATTTTTGTGGTCGTCGCTAAATGCAATCGGCGCACATTATGCCTACAAATTCAAAAAAATTTCCTCCATTTTTTATTTGCTTCCGTTTATAAGCGCTGTGCTTCTAATATTTGTTGCTAAATATCCAAGTATTCCAATGATTGGTTTGCTCCTTGCTTCCTATTTCATCGCCTCTCCATTACAAGTTTTAATGGAAAGTAAAATTCAACACAACATTAAAAGTATGAGCAGGGCAACAGTGACTTCAGTCAGTGCGCTATTTATAAACTTGTTTGGTGTTCTCTTAACTCCAATTTATGGGTTGATAAGCAAAGTTTGGAATTTACAGGCAATATATTTAACAACCGCCATTTTCCTTTTTGTCTTCGCATTTTGGGTTTTCTCTGTCAGAAATAAAGTTGCGGTAAAAACCGCAAACGGGTAAGATAAGAACTGATTTAAGTGGCACGCCGTCAGTTCCGTTCAAAAAAGTTTTGATTTCGTCAAACAAACGCACCATAACAAAAACCCCAATTAGGGGTTTTTGGTTTCCTGGGAATCTATTTCGGGCTTTTCTTCTTTTAGGTCTTGTTTATTCTGATAATCTCTGATGGCTGCCTTGATGGCATCCTCAGCAAGGACCGAGCAATGGATCTTTACTGGAGGCAAGCTCAATTCGCTAACGATATCCGTGTTCTTGATTGCCAATGCTTCTTCAACTGTCTTGCCCTTTAGCCACTCGGTGGCAAGGGAAGATGAGGCGATTGCCGAACCGCAGCCGAATGTTTTGAATTTAGCATCATCAATTACGCCCGTATCTGGATTTACTTTTATCTGAAGCTTCATCACGTCTCCGCATTCAGGCGCGCCGACAAGGCCGGTTCCTACATCGGGGTCGTCTTTAGGCAAAGAGCCGACATTCCTCGGGTTTTCATAATGGTCAATTACTTTGTCTGAATAAGCCATCGGATTCTCCAAAATAATGAAAGGACTAAATAAATTTTAAACAAAAAAGTTGACCGTTGTCCAGTTAAACAAAAGTTAAAAATTGTGGTATTTTGGGGCAAAGAATTTAAAAGGACCTTAACAATGACAAAGTTTGTCCAGCTGGCGGTAGTGTTGTTGTGTTTTCTATTCTTCCCATTGGCCAGTGCCCATGCGCAAAGCTTTGAGGTTTTAACTCCGCAGGTAAAGCCCGGAGGCCTTGTTGTGATAAAAATTTATGATTTTAGGACGACTGGCGAAACGGGTATTTTAATTTTCGATACTATATACCAGCCCAACAAGAACGGAATTATTTTTGTGGGAGTTTCGCTTAATACCAAGCCTGATATCTACTCTGCATATCTCGTAAACCTTTTTTCAAAAGAAAGAATGGAGAATAGTCTCCAAGAGATAAAAGTTGTACCGGCCAAGGTTAAAACACGGCGTCGGGGTATAGCCAAACCCTCAAAAAGAAGAGCAAAAGAAGTGTCGGCAATTGCCGCGGCATATCAAAAGGCCGACCATGAAGAATTTTATGCCGAGGGACCGTTTCACATTCCCCTTTCGGAAATATTCATTACCTCCGATTTTGCCGTACATCACAGTGGAGTTGACCTTCGTGCTTCCGTTGGAACGAAAGTCTCGGCAATTAATTCGGGCCGGGTAATAATGACGGCCGTTAGGTTTTCTCTCGAAGGAAATATGGTAATTATAGACCATGGGTCGGGAATATTTTCCTACTATATGCATCTGTCCCGAATCCAAGTTCGTGACGGCCAGATGGTAACTGAAGGCGAGGTGGTAGGCTTGGCCGGAGCAACCGGTTCTGTTCGCGGACCGCATCTTCATCTGGGAGTTAAGATAAACGGAACCAACGTTGACCCGTTGCTGTTTATTGATATAATAAACCAACTTTCTATTTTTGGAGAAAAGCCATGAAAAAAGTTGTAAGGCAGGTTCCTGCTCATACTGCGCGTTCTTTTCAATGTGAAGTTTGTGGCCATAGATATCACACTCAAAATCAGGCCTTAAGATGCGAGGTCAGAATAAAAGAAAAGAAGGTCTTTAATAAAGGAGACCTCGTTAAAGGGATTGAGCGTCATGTGTGTGACCACTGGTCCGGAGACAAATATTTTCAGCCTATCGGGAAAATCACTAAGATTTTAGGGCCCATGCGGCCAGACTATGAGTACGAAACAAAATGGTTAGGCGGAAAACCCGAAAGAATTAACGGCCATATTTATCTATACGAAGTTACTTATCTGTGTTGGTGCGGCAAGACAAGAAGCTACTTGTACAGAACTCCGGAGATAGTATTTTTAAAGAACAAAAACCGATAACTATCGGTTTTTTTATTATTTCTTGTTATGGAATTTCCTATGGACTTCCCTTAATTGCTTATCGGTGACGTGAGTATAGATTTGGGTGGTAGTTACTGATGAATGGCCGAGCATTGATTGGACGGAGCGGATATCAGCTCCGTTGCGGAGGAGATCTGTAGCGTAGGAATGTCTTAGTGTGTGAGGTGAGACGTTCTTTCCGACTATGCCGGCTTTGGTGGCGTATTTTTCTACTATTCTTTGGATGCTTCGGGGGGTAAGGCGCAAGCCGGAATCTTTTGAAAATGTCTTGGATTTTGGGATACGTATAAACAATGCTTCATCTACGTCTGACCTCTTGCTTAGGTATTTATTTATGTCTTCTTTGGCATCATCGGACAAAAATACCACCCTGATTTTACTTCCCTTTCCGCGAATGCTTAGCTCGCCCCGGGTTGTGTCGATTTTGTCTCTATCCAAAGAACAAAGTTCCGATACACGCATACCGGTGCTGAACAAAGTTCCCAGAACCGCCCTGTCGCGTAAGGCATCCAGGTTGTCCCCTTCCGGTGACTTAAGGAGTCGTTCCAATTCGTCCGCTTCAAGGAATGTAACTTCTCTGTCCTCCTGTTTACCGAGTTCTACCTTTTCAGCGGAGACGGATTTGATATCTCTTTTTGCCAGATATTTAAGAAAGTTTCTTAAAGCAATGATGTGGTAGTTTTGGGTTACTTTTTTGAGCGAGCTTCCCTCATTGTCTTTGAGTCGATTTAAATAAAGCCGGTACTGCCTGATTAAGTCCTCGGTAATATTGCTGGGGTTTAATACTTTGGCTTGCCCTGAGCTTTGTCGAAGGGCAAACTGAAAAAATCTATCCAAATACCGCCCATAATTCTCCAGGGTCTTAGGTGAACGATTCTTCTCTATCTCCAGATGTTCAAGGTATTGGATTTTAAGGTCTTTTATATTCATTGACCTAATTATAACTCCTACGTCGCAAAATGTAAGTACCTTTACAATCAGGGACTTGGGTGCTAGTTTTGTTTAAGATTTTTTAAAAAGGACTAACCATGACGCAAGAAAAAATGATTAGATACTTGCTTTTCCACCAAATGTTGAACAATCCTCTGCCATGGCGGGTTGAAAGGGACTGGACTTACGAAGTCACAGCATCCAATGGCCAGATTGTTGCTAAATGTCAAAAACACGAAGAGGCGATGGAAATAATTGAAACCGCCGAAAAGATTAAGAAACAAATCGGCAGTATTGACGACTGGCCGAGTTCTGATTTAAACGAAAGTTTGACCAAGCTTTTGGACCAAAAATAATAAAATAAACACCCGCCATTTATCCAATTTTGGCGGTTTTATTTTGATTATTGCAAATAAATTTAAAACATGCTATTATATCTTAGCGTTAAAACGATATGCTAACTCCTAAAGAAAAATTAAAAGTCATCGAAAAGGTTCAAATCCACGACAAAGATACCGGGTCTGCCGAAGCGCAGATCGCTTTGTTTACCGAGGAAATTGAACAGCTGGCCAAGCATCTAAAGAAGCACGGCAAAGACAACAGTTCTCGTCTCGGGCTTTTGAAAATGGTATCAAAAAGAAAGCGCCTTTTGGACTATCTGAAAAGAGAAGCCCCCAAAAGACACGCTTCGGTAATAAAGAAATTAGGACTCAATAAATAAGTCATTACTATACTGGTCTGACCAGTATAGTAACTAAAAGTATGCACAAGATAACCGTACCTCAAAGAAAGAACCACCGGATAGGCGTGTTTGTTGATGTTTCAAACATGTATCATTCGGCCAAAAACCTTTATAAATCACGGGTAAATTTCCGGGAACTTTTGAAATTAGCCACCGCGAACAGACAATTAGTTAGGGCCATTGCCTATGTAATTAAGTCAGACACAAAGGAAGAAAAAGCGTTTTTTGACGCGCTGGAAAAGGCCGGGTATGAGTTGAAGTCCAAAGATTTACAAATATTCCCCGGAGGGATGAAAAAGGGCGACTGGGATGTGGCGATTGCAATTGACGCTATCACCCTCTCTAAATTAGTCGATGTTATTGTGCTTGTTTCAGGGGATGGCGACTATGAGCCGTTGGTGGAATTTCTTAAGTTCAATGGGACAATTGTCGAAGTGGCAGGGTTCAAAAGGAGCACCAGTTCTAAGTTGATAGATGTTGCCAATAATTTCACGGACTTGGAGGAATTGAAAGACAAGATTTTACTCAAATAGCACATTCGCGGTGCTCCACTCAGTACTTCTTCACTCTTCGTTCAATAGCTCACACAACCTCTACGCATGCGGAGGGAGCATGCCAATACAATGGGGGTCTTTGCATGCAAAGACCCCCATTGTATTTCTGAAATTAGCTCCGTAGTCAGGCATAGAGGTTGTGTGAGCGATTCAGAAAATTGATGAGAAGAGCTGGATTTTTTAATGAAGTTGTGCTATATTCAAACCGAGTTAATTAACAACCAACCAAAAGCGTTAAACGACAATACTAATGGGGCTTGCAATATTGGCCAAATTCTTTGACTAATCGAGGAATTTGGCCAGGATTGTTTTTTACCCTCCGAAGCTTTAGCGAAGGACGGGCTCACCCTTTTGTTGGTATTTGGTCATGGGAATTAAAACATATAAGGAAGAGTTTGCCGGTAAGCCATTAATGGTGGAATTTGGGCGTCTCGGCGGGCAAGCCAATGGCTCTTGCCGTGTTCAGTACGGCGAGACAACGGTGCTTATTAACGCCACTATGTCGGCTCACCAAAAGCAGGTGGACTACATGCCGCTCTCGGTGGATTACGAAGAAAAATATTATGCCGCTGGCAAGATAAAGGGCTCCAAATGGATAAAGCGCGAAACTCGCCCCACGGACGAAGCTATTTTAACCGGCCGGGTAATTGACCGCGCAATCCGTCCCCGTTTTAATCACAACATCAGAAATGAAATTCAAGTCGTCGCAACCGTCCTTTCTTTTGACGGCATTAACGACCCTGATATGCCGGCTCTTTTTGGGGCATCACTGGCCCTCACGACCTCGGATATCCCTTTTGATGGCCCCATTGCCGGAGTCAGAGTTGGAAGAATTGGAGGTAAATTGGTCTTTAACCCTACCTACAAAGAAAGAGCTGAAAGCGACTTTGACATTATAGTTGCTGGAACTGCCAATAGAATAAATATGATTGAAGCTGGAGCTAAAATAGTTCCCGAAAAGGATATGGCCGATGCTATAGCCGCCGGTTTTAAAGAATTTCAGGTCTTAATTAAATTGCAGAATAAGATTGCCAAAGAGTTAGCTCCGAAGAAAAAAGAGTTGTCAGTATTCACTCACGATGAAGCGCTTGTTTTGGCAGTCAGGAACTTTGCCGATCCCAAACTGGAAAAGACTCTCTATGCTCCGGGGAAAAATAAATCGGAATTTTACGAAGGCCTCGGACAGGTTAAAGAGGAATTAATAGATTACATTAAAGAACAATACAAAGAACATCCGGAATTGGGAAAAAAAATTGACGAAGCCGGGTCTATATACGAAGAAGAAATAGACCGCATTGTTCACAGGAATATTATTACCGGAGAAAAGAGGCCGGACGGCAGAAAGATTGATGAACTAAGGCCGTTGAACGCGGAAGTTGGCATTCTCCCCCACTCGCATGGAACAGGGCTCTTCAATCGCGGAACCACTCAAGCTCTTTCTGTTTTGACTTTGGCCGCTCCGGGTCTTGAACAATGGGTAGAGACGATGGAAATAGATCTTACCAAAAAACGCTTCATGCACCACTATGTTTTCCCGCCTTTCAGTGTCGGCGAGGTTGGCCGTATGGGCGGTGGCGGGCGTCGTGAAATTGGCCATGGCGCTTTGGCGGAAAGATCTCTTGAGCCGATAATTCCGCCTAAGGATAAATTCCCCTACACAATAAGAGTTGTTTCAGAAATCCTCTCATCCAATGGTTCTTCTTCCATGGCTTCCGTATGCGGTTCCTCATTGGCGTTGATGGACGGAGGCGTTCCTATTAAGTCTCCTGCTGCCGGTATTGCCATGGGTTTGATGCTTGATGAGAAGGGAGATAAATATAAAATTCTTACTGATATTCAAGGCCCCGAAGACCATCATGGCGATATGGATTTGAAAGTTGCCGGAACCAAAGACGGCGTTACTGGAATGCAGATGGATGTAAAAGTTGAGGGTATTACCGTTGAGATAGTTGAGAAAACATTGGCGCAGGCCAAAAAAGCCCGCTTGGAAATATTAGCGGCAATGGAAAAAGCAATCGGCACTCACCGGCCGGAATTATCTCCGCATGCTCCCCGGGTGGAGACGGTTAAGATTAACCCGGCTAAAATCGGCGCCCTTATCGGTCCGGGAGGTAAGATAATCAATGAAATCATAGAAAAAACGGGAGCCGAAATAGATATTGAGGACGACGGCTCGGTATTTGTCACCTCAATGACTCCGGAAGGAATGAAAAAAGCCCTGGCTCTTATTGCAGAAGTTACTTATGAAGTAAAATCCGGAGATGAATTTGACGGCACTGTAGTAAGCATCAGAGACTTCGGAGCTTTTGTTGAAATAATGCCCAGCAAAGACGGCATGGTACACATTTCGGAGATAAGCCAGCAAAGAGTGAACAAGGTAACCGATGTCTTAAAAATGGGTCAAAAAGTCCACGTTTGGGTCAAAGCGGTTGACGATATGGGGAAGATAAGTTTGACGATGAAAGGCAAAAGATAGGCACTCCACCCCTCCCCATTTTCGACCTGTTGCCTGCGCCTTCGGTCTCCTTCGGACAAATGCTTAAATTAACTCTTAATTTGCTTAACAAATTTTAGCATCCGTTCCTCCTTACAGGATTTTCCGGCTAAAATTTGTTGTATAAGCAAATTTTCGATTAATTTAATCATTGTGTTACCCTCGGAGGCAAACGGTCTAAAACGGGGAAGGGGTTTTCGCTATAAGTTTACAAACTGTGCGGGTATGTAAAAAGTGCCATGACTTTAGCTTTTGGGAATAGACAAAATCGGCTCAAAAGGCCGGTTTTTTGATCTTGCAATGTTATTAGTATTATAGTATGATTAGGGCCATGTTCTTGGGAAAGGAGCTGTAAATGAGGACTATAAGTATCCGTCTGGAAAGTCTGACCGAAGAAGTCCTGCGCAGGGTAATAGAGATATATGACGAAATTGTTGGCGGACACGGATTAAAGTATTTTGATTCCGGCACTCTCCAATATGCCAAAGAAATGCTGATGAACCGATCGTCAGTTGAGTGGCGGTTCGGCTCCCGCTTAAGCGGACACTCCAAGTTGTGGATACAGCGTGATTATAGGACTCATTTACACGAATCCGCCATTTATTTCTCGTTTGGGGCCAACGTTGACGAATCGCCTGGAATCAGAAAAAAGGTTATAGCACTTGAAACCCAGTTCAGTCGCGCGGTCTCGGAGTTCTTAGAAGAAAAAGGACTGGCTATTTAAGTATGATTCTTATTAGCTCAAAAGGCCGATTTTTGGTTTGACAAGTTTTCTGATAAGGGATATAAGAATCTTACATAGTTATTTACAAAAGGAATAAAAACCATGGTATCGAAGGCAGTGCTATTGGTCAAGCTGAATGATTTGTTAGTTAGATAGTTTGGACAATCCTGAAGAACAGGATCGAACAGAAAAAATTATCGACAATCTGCCTGAAAAATTTAGAGACGACTTTAGAAAACTTGTAGATAACATGAAAAATGTAAGCGTAGAATTTCTTGCATATTGGGAGACAAATGAAAGTTGCCAGAACGCATTTAGGGAGGTAATTCAACGGCGTATTGGTCAGCTTGAACAAATGGTGGGAATTTTGAAAGAGTTAACTGCTTAATACACAGCCGAGATATTCTCGGTTTTTTGTTTGTGTGTTTACAACTTATTTTATGATTGTGTTAAAATGACTTTAAGAATTAAATTTTTGTCCAAGAGTGAAACGATTGGGTACAAAAGGTTACCCGCCTAAGGCGGGTGCTGATAATTGTAACCACTCACTGCATTCGCGGACAATTATCGCATGGCAGATGATCAGAAGCCAAAGACAATGGACATAAACGACTTGGTCAGAGAATTAAGCAAAAGCTCTACAAGTCCAGCGGCACCTACCCCTATACCACAAACACTGAAGCCTCCTTTCCCGACCTCTCCTTCGATGGACTCAGGACCTTTGGCAAAACCGCCGATGCCGCCTCCAATGGCGCCGAGATCAACCCCACCTCCTCCGGTTCCGACAAAACCAGAAATGCCAAAGCCTCAGTTTAATGTTTCCCCCCAGCCGTTTAACCAGCCCAAACCGGCACCTGCTCCTTCTCCAACCGCTCCACTGCCAACTCCAGGAGTAAAAGAGTATCAATCTTCTATAAGAACGATGAATGAAGACATTTCTAAGCTTAAGCAAGGCCAACAGCCAATGGGAGTTCCTGTTCCCAGAAAGGTTGAACAGGTTGTTCCAGCTACACCTCCGCCACCGATGCCTCCTAAACCAGCAATGCCAAGTCAACAGTTCAAGGTTCCAAGCGTTAACCTTGGTGAAACTCAAAAATCGGCTCCCATAGCTCCGCCCAAGACCGTTCCGGGCATTAATGTTCCAAAGATTCCGTCTGCTCCGAAGGCAGGAGGACCAGCGCCGGCTCCGAAAATTTACGTTCCTCAAGAAGAACAAAAGGGCGGCAACCGCGATATGTTATTTATCGGGATCGGCGTCGTGGTTCTTGTTGCAGGATTTTCATATTGGTTCTTTGTTTTAAGAACACTATCTCCTGAAGTTGTTATAGAAACCCCTACACCGACCCCGACAGTAACACCAACACCAATTCTTTCCCCGCTTGCCAAGCTTGGAATTGTAGAAAAAGTTTCCATTCCTTCAACGAGCGTCTTTTTGACAGCATTAACCGCCGAAATGAATGCCAGGCGGCCAGCCATAAGTCAAATAAAATTATTTGATATTGTTGATGAAAATCAGTCTAAATATAGCTTTAAAGAATTTCTAACTAAACTTTCAATAGACACATCAACACTCAACGATTCTACTGGACTTTTAGATACCAAAGAGTGGGTATTTGGGTTGTATGGCCAATTGGGAAGTTCTACTGCGCGACCATTCATTGTAATAACACAGAAAGACAACGATTCGGCCACCACTCTAATGAATGCATGGGAGCCGAAAATGATTAGCGATCTTGCTAAACTTTTCAACATTAGTAATCCTTCTTCCAATTTAGCTTTTACTTCGGATGTCTACTCAAACATTAATTTCCGTTTCGTGAGGATACCGGACAAAGATCTCGGGGTTGCATATGCAATATTTCAAAATTACTTAATACTCGGGTCTTCCAGAGACTCTTTTAGGGCGGTTATCGATGCTCTTGTAACTCCTTAATCTCATAGACAATTACACAGCCCCTTTCCTCTTCTTGAGACCATTCAGCTTGTGTCTTGGCTTAAAATTTGAGAATTTATATAGACCATGAATACAGAAACTAAAGTTTTCATTGGAGATGCCGTTAAAATGCAGTCTTTTTTGCCGGCAAATCAGTTTGACTTGGTTCTTTCCGGTCCGCCCTATTGGAATGAGGTTATATACTCGCAAGATCGGGGCCAGCTTAGCGCAATTGAAGATTATACAGAATTCTTAAGATCAATATCAAAAGTCTGGCAAGGATGTTGCCATACCCTTAAAGAAGGCGGTATTTTAGCTATCTGGGTTCATGATTTTTTTCGCAAAGACAAAGATTGTCTTGTATATATCCCCTTTCATGATGACTTGATTAAATCTATGCCCAGCCAGCTCCCCCTTAGAAGCATTGGTGTCTGGGACAGGTATCTTCACAAAAATAGGGGCTCATTGGACACATCAGCAAAGAACAGTACCCGATTTCAGTATGTTTTGGTGTTTCAAAAACAAGGTTTAAACCCACAAAACCACGATTTGATTGAAGATGCGCTCAGGGATCTATATTGGAATCCTATTTGGAACCACAAAACCCATCCCAAGTTAGCCGGTTCAAGGATATTGTTTAGGGCCATGTTCGAATTACAACACAGGCTACCCATACCTAATTTTATGACAAAAATTGCAAAAAAAACCTTGGTAAAAGATGATCATGCATTTACTCATTATGCAACAGAATGTCCGGAAGAGATTGCAGTCAGGCTTATCCAAAAATTTACCCGGCCTGGCGATAGTATCTTGGACCCATTTCTGGGATCCGGGACCACCATGAAAGTAGCCAAACAGCTAAATCGGGATTGTACCGGCATTGAGATAAACAAAGAAGCCCTCTCGTCAATACAAAACAAGATTGGATTTTCTCCAGAAGTTGTGCGTATTCCATAGGTGACACCACCTGTTTACAACCTGTTGTCACTATCAGAATTTAATAAAAACAACCAGCCGCTAAGTGGCTGGTTGTTTAATAAAATGGCATTATTGGCTAACTTTTAATGGTGACACCAAGAAAATGTCACCATGAGTTAATGGTGTCACCTTATCCACAGTTTGGCACTTGCTGTGTCACCAACACTTTTATATAATTAGTTCAGATCTTTGTTGCTGGTGATTTGAGTTGTTATTGGATCACTGGCTTTCAGATACAAGGCGTAGAGCCCACACTACATATTTTATTAGGGGCGTTCTACGCCTTTTTGATTTAAAACTTTTGCGCATGTCTGGCCCCACTTCGTTACGGGCCTACGGCATGCCTTTCAGGTTTGACCAATTTCATCGTTAAAATTTCCGCTTCTCCTTCGCCATATTGTAATATGCCTCAGTCGAATGCTCAATTTTGCCTCGAACTTGGTTCAAACGCAGAAAGTTTTTAAGCCCTGCTTCATTCTTGGCCAAGCCAGCTACAATCGAATCTAATTTGATTGCTTTATTAAAAGATTACGGTTATTATGTTTATACCAATATGACGAAGGAAGAATTACAAAAATTATATGAGGATCTTGAGGCAGAAGAGAAGTCTTTAAGGACCCAGCTTGATGTTATAGCCCAAAAAAACCCCATGGTTAAGGGCGATTACGAAGTTAAGGTTCCCAATTACGGGGAAGATGAAGACGAGAACGCCCATGAAGCTACCGATCTGGATAGAAATCTGATCATGGCGAGCGAATTAGAGGCTCGTCTTAACGAGGTAATTAAAACAAAGAAACAGATTAAGGAAGGCACCTACAGTAAACAGCAATTCTAACTATCGCAGGAGGGGCGATGCGCTTTTTTGTCCATACGACTTTTTTCTTCAGCAATAAACGGCATAGATGCCCAGCTCATAGAAGTGGAAGTTGACTCCACTCCCGGTATTCATGCTTTTAATATTGTCGGGCTTCCCGATAAAGCGGTCCAAGAGTCAAAGGACAGGATTGCCTCGGCTATCAAAAACAGCTCACTTGCGGCACCTAACTCGAAACATAGGAAAATTATTATAAATTTGGCTCCGGCTGACCTCAAAAAAGAAGGTCCTTCTTACGATTTACCCATTGCCGTCGGCTACCTGATGGAGACCAAACAAGTTCAGTTCGATTCTTCCAAAAAACTATTTGTTGGCGAGCTTTCTTTGGATGGTTCTTTAAAACACACCAATGGCATCTTGGCTTCGGCAATTTTGGCCAAAAAGCTTGGTTTTAAAGAGCTGGTAGTCCCCTATTCCAATCTTGCTGAAGCCCAGATAGTTCAAGGTCTTAATGTTGTTGGAGCAAAGAATGTAAAAGAAGTTTTTGACCATCTCAATAACACACGGCCATTGTCCAGCCAGCGGATGAAGGAGTCCCAACTTTTGGATGAAACCGATGATGGCCTGCTATTGTCTATAAAAGGCCAGGAAACAGCCAAAAGGGCCCTTATTATTGCTGCGGCCGGAGCCCACAATATTCTCATGTCAGGTCCCCCGGGTTCCGGTAAGACATTGCTTGCCAAAGCTCTTGCGGAATTATTGCCTAAAATGTCTTTTGAAGAGGCAATTGAGGTGGCCAAGATATACAGTTCAGTCGGACTTTATAAGAACTCTCCCCTATCTTTCAAACGGCCCTTCAGAAGTCCGCACCATACAACATCTGCTCCGGCAATGGTCGGAGGGGGTACGTGGCCAAAACCGGGAGAGATAAGCTTGGCCCACAGAGGGGTTTTATTTCTGGATGAGCTTCCAGAATTTCCTAGAAATGTCCTGGAAAGCTTAAGACAACCACTAGAAGAAGGCACAATCTCTGTCTCCAGAGCTTCGAGTTCGGTTATTTTGCCGGCCAACTTCACTTTAGTGGCCGCAATGAATGCTTGTCCCTGCGGTAATTTTGGCGAGGAAAAGGGCGTTTGCTATTGCTCCCCAACTCAAATTTTAAAATACAGAAAGAAAGTATCAGGGCCGTTGCTGGACAGGATAGATATCCAGATAAATGTTCCGCGCGAAACAGTTGGCCAAGTATATCCCCCAAAAGAGATAAAAATGGCGGAGATCAAAGCTCAAATCAATAAAGCCAAAGAAGTTCAGCTATCAAGATTCAAGAATACAATCCTTTTGGCTAATTCCGAGATTGACTATAAAAACATAGATAAATACTGTGTTTTGGACAAAGGAGCCGAGAATCTGCTCAAACAGGCCATTAACTCAAAGAACCAGTCGTTGAGGGCATATCATAAGACCAAGAAATTAGCTCGTACCATCGCTGATTTGGACGGCTCGGAATCAATCAAAGAGGAACATGTCGCCGAAGCGGTAAATCTGCGCATGAACGAAAAAATGTTAAGCGAGCTAGCATAGTGTTTAGCTCCCAGCCACATACCCCCGACTCGACCGATAGTCGTCTCGCTCCAGCGGCTCGGCGCTATCTACATGCTCGGCGTTTCGAAGAACCAAGCCGAAATGCCTGCGCAAGTTCTCCCTGTGGGTATATGGCTGGTCGCTAAACCATTATCATCTTTCGTTGAAGTAATATAAATCGTCTCAAAAGGCCGGTTTTTGGTTGGTTGACAAGATATCCTTGGATGTTGTATGATATAAATATTCTGACAGCAAACCTGACCACAGGGAGGCAGTATGAATCGTACTTTAGCACCACCTATTGGGATTGTACCCAGAATCATTTGGGAGGAACAGATTAGAGGGGCAAGAATTACCGAATTGAAGGCAACAATCGAGAGATGTCTTGAAGCCAATTGGCCCATCAATCAACAGTGGGTTGAGGAACTCAATGAATACCTCGGCGCCCTGCCTCGCCATGAATGACACTGCCCGCGACGGAGCCCGCTCCCAGCGGGCTCTTGTTTTATCCGCTGAAAGGCGGGTTTTTTTATTTTCAAAAATGAGCGAAACCCTAATCCATTAGAGGGACTTACAGAACTCGACGGAGTGAGTACGAGGCAAAATTCCAGTAGGAATTTATGCCGTGCCCGAGAATGGGTTAGGGTTGAGCGGCTGTTCCGTGCGGAACACTTTATTTAAAATATGAACCTATTCGGAGGTTGGTTAATGGTAGTTTGTAGCCGTGGGCTTCCCAGTGGAGATGGCAACCTGTAGAACGGCCGGTAGATCCCATTAGGGCTATTAATTGGCCTTTTTTTACCGAATCCCCTGTTTTCACTAATGATTTTGATAAATGGGCTAAAACTGACTCGGCCTGAATCCCATTGGGACTATTCGTATGAATGAGTTTAATGTACATGCCAAATCCTGCGTTGTAGCCGCTGATATCAGCAATTGCGACAGTAGCATCAGCAGGCGCAAAAATACTAGTGCCACAAGAAGCGGCTATATCTACCCCATTTCTCCCATGAATCCATTGGCTAATCCGTCCTTTGGTGGGAACCAAAATATAATCACCCAAATCAGGGAGGTTTGAAAACCTCTGGGCTATTGCCGATTGCGTTCCAGATTTAGTTACAACAAGCGACTTAATCTGCCCATCCGGAACGATTATTTCCTCATTAATATCCAATGGCTGACCCTCTTTTCGGTTATTGAAGGATAATATTTTGTCTGGCTCAACCCCGTATTTCTTGGCAATTGAGACCACCGTATCTCCGTTTTTAACCTTGTGTATGACTCCTGAAACTGGAGGGATTCTTAAAATTTGCCCCGGGTAAATACTATTGGCATTGGCTAAATTGTTTGCCCACATTATGGAAGCAACACTTACCCCATAGTCGGAAGCTATAAAAGATAAAAGATCTCCTGACTGGACAGTGTATTCTGCAATTTGATTGCTTTTAAAGCCGGCCTCAATATAATCCGTTGCGGTAGGATTACTGGCCATTAAGGAGTTTTCTTGAATTGTTGATGGGTCAAGGTTGTTGGAATCTTCTCCTCCACGGCCAAGATTCTGGCCGCTTAGAGCTACTAAACTGTTAATATCGGCTAATTGGTTCTGGGATTGAGTAATATTGATTATTGAAGCAGAAGTTTCTTCTATGGTTTTCTTTAGTAAATCACTGAATAGGGTGTCCTGACCTTTACTTGTTCCCTTGAATATTAAAACCAAAAGTACCAAAGCCAATGTTCCATAAAAGTTAAACAAACGGCTTTCGGTGAAGCTTTTAAATTTAGGCCAAAACGACCCTTCCCCTCGGCTTTTATGCAAAAGGGCTGTGATTTTTTTGAGTAATTTACTAATCGTTTTTAAGTTAAATGACTCTCTATTAAGCAAAAATCCTCTTGCGAGAATTACCTCTTGAGTTTAGCATTTTCGAGGTCCAAAAGTCAATTTGTTGTGTGGACAAGAAAAAGGTGATAATTTGGCCAAATGAGCACATCCGAACTGGGATTTTTGGCGGAAAACTTGGCTGCCCGGTATTTAGAGAAGAAGGGATACGCCATATTAGAACTAAATTACAGAAAACCGTGGGGCGAGATAGATATCATTGCTTTAAAAGAGGGGATTTTGGTGTTTGTTGAAGTTAAAGCCAACAGAAAAATAATTTCCGGCTTTGAGCCGGAGTTGAGGGCCAATAGTTCTAAGATCATTAAGGTCGTCCGAACCGCAAGGACTTATCTTGCCGAAAAGAAATATAGTCCGTTGCAGGAATGGCAAATCGATGTAATTTCAATAGGATTGGACGAGCCAAGAGATATGGCCAAAATAAGACACTATAAAAACATAGATGTTTAGTTTAAGTTGACAAAACTTAATAGTTGTATAGAATGGTGGAGGTTGTTTGAAATATTGAGGAAAGTCACATGAGGAAATCAGTTCTCATTTCTTTGGTCTTTTTGTTTGCTCTTCCCGTTTTGGCCAGTGCTCAGATGTATCATCGTCCGTATTACGAGCAAAGGCCTTTGGCCAAAGTCCAGACGCTTCCTTATTTTTTGGAAAACAACACCGGCTCTCCGTTGCAAGTTACTCTCTTGGTAAAGTTCCCGAACGGCGTAAAAGAGTGGTGGCCTTTCGACATCGCACCAAATAGCGAAGTTTATGCCATGCTTCCGTTAGGTGGTGTAAGAGCAAGCGTTGAATCTGCGGTTGCCTCTGTTCCCAATGGCAACAAGATTAAGCCCGAGAAGGTTGGGAGCTATGTTTACGACAGAGAAGAGAAGGATGGTCAAGTTTCAAGAGGATGGCGTTTCTTTAGGAAGTAAGCCAAAAAAGCCAGGTTTTCAGCCCCATTTAATGGGGCCTTTACATTTTAACTGATATTTGTTATAATATATGTATCTTTGAAAATCGAATTTCGTCCGAAAGGACAAGGAGAGGGTAGCATGGCCAAGAAGCTCGTGTCGGTGTTGTTCGTTTTCGCATTTCTGGCGTCGGCCGTTCCGGCCAGCGCCCAGGGTTTGGGGTACATTCCTCAGACCCTCGATGGTTGGTGGTACAAGTTCCAGGGGAATCAAGCGCTGATGCTCACTGCCGACAACCTTGGCTTAGTGGATGGTCTCTCGGACCAGCTACACCGGGCAGGGTATCGGTCGCTGGCGAAAGACATCATCTGGAACGGGATGGCCTACGGTCTCCCGATGCCCAACAGGGGATTCTACCAGATGTATGACCGCAACTGGCAACCGCTTTCCGGACGGCAGCGCATCGAGCGTGCCGGCGGGATCGTGGCCTTGGCTGACGGAACGCGTCGGATCATCAACAATCCGCGTGGCGCGGCCGGCTGGATTGAAGCAGCGGCAGGATTCGTTCTGGTGAACGACTCCCGGTATCGAGGTCAGCCCAAAGACCAGCGCGACAACGGGACTATCGTCACGCCTCCGTCGCCGGAACAAGGCAGGCGGATTGCCAGCGACGGAACTCCTGTCGCAGTCGGCACGAGGCCGGGTGGGCCTACTTCTCCATTCTGGGGAGCTGGTTTGCCAGGTGATCGTCTCAACTGCATGGAACAGGAGATGGTCACTCTGGAGAACCAGAGTTCTAGCCCACTTCGTGTCTATAGAGATACGAAGCCGTTCGAAACCCTTTTACCAAAGGAACAGAAGTGTGCTCTGTTGGAAGGGGATTACACTGGCGAAATCGTAAGTATGGTCGTCGGTAACGACGGTCTTACTGGCCGGGTCGGCGTAGCGCCGGCTAAACCCGAAAGCCGACCGGGACTTATCCTGGTCTGGAGGTAAACAGAAATGGCGACAACACCAACAACACCGGCGGCGCCTAAGGCGTCGCCGACCACAGCAAGACCGACTCCTGGGGGACGGAAGGGACAGATGACCTTCGGCCTGTCAAAGTTGACAGAACCCCTGATTCTTCAACAGGACACGATTGAACATAAATGGAATATGTTCAAGACAGTTATGGTCTTCTTGGGAGGAATCGCTATCCTCGCCTGGTTATCATTCGTAAGCTTCGTGGGGGGGTGGTCAGCAGCAGGTCATCAGACATTGGCCACTCCTTCAATAGCCGCCCAGCCCGCCACGTCTGTGGTGTCGCCGGTTCAGCAGAACACGGCGCCCCCACAGCCCCAATGGAGTTCCTATGCTGACTGTCAGCGGCACTACGTGCTGACACTTCGTCGGGACCCCGAAGGCGCCTGCGACAGTTTCAAGTAAAAAGTTCTTTCCTACCCAGGGCTTCAGAGCCCGCCGCGCAATCCAGCGCGGTTTTTTCATTGAGAAATTACTATTATTACCCGTTAAATAAAACAATAAAACGAAATGTCCTAAAAAAAGCATTTGCATAAAATAGGACACCTGGTATATTTTAATAATGGCTAAAAGAAAACTTAAGGAATCTTTTTCGTTTAAATTATTGAAGGCTTTAGCTGTAGGGGGTTCGATTGTTTTAGCTTCTACAAACCCTTACTTTGGTCTTAAAATAGGGGAGGCCTTTAAAAGAGAATTGGATCGTAAAAAATGGGGAGATTTTCACAGAGAAATTAATCGGCTTAAAAACAAAAGAAGAATTAATGTTTCACAAAATTCAGATGGCAGTTATAATGTAGAAATTACTAATTTAGGTAAAAACTTGATTAGTAGGTATAATTTGGACGAACTAACTGTCAAAAAACCTGAACAGTGGGACGGTTTTTGGAGGTTTTGCTCATTTGATATTCCTGGCCCAAAGAAACAAGCCAGACAAGCTCTGTTAAGTAAGCTGAAGGAATTGGGGTTTATTATGGCTCAAAAAAGTCTTTGGACACACCCTTTTGAATGCCGGGAAGAGTTGGCAGTAATAGCAAAAGCTTTTGAAGTGGAACAGTATATACACTTTTTTGTGGCTCATGATTTGGATAAAGACCAACTTCTTAGGAAAAAATTTGCTGAAAAAACAGGAATATTTTTGAAATAAGATGGTGAGTGTCCTAAAAAAAGCATTTGCATAAAATAGGACACTCAAGAGGGTAAATTAAATTTGATAACATAATACTAGTGATTGTTTATGAAATTTTTATCAAAAAGTGTTAAAGAAACCCAAAAGATTGCCGCGGATTTAGCTCGCAAAATTATTAAGACAAAGAAGGGGGCGGTCATAGCTTTGGAAGGGGAGTTGGGTGCCGGAAAAACAACTTTTATACAAGGATTCGCTAAAGCTTTAGGGATTAAAGAAAAAATAAAAAGTCCGACATTTGTTTTAATGAAAAAGTACAAAGTTTCTCACGGAATATTTAGTCTTTATCACCTCGATTGTTACAGAGTAGATAATCCTAAAGATTTAAAAATCCCTGAATTTCAAGAAATTATTCACGAGCCATACAATATTGTCCTCGTAGAATGGGCAGAGAGAGTAAAAGAAATACTCCCAAAGAAACACATTACGGTTCATATTGACCATATTGATAAAAAGACCAGAAAATTACTAATTACTAATTACTAATTTCTAATGACTAAAAAACTGATTCTAATTGACGGACACGCATTGGTTCACCGGGCTTTTCATGCCTTGCCCCAGACACTGGCTTCGCCGACAGGCGTTTTGACTAACGCTGTGTATGGTTTTACGTCGGTATTGATAAAAGCCATCAAAGACATAAAACCCGATTATATCGTGGCCACATTTGACTTGGCTGGCCCGACATTCCGCCATGAAGAATTTGCGGAATATAAAGCTCACCGTGAAAAAGCGCCCGAGGGTTTGCATAGCCAAGTCCCGTTAGTAAAAGAAGTCCTGACTGCCTTTGGTATTCCCATTTTTGAAAAAGCCGGCTTTGAAGCCGATGATGTTATCGGTTCTATCGCCGAGAAGACCAGGAAAGAAAAAGATCTCCAGACAATTATCGCTACTGGAGATTTGGATACTCTTCAGCTTGTGGAAGACGATAAGGTGGTTGTTCTGACTTTAAGAAAAGGAGTAACTGATACGGTTATGTATGACGAAGAAGAGGTCAGGAAACGCTATAATCTCGAGCCGGAGCAGCTGGTTGATTTCAAAGGGCTCAAAGGAGACCCATCGGACAACATTCCCGGCGTTCCGGGAATAGGGGAGAAGACCGCATCTGTCCTGATAAAGACATTTAAATCCCTGGAGGGTCTTTATCAGGAAATTTCTAATTACCAATTACTAATTTCTAAACAAAAAAACAAAACAATCAAAATAAAACCGCCTCTTTCAGAAAAATTGGTTCAAAAACTTATTGAGAACAAGGACATGGCTCTTTTTTCAAGAAAACTCTCCACCATTATCAAAAATGTTGAAATAGATTTCAAACTCGAAGATGCCGACTGGAGAAAGAAAGTGAACCGGGGCGATATCGCCAGAATTTTCCAGGAAATGGGCTTTTTCAGCTTATTGAAGAGGGTTTCGGAGTTGGATGGTTCCGCGACGGTGCAGGAGCAGGCCTCGCTTCTTCCTGTGACGGAGGGCTCAAGCGTCAAAGAGCTTAAGAATATTAAGGACATTGCCGCCTTGCTTGAAAAAATGGCCAAACAAAAAGCCTTTGCTTTTGACATAGAGCAGGATAATTTGAATGTAGCATTTGATGACAAAGAGTCGGTCTCTATGTCATTTGATAATTTTTTAAAAAACAAAGACCCCCATTGTAAGCTTAGAGAGATTCTGGAGGACAAAAAGATAAAGAAATCGGGCCATGACTTTAAGGCCATATCCAAATATCTTCTGCAAAAAGGAATTCATCTGGAAGGGATTGAGTTTGATTCAAAATTAGCCGCTTACTTATCGAACTCCGATATGAAAGATTATTCTTTGGATAAGATATATTTTACGGAATTCAAGAAAAATATCGACCCCAATCTGCGTAAAAGACCCGGTTTTATATTGGAACTAAAAGATAAATTAACCGCCAAACTGCGCTACGGCGATACCCTTTGGGTACTTGAAAAAATAGAACTGCCTCTTTCAATAGTTTTGGCCGAGATGGAGCTGGCCGGAGTAAAAATAGACATTGGCGCAATTATCAAACTTGGCAAAGCAACCGATAAAGAACTTAGAAAACTGGAGAAGAAAATATATGAACTGGCCGGTACAGAATTCAATGTCAATTCCTCCCAACAGCTTTCAAAAATATTATTTGAACGGCTCAAACTTACCGGCAAATTGAAGAAAACAGGCAAAGGGGCCATATCGACAGCTGCACCGGAGCTGGAAAAATTATCTGATACCCATCCAATCATTGATTTGATACTGAAATACCGCGAACTTCAAAAATTAAAAACAACATATATTGAACCGTTTCCGGCGCTGGTAAACAAAGCCGGTCGTCTTTGTACTACCTTGAACCAGACTGGAACCACGACTGGCCGGCTTTCGAGCGAGGAGCCTAATTTACAGAATATTCCTATACGCACCGAACTGGGCCAAAAGTTCCGCAAAGTTTTTGTAGCTTCGCCGGGATATAAGTTGCTGTCTCTGGATTATTCCCAGCTTGAACTTCGCATTGCTGCCCATATTTCAAAAGATAAAAAAATGACGGAGGCGTTCAAAAGGGGAGAAGATATTCACACCCGGACTGCAGCCGAGATATTCGGCGTCGCTCCCGACAAGGTCACTACCAATATGCGCCGGCAGGCCAAAGTTTTGAACTTCGGCATTTTGTACGGGATGGGAATCATGGGTTTTCAAAGAGCTTCCGGAGTAGATAGAACCAAAGCTAGAGAATTTATTGACAGGTATATGCGTGAATTTTCCGGAATAGCCGGATATATGCAAGAGATGAAAGACAAAGTCCATCGGGATGGTTACGTAACAACAATTTTCGGCAGAAGAAGGTCGTTGCCTGAAGCGTTTTCAGGTATGCCCCAGCTTGTAAGCCAAGCCGAAAGAATGGCCATCAATATGCCCGTTCAGGGAACAGCTGCAGATCTGATTAAATTATCAATGGTACAGATCCATGACCTAATTCACAAAGAAAAAGCCGAAAAAAACATAAAACTATTGCTACAAGTGCACGACGAGCTTCTGTTTGAAGTAAAAAACGAATTGGTCAAAGAGTGGTCGGGCAAGATCAAAAACATAATGGAAAACATTCACAAACTCGAGGTGCCCTTAACAGTTGACGCGAAATATGGTAAAAATTGGGCCGAAATGGAATCAATTTAAAGTTTATTATATATGCCCGAACTACCAGAAGTCGAGACAATTGTAAGAGAATTGAGAAAAAAGATCGTAGGTTTGAAAATAACCGATGCTTGGGTTGATTGGTCCAAAACCGTAAAACAAGCGGGCGGGGTTGTTAATTTTAAAAAGCAGGTGAAAGGAAAAAAAATATTAAGCATTCGGCGCCGAGCGAAATATATTATAATGGATATTGAGGGGAAGAAAACTCTTTTTATTCACCAGAAAATATCCGGCCACCTGCTTTATGGAAAATGGAAAATGGAAAATGGAAAATGGCAAAGCGTAATTAAGGGTCCATTGAAAAAAGACAGACAGAACGGATATATCCGCTTCGTACTGATGTTGAACAACGGCTATCAGCTGGCCCTGTCTGACTTAAGACGGTTCGGTAAGGTCATATTGGTAGATGACGACAAGGTCAAAGATTTGAAAGAGATAAGCGGCCTTGGACCGGAACCTTTAGAGATTGACCTTAAGGAGTTCAGAAAATTATTCGAGAAGAAAAAAGGAAGGATAAAGCAAGTTTTGATGGATCCGGCATTTATTGCCGGAATAGGCAATATCTATGCCGACGAGATACTTTGGGCTTCCGGTCTTCACCCGCTTTCAAGGGTAGAAAATCTTGAAGATAAAGACATCAAAAAAATATTTGATTTTACGGTAAGAATACTCAAGAAAGCTATTAAATATAGGGGCTCTAGCATAGATGATTACAGAGTTCCATCGGGAGAAAAGGGCAGATTTCAGAATATCCAGAATGCTTATCAAAAAACCGGCGAGAAGTGCAAAAAGAAAGATGGGGGGACTATCGAAAGACTAAAGCTTGGCGGCCGCTCCGCTCATTTTTGTCCCAAACACCAACGACTAGTATGATAGCTATTAGCGAATAGCGACTAGTGGCTATTGGCTAGTCGCTAAAACCATGAAATTCAATTTAAATAAAATTCTAATACTGACCGGGGCAGTTACACTTGTTTTTGTAATAAGTTTTATTGTCTGGTGGAATAAAGAGATCATTATCAATAACGGGATAAGCATTATAAATAAAGACAACACATCCACGCTTACCGGACTTCCTTGTCCAGATGTCGATATCAGGCCTATTGCTGTCATGATGGCATCGGATCCAGAGGCCAGGCCTCTTTCCGGAATAAGTCAAGCTGATATGGTTTTTGAGATGCCGGTTGATCCGACCGGGATTACCCGGTTTATGGCCGTTTTTCAGTGCGAAAAGCCGAAAGAAATTGGCTCGGTAAGATCGGCCAGAGACGACTTTATTCCTTTGGCAGCAGGCATGAAAATAATATATGCCCATTGGGGCGGAGAGCAAGGAGCTCTTGAAAAACTGGACAACCAAATAGTGGATAACATTGATGCTTTAAAATACGAAGGCGAGATATTTTACAGAAAAGCAGGAATTCGTCCGCCTCATAACGGATTTACAAATCTTGACCTTTTAACAAAAACTGCTCAAGACCTCAAATATGATTTTAAAAATAATTTTCCCGGATACCCTCACCAAGAGAAAGAGCCGAAGAAAAACCTGTCCAATTTGACCGACCGGATAAGTATAAATTATCCGGGTTCGCATGCCGTTAGTTGGACATATGATTCCGAAACGAATCTGTATGGCCGATATAGAAATGGCAACGCCGAGATTGATAAAAACAATGGCCAGGCGGTAAAAGCTGGTGTCGTGATAATAATGAATACGGCTTCAAAATTTTTGAAGGAACAGTACATAAGCGTTAATGTTCAAGGCGAAGGAGTGGCCCGGATCTATCAGAATGGAGTTGTGATAAACGGAAAATGGAACAAAGATTCCGCCCGGTTGGACAGCAAATTATATTTTTATGATGATTCGGGAAAGGAAATTCAATTCGCACCAGGCAAGATCTGGATAGAAATTGTAACGAATTAAAATGGTCATATTTCTATATGGGCCGGACGGCTACCGGCTGAAACAAAACAGCGATGTCGTTTTGGACAACTACCGGAAAAAGCATCCGGGTGGTATTTTTTTTAAATTTGACCTTTCCGATGCGGGCGAGACGGCCAAGGCCGAAGACGCTGTTAAGAGCGGTTCTTTGTTCGGAGGGGTAAAATTGATAGTTCTGAAAAATTTATTTTCCAAGAAAGCCGACTCGGACCGGATAGGGGAGCTTATCCAAACCCAGAACCTTCTTAAAGAAAAAGATGTTGTCCTTCTGGTTATTGAGAACCAAGAGGGAAAAGAGCTAACAAAGAACAGAACACTTTTTAATTTATTGGCCGGAAAAGATAGTGTTGTTAGGAATGTTGAGTATCTTGAAAGAGAAAAGCTGGCAAAATGGATAAAGAGCGAGTTTGCTTTAAGAAAATATTCTGTAGAGCAGGATGCGATAAAAGAACTGATTGTAACCGCAGGAAACGAGAGCTGGGCTTTGGCGAACGAGATTGATAAATTGTGCAGCTTTAAAACGGGCGGTGCTATAAAAAAAGAAGACGTAGCGCTTCTTGGTTTCAAAAAAATTGACCTGAATATGTTTGATCTTATTGACGCCATTGCCGGAAAGAATAAGCCGAAAGCCTATGAGATCTTATTCAAAGAGATTAAAAACAGCCGGGACCCTTATTATCTTCTGACTATGATTGTATACGGCTTTAGAAATCTATTGGCGGTTAAAGACTTGTCGGACAGGGGGATGTCTGTTGATGCCATAGTTAAGAAAGCCCGTCTTCATCCGTTCGTAGCTAGAAAAACATACCAGAGTGCGGGGAAGTTCAACTTAGATGAGTTAAAAAATATTTATAGTCATCTACTCGATTTGGATACCCATTCCAAGGAAGGGACTCTTAATCTAACCGACTCATTATTCTCGTTTGTTTTGTCCTAACTAAAAAACGCTGCATAAGCAGCGTTAATTGCGGATACTTTACTTCTTTTTTTTATTGTTAAAGTCGAATGTTACCGTTGTTTCTTTATTTTCAACGCGTGTTTCCAGGAATACTTTCCCCCCCCAGAGATAATGAATTTTCTCTAAAGTGGCATTCATGTACTTGGAATCAAGATCGTACCCATTCCAGACATGTTTAAGCAAAAGATGGTCTTGGCTGTTGTGGTTTCCATTCTCAACCCTGATGAGTGGAATCCCATAATGAGTAAACTGCACCTTTAGGATGTTCCTGATTTCTTCCGGGTCATCTTCGGCAATTATATAAATAACCTCGCCGTTTTCTCCTGGCATTCCAGCCCAGATATACAACTGCTGTTCTCTAATGAACTCATCGGTGAAAAATTCCTCTACGGCCATGCGGTCGCTGTAAAAAGAACGCACCTCGAATATTTTCTGGTTTCCCAGCTCGGCAGCTGTATCCCACCGAGAGTGCTTAAAGGCATTTCTTTCTTCTTCGTACTCTCTGCCGAATTGACCCTTATTCCACCTCTCCTTAATGTTTTCGAACAGGGCAAGATAAATTCGGTACCAATTAAAGCCCGCCTTATTTTCTCGAGTTACACCGGAATGAAAATCATTGAATATCCCATGTTCTTCAGGTGTAATGAGCCCTTCTTCAAAAAGCCGTCTCATTATTCTGACGTGCCAGTATGTAGCCCAACCCTCGTTAAGCCCCTTGGTTTTTCTGTTGGGAGCTAAACTGCGGGCTTGGTTCCTGATTACCGTTAGAACATCAATCATCCAAGGTTTTAGCGGTCTCGGCGATTTTTTGGTTACATAGTTAAGAATGTCGTAGGTTGGTTCAGGCGGGGTTCTGGCCAAAAGTTTTTCCAACTTCTTCTCTGTCAGACTAATTTCTTGTTCGGTTTCAGGCTTTTTGAATTGTGACTTTATATCTTCGAATTTTTCAAGTTTCAGCCTCTCTAAATCTATTAATCTTTCCCTGACGACTTCTTCGTCTTGTTCTTCAAAGAAGGGGTCGGGATTTTGGTGCCACTGTATAGACATTCCGGCATCAATTATTCTCTCAACCTCTTTTTGGCCATAGCGCGCTTCATATTCTTTAAATCGTTTAGAGGCATTTCTTGCCTCCTCGGCAATATTAGAGAAAGAGCGTCCGTGTCTTAAGTACCGGTTGGCTAAAAAGAAATCAACGTGGCCGTAAACGTGGGCTACTACCAAGACATTTAGGGCAAACGGATTGGTTTCCACCAAAAATGCTTTTGGCTTGTCAAAGTTCCAGACCTGTTCATATGGGATCCCTGCCCCGGTGTGTTCGTAAATTGTACGGTATTTTTCGTAATCCCGGCCGAATGTCCAATGGGAAAAATTAACCGGGAATCCATACGCCATTCCTTCAAGAACTCTCTGGGCCGTGGTTACTTCAAATGTAATCTCGGTTGTTAAGAGGCCCGATTTTTCCGCTATTTCTTTTATTCTTTTTTCAATCTCTAACAAACGTTCCATTTCCTGCTTCTTCATTGAGCCCACCTATCCTTTCTCAAGAATGCTTTCAGGGCTGGTAAAATATGTTCCCGCTCCATGAGACGGATGCACAAAAGTGGCAGTTCCTTCTTGCCTTCAGCTAATCCCAAACCATTATCACGGACTTCTTTCAAAGTGAAGTAATTTTTAAATTTATCCCAGAGTCCGGATCTATTATTTTGAAATAAGGTCGGATTAGCATCCGGCTGAACCTCTCCATAGCCAACCATGTTAACTTTTTTGTCTATTAGTTTCTCCAGCTCCTCAATGGTTCTATCGGGGCTAAAGTCCTCGCCGTCGGAAAAATGCCATATATAAACGTTCCAACGGCTGGTTGGATATTCCGTATCAACCAATCCATTTGCCAGTTCATAGGCCGTATAGCAGTTAGTTCCGCCACTCTCGCCGGTCTTAAAGAAATCCTCTTCGTCCACTAACTTGGCCGTAGAATGATGAATTATAAATCTAACCTCTACGTTTTTATATAATTTTCTTAAAAATGCCACTAACCAGAACAGCATTGCCCGGGCTAGGTATTTTTTCATATCGCCCATGGAACCAGAAACATCCATCATGGCAACAATAACGGCATTGGACTGGTTTTCCGCATCTTGCTGGATTTCACGATATCTCAAGTCACCAGCTTCAAAGATGGGGAAGGGGGTTAAGGCAGATTCTTTGAGCGTTATCTGGTTTTGTTTAATAATTTCAATAGCTGTTTCCAGCAATCCCTCGGCCTGTTTAAGAGCGTTAAAGCACGTGAGCTCATCAAGTCCGGTTTCCGCTTTGAGAGCTTCTAAAAGACTCCAAAACCTTTTCATTCCCTCTTGGGCAGTGGCCTTTCTGTCCAACAAAGGCCAAGAGCCGGATCTTACAATTCCGCCTATCTTATATCCCAATTCTACGACTAATTCTTTGACTTCTTTTTCCTCCAGTTCCGGAAGACCAAGATCTTCAAGCATCAGCTCAATGATCTCTTCTATTTCAACCTCTGTTTCTATATAATCTACCCCCGGTTCTTGGCCGGGTTCTCCAGGCTTGCCTTGGCCGGGCCGATGACCTATAACGTCTCCGGGCTTTCCGTCTCCTTGACCTATACCTTCCGGATTACCTTCGGTCTTTGGGCGGAAGTGGGGCAGGTCGATGCTTCTTATCGGAATCTTTATTGTTTTGTTTCCCTTCCGGGTAATAATTGATTCATCGGCGATGATTTCGGGAAGTTTTCCGATTATGGCTTCTCTTTGTTTTTCCCGGTGCCGGCGGGCATCTTTGCGTCCGCGCTTGGTTACCGGTTCTGTTACTATGATGGACATGAGTATGCCTCAATAAATTTTTAAATTTCTGAAAAAAGGATAACAACAAAAAAAGCTTCCGTAAAGGAAGCTGTTGGTTAGTTGTTTTATTTATTCGTTTAGGAATTCGTCGGCCTTTTCTATGATCTCTTTGGCACAAGTTTTGCAGAACCCTCCGGGGCCGGTAAGTTCAGAGAAAAGATCGTTGGCCCGTTTCTTTGACTCTTCGTTTTTGAGTTTATGAGCGGATAAGACCGTCTTTAACATATCTTTTGAGTCAGAAAGGAGTTTCTTTTCAACAGCGCGAGCTAAGTCGGGATAAGTGTCATAAGTGATTTTTCCGGCTTCTTCCAAAATCTCTCCGCGGTAATTGTCAGCTTCTGATTCGGAAATTGGAATATGTTCTTCTATTTCCCGCAATAGTTTTACGTTGGGCTCTTTAGGTTTACCGCTCAGTTTATCACGAGCAATGTCGATGCGGCCTTTAATGAACTTTCTTTTTTGGTCCCTATAAAACCTGGCTTCTCTTATGTAGTCATCAAACATTTGACGGGCTAAATCGCCATAAGCCTTAAGAAATGCTTTTTGGACCGCGTTTATTGTGAATTCTTTGTATTCGGCAATAACGGTACCGCCCTCACTTGAAGAAAGCAATTCTTTGTAGCGGTTGACCTCTTCCGGAGCAAAGCCCATTCGGTGTTCAAAAATATCTCTCAAGGTTGTTAAGGCCCGAAGAGGGGTTAAGCATCCGTTGTTGGCATCTGATTCTTTAGCCAGGGCGCTGTTTAAAGCGGCAAGAACAGTTCGGGAACTGACCCCGAACATGCCTTCTTTTTTGGCGATGTCTGTTGGGGTCTGGCCTTCTTCGATAAGTTCTCGGACATCAATTGGCTTTTTGTCTTTATCTCTAAGTTCTGTCAATGCTCTATCGCCGTTATAGACTTTGGCCTTTGTTAGGACGTCAACGCCCATTTGTGATGGCACGAGACGTGTCAGGATGGCAAATAAAGCCGCAAGCTCTAATGCTCCCGGTGCGATATGGCATTTCTTGAGCCGGATAAAATCACTCTCTCTTTCAATGAGTTTTCTATAGAGTTTTACTTCGTCATTTATGCGCAGAGGATAGTGGAATGGCACCACGATAAATCTATCATGGAGCCCCTCATATTTTTTATTTGTAGAGAACTCCTTAAAAGCGGTCAGGTTGGTATGGCCGATGAAGACAGTATCAACTGAAAGATGAGGGAAATAAGACCCCTCTATTTTCAACTGTTTTTCTTCAGCAACGCTGAAGAAAAGTCTCAAAACCTTAGGATCGCTTGAAGTAGCTTCTCTTGCTTCAAGATAACCTCTTTCTCCAGCGGGAACTTCGCCGCTTATTTCAAAAGCCCGTGGATGTTTGTGGCCGTAGGCCGGATTTGAAGTTATTCCGATATTTTCCCGGCCGCTTAGAGCCGTGGTATCGGAGGTTATTTCGTTTGACGGTTCAAATGAACCGATTCCGCGCCGGCCTTGAATTGAGAAAGTGAATGTCTCGACCGGAACTTCGTACCAACGGACAGTTCCGTCTGAATCAGTATATTTTGTTTCCAGGAGGTCTCGGCAAACAGGACAAAGGTCTCCTTCTATTTGGATCCCAAGGTGAATATGTTTTGGTTTGTCTGATTTAAAGCATTCTGAACAGTCTTCTTGTTTTTTTGCCACCTCATCCCGCATATAGCGGGGGAGTAGGTGGAGAGGTTCTTCGTGTTTTGGGCATCCTTTAACGAAAAATACGGGACGAGTATTATAATTTTCCAGTGCCTTGCCCAGAATTCTTACCCAAGTTGATTTTCCTGCTCCCGGAGGGCCGACAAGGATCAAAAGATACTTTCCAGTGGAGCCGCGGGTTGCCCCGACTTTTATATGTTCGACCGCTTCAGATATGGGTTTGTCTACCCCGTAAAGTTCTTTACGGAAAAGGTCATATCCGGTAGAAACTCCCATCCACTGTTCTTCTTCGGGGAGTTTTACCACTCCGGCGTTTTGAATTACTTCCCATAATCTTGAAGCAGAAAGCTGGGCTATGGCCGGATCTTCCGCCACCAGGCTCAAATATTCACGGAATGTTATTTCTTTGTGAAGCTTCTTTTTGTCTCTTTTCCGCTCGGCATCTTTTTGGATGATGCCGTTCAAGCCGTTTTTCTTTCCTTCTGACATTGCGTCTCCTAAGCGATTATTTTTAAAGTTCTGAACTCATCAATCTTAGTATAAAGAAATTCATTGTCAAGCAAAAAATATTGATTTTTCCTGGATAATTTGTATACTATCGGCAAGTTCGTTACCAACCAGAGGATAAAGAAAAATGCACCCAAGCCGGCAAATTATGCTTCCAAATGAGCATTACTTACTTAATCTTCCTCCGAGCGTGATGGTAATGCCAAACGTTACTGTTCGTGTATTTTTAGACCAAAACAAATCTTCTAAGAGAATTTTACAGATCGTACGGGAGGGCCTAAGTCCCTATCTTTTTGGGGTAATGTCGGATCCGAGAATCAAAGAAGTTCCAGACATGTTTTATAAAGTGGGTGTTGTTGCAGCAGCAGAACTTTATATCGGGAATCCGATAATTACTCTAAGAGGCATGTTCAGGGCCGAGATGCTTAGTCTCAAAAAATTAGATGATTATGATGGGGGACTTTGGAGGGTGACCGTCAAAAAAGTAGAAGACGAAAATTATGATGATTACTTTGTCCAAGCCCACCAGCAAGTCACGGCTAGCATGATAAGAATCAGAGATCTTCTTGTTGGTTTTTTGATCAGGTCTAAGGGTTACTATGATTTTGACGATAGGTTTATCAGGGAAATTATTGATGATTTTGAGAATATCGACAAAGAAGACGTGGATGCTGTAGATAATTTTGTTTGGACAGCCCTCCATTCTCTTCCGGATCTCTTTCAGAAAGATAAACAGCCCTTTCTTGAAAGCACGAGCTTGCCGGAAAGAATCGAACTGTGCATTAAGAAGCTGAAAGAACGATTGAGCCTTTTGGAAATTCAGAAGCAGGGTGTGTTAAAAGATGAAAAGCTGATAAGAAGGGACAGAAGCGCTAACGTTCCGGATTCAAAAAACCAAAGTGAAGATGATTTTTTTAAAAATGTCCATGCCGAGATTAAAAAGCAATGGGAAAAGTTCAAAGTAATTCGCGAGCACATGAATGAAGATGCCCGGGACATAGTGGTTGAGGATATGAAAAAACTGAAATCTTTCGGGAATCCGCAAGCGAATACTTATGAATGGCCCAAATATATGCGGCGTATCGAGTTCATTCTCGACCTTCCTTGGAAAGATGAAACAGTTCAAGAGGGCGATATTACTAAAGTATCCCAGATTCTCGATGAAGACCACTATGGTCTTATTCATGAAAAAGATTCAATTTGTGACCAAGTTGCTCCAAGAATTCTCAATGCCAACAGCAAAGGTTCCATCATTTGCCTTGTGGGTCCCCCCGGAGTAGGCAAAACATCTTTAGCCAAGTCCATTGCTAGGGCATTAAACAGAAAATACACCCGAATGTCTTTGGGCGGTATCAAAGATGAATCCCAGATCAGGGGTCATGCTATAACATATATCGGTGCTGAACCCGGAGAGGTTTTGAAGCTAATGAAAAGGTGCGGGGTCAAGAATCCATTGTTTGTTATTGATGAAATAGATAAATTGGGAAACATGTCTGCTCAAGGCGATCCTTCGGCGGCCATGCTTGAAGTTTTGGATCCCGAACAGAATAACTCTTTCAAGGACCATTGGACAGCTTGTGGGTTTGACCTTTCGAAAGTTCTGTTTGTCGCTACAGCAAATCAAGAAGATACCATCCACCCCGCCCTTAAGGATAGAATGGATGTCATTCGTCTGCCCGGATATTTAGAAGTTGAGAAGGTAGAAATTGCTAAGAGACACTTGCTTCCTCGGTTGATGAAAGACTTAGGTCTCGCCCAAAACAATATTGAAGTTGTCTGGGAAGGTGAGTTGATCTCCAAGATCATCAGGGGTTATACACATGAAGCAGGAGTCAGAAACATAGAGAGAGCTCTCTCAAAAATTATCAAAAAGATTTGTCGGGAATACCTTAGATCAAAAAATGAAGGCAAACCGATTGTTCAATTTGAGGTAAATGAACAAAAAGTCTACGAATATCTTGGACCGCCCAGATTTGTTAAAGACCGAGCCAGACCAACCATAATCGGGGAAGCTATAGGTCTTGCCTGGACACCTGTCGGAGGAGACATACTTTATGTTCAAGTGGAAATGAATCCAAGATTACATGATAAAAAAGTTTTTGCCCGAACCGGAATGCAAGGCAATGTGATGAAGGAGTCCGATGAGGTTGCCCTGACCTTGCTTAGAAACAGGCTAGGGAAAACAGATCATAAGTTGGCCCAAAGCTTGGCGGAAAAATTTATTCATTTGCACATACCAGAAGGTGCGGTTCCGAAAGACGGACCGTCTGCCGGAGTCACTATTTTTACTGCTTTATATTCGGAAATAACAGATAGGGCAGCAAAACCAAACCTGGCAATGACGGGGGAAATCAATTTGAAAGGAATGGTTACGGCGGTCGGCGGGATCAGAGAAAAGATCGTAGCTGCTGAAAGGGCTGGAATTGAAGAAATAATCATGCCGAAAGATAACGAAAGAAACCTCCATGATGTGCCCCAGGCCGTCAAGGACAAACTCAAGTTTTATTTTGTTGAGTCTGTTGACCAAGTTTTGGAAATAGCATTTCCAGAGTCCCGATAATATCGGGATTTTTATTGCAAAAAATAGATTTTTGGCGTAAAGTTTAGAAGATTTATATGTTTGACTATCTCCACATTGGCCGGGCAACCGACTTGAATAATCGAAAAGACCATCGTTTATACCGAGCTTTGGAAATAATGCCCGGTTTTCTGGCTTGGTTCAGCCTGTGTTTGGTTGTAGTGTTATCGTTTTTAGCTCCCTTTTTTATGGCGATATTTATAATCGCCTTCGATGTTTATTGGCTTATCAAGACTGTGTATCTATCTTTGCATCTTCGGGTTTCTTATAACAAATTGAAAAAAAATCTGACCGTGAACTGGTTGGACAAACTCAACCAACTTAAAACTGAAGACTATAAACTAAAAACTATTAAATCGTGGCAGGACATCTATCATTTTATATTGCTGCCTATATACAAAGAAGACTATTCCATTATTGCCACTACGATGGAGGGTCTTTTAAAAACTAGTTACCCCAAATCTAAAATGATAGTAGCTATTTGCTGGGAAGAAAGAGGCGGCAAAGAGACAGAAGAAGTGGTCCGTGAAGTTGAAAAAAACTATAAAAATTCTTTTTTAGACCTTGTTTCTATAATGCATCCTGCTAATCTTTCCGACGAGATTCCAGGCAAGGGTTCCAACACTGCCTATGCCGCCAAAGTGGTCAAGGAATCTATCATAGATGTCCGACAGATCCCATATGAGCAAATTCTTATTTCTAACTTTGATATTGATACTGTTGTTTTCCCCGAATATTTTGGAGTTTTGACCCACACTTTTCTTACTACCGAAAATCCTTTGCGGGCTTCATATCAGCCGATCCCTTTATATGTCAATAATATTTGGGAAGCCCCGTCATTTGCCAGAGTTGTCGCTTTTGCGGCAACATTTTGGCATACTGTAAAACAGGAAAAATCAGAAACAGCCACCACGTTTTCTTCCCACTCAATGCCGTTCCAAGCGCTGGTTGATGTCGGATTTTGGCAAAAGAATATGGTTTCAGAGGACTCCCGCATATTCTGGCAATGCTTTTTAAGGTACGACGGCGATTATAAAGTTGTACCGTTGTTTTATCCGGTATCTATGGATGCTAACGTTGCGCCCACCAATATTCAGACGCTGAAAAATATTTACAAACAACAGAGGCGCTGGGCATATGGAGCCGAAAATATTCCTTATTTCATGTTCGGGTTTATGAGAAACAAGGCCATCCCACTTTTCAAAAAATGGCACTACGGGTTTATGGTAATTGAAGGAAACCACTCTTGGGCAACTAACGCTCTGCTTATTTTTGCTCTTGGCTGGTTGCCGGTTCTTTTGGGCGGCCCGGAATTCAACCGAACGGTTCTTTCTTTTAACCTTCCATACCTCACCAGAATAATAATGACCCTTTCAATGCTTGGTTTAGTTTCTTCGGCCATCTTGTCCATTGTTCTGCTTCCGCCCAAGCCTCTAAAATACGGCAAATTTAAATACTTCTGGATGCTGGTTCAATGGGTCTTGTTTCCGGCAACCACGATATTTCTCGGTTCTATACCGGCATTGGAGGCCCAAACAAGGTTAATGTTGGGGCGCTACATGGGATTTTGGGTAACTCCCAAGGTAAGGTCGAAGTAATAAAAATAGTTGCGAGGTTAACTAATCCGTGTTATTTTGGGATTCAGTTCCTTAGTTTACCGGAGGACTCGTGTCCAATAAAAGAAAACCCAAAGAATATAAAAAAATAGATCCTGATGAAATTGCCAAGGCCTTGGGAGCCAAACGAATAACTGACCCAAAAGAGATAGAAGAATTTAAGAAAAAACATTTTCCAAGACGCAAATAATAACCGGCATAATGCCGGTTATTATTCGAAATGAGTAAGACGCTGGAAGCTGTCCAGTTTTTCTTTCAAAAGCGGATGATTGCTCAAGTTGGAATTTTCTTTAAGCAAAAGCCGGGCCTCAAGCCGGGCTTTTTTGATTAGCTCTACGTTGGCAAGAGAAGCCATGGCCAAATCGGGAAGACCGGACTGCTTAACGCCGAAGAATTCTCCGGGTCCGCGGATGGTCATGTCTTTTTCTGCCAGTTCAAATCCATCATCGCACTCCACCAGAGCTTTTAATCTTTGATTTATATTTTTGTCTGCCGTTGAAGAAAATAGAAGACAGTATGACTGATGTTCTCCTCTTCCGACCCGACCTCTGAATTGATGCAGTTGAGCAAGTCCGAATCTTTCGGAGTTTTCTATCATCATAATGGTGGCGTTTTGAATATCTACTCCCACCTCAACAACTGAAGTTGAAACCAAAATCCCATATTTTTTGTCTTTGAACTTTTGCATCGTCTCAATTTTTTCATTCGGCTTCATTTTTCCATGGAGCATTGCCACTTTAAGGTCGGGAAATATCTCTTCTGATAATTTTTTATATTCTTCCTGAACCGCTTTAGCTTCAGCCCAAAGCACATTCATTTTGGACTGGCCGTTCTTACCCTTAATTTCTTTTGTTGGGTCGGCAAGCTCGATTCTCGGACAAATGACAAAAACTTGCCGGCCAGAGACCACCTCGTCACGCAGAAATTTGTAAGCAGCTTTCCTTTGGGAAGGAGAAACAACTTTTGTAATAATTTTCTGCCTGTTTTTGGGTTTTTCTTTGATTATTGAAATATCCAAGTCGCCGTAGATAGTCAGGGCAAGGGTGCGGGGGATAGGGGTAGCGGTCATAGATAAGAGGTGGGGTACAATTTCTTTGTTCCCCTCGGCCTGAGCTCGGGACGAAGGCTTAACCAATGCAGCTCGCTGGGCCACTCCAAACCTGTGTTGTTCGTCTAAAACAACGAAGGCAAGATTTTTAAAATGAATATCTTTTTGTATCACAGCATGAGTTCCAATAAGAATATCCACCTCGCCTCGGGCTATTTTATTTTTCAGATTTGTTTTCTCCACTCTTTCTTTGTTAAATCTGGCCTCGGAACCGGTCAGGAGTCCGATGTTCAGAAAGTTATTGCCTAATAATTCGGACATTGTTCGGAAATGCTGGTTGGCCAAGACCTCTGTCGGAGCCATAAATACCGACTGATAGCCTATCTTGGCAACCTGAACGGCTCCCATAAGAGCAACAACGGTTTTGCCGCTTCCGACATCTCCTTCCATAAGCCGGTTCATGGGGTAGGTTTTTTCAAGGTCTTTTAAAATTTCCCAAGCTGCTATTTTCTGGTCTTTTGTCAGTTCAAATGGCAGGCGAGAGATAAAACTTTGGATGAGGTCCTTATCAAATTTAATTCGGACCGATTTCAATTGGTTTAATTTTCTTCTTTCAAGAAGGGCTTTTAACTGGAAAAGAAGCAGGTCGTCGAAAGCGAGGCGTTCTTTTGCGGTTTCCGCCTCCTGATTACTGGTAGGGTAGTGAATCTTAGTCAGAGCTTCGCTTAAAGGTGGAAGGTTATATTTTTTAATCACCCCTGCCGGTAGCGGGTCCGGAACTTCCAAGTCCTTTAAAATTGGTTTGATAAGAAAACGCAGGTATTTTGAAGTAACCCCTTCCGTTTCGGGATAGATAGGTATCAGACCGCCGGTATGAGTTAAATTGTAGTTTTTAAATTCAATATCGTTTATTTTTTCGTAAGTCGGGCTGGAAAGATACAAACCATGTTTATCCAGATTGGCCTTTCCGGCTAAACTGACCAACGTTCCTTCTTTCAGGGAATTTGCGATGAATGGCTGGTTGAACCAGACCACCTTAACAGCTCCGGTCTCGTCTCCGACCAGAGCATTGGTTATTGACATTCTTCTGGGGAATATCATCCGGTTGCTCATTTTTAAAATTTCCCCTTGGATGTTTACTTTTTGACCGGGTTCAATTTCGGAGATTGTTACAACCTTGCTGTAATCCTCATAGCGGACGGGAAAATGCCACAAAAGATTTCTTACCGTTTTTACGCCGAGTTTGGCGAGGCGGGGGATATTTCTTGGTCCCACGTTTTTTAATTTTTCGATAGATAGGGAGAGGTCTGTCATGTGGTTTACACCGAACTTGTTGAAGTGTCCATATTTTAACACTTGCCGGTCAAAATTAAAAGCGGTTATCATAGACGACCGCTTTTAATTTATTGGTGCGCTCGCGTGGAATCGAACCACGATTATAAGCTCCGCAAGCTTATGTCCTATCCGTTGAACGACGAGCGCAATTTGAATCAGATCTACTATAATCCTATTTTCCTGCTGATGAGGTCTACCAATGATTTCTCATGTTCTCTTTCAGCGACAAAGTTTATCATTAATGACCGTATTTCCACCGGATTTTGGTTTTCGATGGAAACTTTAACGTAAGGCATATACCATTTTCTTGCTTCTAAACTTAGTTCTTTTGGGCCGTTTGGTTCGTAATCCAGCCAAAATGATTTTAAATCTTTATAGTAGTAGGAATGGTCGTCTATTGTCACTCCAGCATGATTTAAAATAATTTTGGACAGAGCCGGTTTTTTGTTGGCGTAGAGTATCAATACCAGAGAAGATAGGATAAGAAAAATAGCGGTTAACGTATCCAAGCGGTAGAAGAGCATGGCACTTGCTCCGAAAAACAAACCGATTACAACTAAAGTAAGATATTTTTTCTGCGGATTGTAATAGAACGACGGCGCTTCCCATTCAATCCTTTTTGTCGTTTCGGGAGTTGGGGTTGCCACAAGCACTGGCGCTTTTTCTTTCGGTTTTTCTTCAACCAAAGGCGCCTTCTCAACAATGGGAGATGTTTCTTTTTTCCCTGTTTTTTTTCTTAAATCAACGACCCTGGTCATGGCGGTGGGGGTGAGATTCGAACTCACGGTACGGTTTCCCGTACAATGGTTTTCAAGACCATCCTCTTAAACCACTCGAGCACCCCACCAATTTAATCAAGATTACCGCCGGTTATTTTATAGGCGTTAACTCCTTTGGATATTTCGCTAAGGAGAAACGCTCCTAAAACTTCATAAGCTAAGAATCTTACAGAAGGGGATACTTCCCGGTGTGCAAAAAATCCCAATATAAGCATACTTAAGAGTGAGATCCACCACACATAAACAAATAGTTCCCCCGGTTTGATGCCCATTTTTACGCCGGTCCAGCGTGACGTTTCTTTGTGAACTATATAAACGCCTAACAGGATTATATAACTTGTTACCATCGCTTCCGATAGCTTATATTTTGAGAAAAAGTCTACCCAGCTTAATATAAGCAGGATTCCGGTCCAAACCAAAAGGAACTTGAAAAGGAGCTCTTTTACCGAGGATAATTCAGTTCTATAGCGCTTGGCTATTATTTGATTATCCATACCCTAATTTTAGCATTTTCAGAGGTCTTTTACAATTTGGCGGAGGGTGCAGGACTCGAACCTGCAAAGGATTTCTCCTGCTGGTTTTCGAAACCAGTGCCATACCATTAGGCGAACCCTCCATACTGAAAATTTACCACGTCACCCTATTAAACGAAAGCCCCACCGGAGCGGGGAAGGAGTGGTGGGCCCACTCTAATATTATTATATCAGGCATTTTGCTATTAGTCAATTCTTTTTTGTTGCCGTGTGGATATCTTCTTTCGCTGTTGTGGTTTTTATTTGGTATACTTATTGTAATAATTAAAACTCGGTCTAATGGGCCTTGAACAGCCCAATGATTTGAGAAATCTATTGTGAATAAGACTTGGTTGGTAGTTGTGTTGGTTGTAGTAGGTGTTGGGGCGTGGTGGATGTATTCTAAAAACTTGCCATCTTTGCCCGGTCTTGGAGATTTAAATCAGTCAAACGTAAGCCCAAGCCCCGTTGCAGGAACAACGGCAAAGCCGGTTGTAAAGAAAAGTACTGCCCCCGTTTCAGCTAAAAGCTATTCTGATGCCGTTAAGGAGTACGAAGGCAGAAGGATTCAATTTGACGATCGTTGCCAGATGACTCCCCAAGGACCTACCTATAAAAATGGCACCAGTGTTATGCTGGATAATAGGTCAGCAAGTACGAAAAGTGTTATGATTGGTAGCGCAAAATATGATTTATCCGCTTACGGTTACAAGATAGTTACCTTATCCAGTCCAAGTTTGCCTAAAGAGTTGGCTGTAAACTGCGGTTCATCAGGCAATATCGGAAAGATTTTGCTTCAGGCCCAGATCTTGCAATAACAATAAATACAAATTAAAAATGCCCCGCAAAGCGGGGCATTTAGTTTTCTGGCGGGACCGCTTAATTTTCTTTCAAAGTCAGTAAGCAGCAAACTCTATCAAGTACTTCATTTGTACCTAAGTCGTCAAAAGCGTTTTCCGGTGTGGAAACTCCTGGCTTTGTTTTTCCTTCGGCCATCATTTCGGCGATGACAGCAGTCGTAAAACCGGTTGTTCTCTGCATGGCTGTCAGATCGGTAGCAGTGTCATATAAATCTAAAAGCGAGACTGATTTTGGGTTAATTCCCGTCTTTCGGGCTGTTACCAGCATCCAGACCAAATCTGGATTTTCGGCGTCAACAGGAGTTGTTAGATACTCTTCAATTGCTTGTTCAAATTTATATTCCGGTACTTTTTTGAAGAAATCTACGAACCACGGCCAGCGGACGGTTTTCTCGGCAAAGTAGTTCACGCCCCAATCGCGGAATGATTCAGCAGCAAGAGATGCCCCAGCTGTAACAAATGTTTCAACGCGTCCATTGAATTTTTTAGAAAATCTTTGCAGTTCAGGCACATCTATTTGGCTATAATCATGAAATGGTTTTACTAATTTGATTTCGCCATTGGACAAAATCGGGGCCATGTCATAGCAGATATGTCTTAGTCCTTCTGCATGGAAAACTTTTTGATAATATGTCGGGGGCTTCGGTTTTTGGGGAAGTCCACCCACCAGAATCTCAATGAATTCTGCTCCGCCCAAATCTAACATCAGTTTTTTAGATATAATAATTCCTAAGCCAGGCATAAGTCCGCAGTCGGGGACTACAGATACCGGCATATTCGGATATTTTCTGTTTAGTTCGAGCATTTGTTTTGTTACCTCCACAACTCCGCCAAGGTCGCAAAAATGTGTGTTTGCCCGAATAGCCGCCTCGGCTAATTTGAAGTTATATTTAGCCGGAAGGGCGCTTATAACCACATCAAACTTTTTAAAAAGTGCGACAAAATTTTTAGTTTTTTCGGCATCAAATTGAATTGCAACGCACTTTGGACTGCAAAACTTATTTACAAAACGGGAAACCTTGACAGCCTTTTCTATATCCATGTCCGCGATAACCACCAATTGCGTGTTGGCGCTTTTTGCAAGCGTGTAAGCAATGGCTTTTCCAACACCAGCGCCGGGAACCAGATATTTTTTTGAGCCCATAACCCCTCGGATTTAAACGAACTTTGTGTTTAAAATACTCTTGTTTAGTTGTTTTGGCAATAAAAACAAAACAGCCTTTTGGTGGTTTTGTTTTTACTATGTTGCGGGGACAATCAATCGTTGGAACTGCTTCTCGGGGGTTAGTTGAGAAGGTTTTTAGATATTACTTAGATGAGGAGAAATAAAAAAGTGCGGGGTTATCGCACTAATTAACTAGGTTTGATGGCAAATGAGTATTTATTATATCAACGTAAGTTAGCATCCAGAACTTACCTACAGGAAAGTCTGGCCTACCTTTATTATCATATGGATAGCGAGGTTGTGTGTCTGGAATATATATTTCTATTTTACTTCCAAAGCGGACGGAAGATATTTTTGATGTAAAAGTAAAATCTTTCTTTTCTTTAGAAGATAACTCTATTAATATATGTTCTGGCCTGGTTATCTTGTCAATCGTCGAGAAGGAAATTAATACCGATGTTTGCCCCTTATTATTTAGGCCATAGGTATAAATATAATTTTCTGTTTTCTGCTCAACTTTAGTATTTATAGAAACATCAATTTCGTTGAATTTTATGTTTACGGTTTCGTCAATAACCTTGCCTTGAGATACCAGAAAAAAGATAGCGAATAGGAATCTCATCGCAGCCTTTCATTATCAAAGAAGTGGCTTGATTTTATCATCATCCAAAAAATAAATCCAGCGGTTCTTATTCCCGCCCCCATGAACTAAAAATAACCTAGCAAATGCTAGGTTATTTTCCATGTTGCGGGGGGTGGGATTCGGCTACAACTCAAAATTGCTTCCGCAATTTTGGTCGCAGTCCCAGCTCGCGGTTACAAATTGCCGATTGCAATTTGTAACATCGCTCCGCTTTTCAAATCCCAACGCGAATACCTCAATAGCATTCGCTCCCTCCAGCAACTTAGAAATAAATCAAAACCACCCGTAAAGGGTAGCCCTGATTTATTTTTGTTGCGGGGGTGGGATTCGAACCCACGACCTTCAGGTTCTGGCTGTTAGCTGCCATTACTGACAGTGTCGGACTATCCCATCATCCGCCAATTGGCGGATGCTTCCATTATAGTCTCTGAACCTTGATTGTGCTATAATTTACATATGACCGATGTTGCTTATTTAGCGGGTCTTATCGACGGAGAAGGACATATTTCTATTTTCCGTCGGAAGCCAGCTTTTCCTTACATCAATGCTCGCTACTCTTTGAGAATGGAGATATGTATGTGTTCTTTGAAAACAATTAATTGGATTCAAGAACACTTTGGAGGAACAATTTATAAAAAAAGAAGAACAAGAACTCTTGATACAGGAAAACTTCGCAAACAATCTTATACAGTTTCTTGGTCATCTCGGGAAGCTTGCATTCTTCTCCAGAAAGTTAAACCATTCCTTATTACCAAATCTCATGAAGCAGACATTGCTATTGGCTATCAACTTGAATGTCCGCCCAAAACCTATAAGTTATCTCGGGACGAATTAGAACGTCGTGAGAAATCATATCGGCAATTAAGAGAAGCTAAATTATAAAGAACACAATCCTTGGCTGCTGATTGCCCTTCGCCTTTGGCGAATCGGGTTTCCGGCAATTTCGGAAGTTTTCCATACCACATTACTATGATAGGTCACAATTTCTTATGAGCCTGACGAGCTGCCGCTGCTCTACCCCGCGATTTCTGTAATCTAACATATCATACTTTATGCACAATTGCAATTTCCACCAAAAAGAAAGTGTGGTATAATGTATTATAACTATCTATGGCCAAATCGGAATTAAAAATCAGAGCTCGAAAATTGAGAAGTTTGGGAAAAAGTATTAAAGACATAGCTCGTATTATTGAAGTATCTCAAAGCACAGTTAGTTTGTGGTGTAGAGATATCAAATTAACAGATAAACAGCTAAAAATGGTTTTGGATGAAAAACAACACCTAATTACCCGGGGACGCTTGAAGGGTGCGAATTTTCAGAGAATGAAAAGGGTGAATGCAATACGGCAAGCCACAGAAGAAGCAAAAAAACTCAACAAATTAACGAAAGGAGAATTCTTTATAGCGGGTCTTGCTTTGTATTTAGCCGAGGGAACAAAAACATATGGGACGGTACAGTTTACTAATAGTAATAAACAAATAGTAAGGTTTATGATTGAATGGTTTTATCGTTTTTATAATATAAAAAAGATGGATATTAAATTTTCTATACACATCAATTCCATACACAAGAACCGTGAGAAAGAAATAATTTCTTTCTGGAGAAACTATCTCAAAATAAAACCAGAGAACTTTACGAATTTTAGATATGTTAAAACTAAACCAGCTAAGAAATATGAAAATCATAATGTCCATTACGGAACCATAGATTTTAGAATTAAGAAAAGTGCGAACTTGTTATATAAACTAAACGCCCTAACAGACCGTCTTTTAAATATTCCCAGATTGTAGGCGAATCCCACCCCCGCAACATTGGATTGACGGGTAGTTAAAGACGTGCTATCTTAATGGCAAGATTTGAGTTTATTGAAAAGGAGAAGGTGTGACGACTCAAGGAAGACCAAAGCTAAGAGAAATTGGTCACGAGGATAGATTTGCAAGTCGTGGAAAATTTAGGGCAATAACAATGTTTGATTCCTGCTATTATCAGATTGGGGCAGATACTGACACGGCCGAAGAAGCAGTCTCTCTTTGTAGAGAATTTGCTATCAGCAGAAGCGACCTGTTCCAAGTTTATGATGACAATGGAAAGACTTATTTCTAAAGCGGTGATAACCGCTTTTTATTTACCGATACCTCACTGACAGTGTTTTTGCTTGACATTTAAACCATAAGTTTCATAATAGTGATATCGGAAACACCGTAGAAGGAGACAAACATGAGGCAAGCCCTTTGTTGTTTAATTGAGTCGTACATTGGCCTGAAGAAGATGCTCCTGGGTAGCTACTATGTCCGTTTTGGCGTGCAGGCCAGATATCTTTACAAGCAAAGCCAGCTTTTCAAAGACCGGTGGCAACAGATGGGCCTTGATTACGCTTACCAGAGTTTTGATGACGATTTGGGTGGTGTCGGACAGCACTTTTTCCGGAAAGCGCAGCATAGCCCATGGCCTATTAAAAAGCGTATTATCCTTGACTGGCTTTTGGGCAGGCCAATTAATGCATATGCTCTTTCTGAAGAATCTTTGAAACTATATCCAAGCATGCGGCAATAAGCCGCTTTTTGTTTGACAAGTTGTTGTTAAAGTTGTATTATCTGAGCAGTTATTTGAGTTGTTAAGGTTACCATGAATGCTCACAAAGTTTTTAAAGATTGCGTAACTCTTAACGCCGAAGAGGCCGGAGACCTTGCCAGAAAAGAGTTCCACGAACTTAAGGCGGCG